>NZ_VJYC01000022.1:0-26697 GCF_030400235.1 Leuconostoc sp. UCMA20149
TATAAGCCTAACATTTTGCAAAACCAATGTGAAGACATCGGCTTATTTCAGTAGTACTTTATTATCAATTGCATCATAAGAAAAAGAAGCTAAATGCATTGAAACACTTGACTTCTGGTAGAAAAAAAGCCTGATGACTCAGACTTCTTGGTAAACGAGTTCAATTTTTAAACGATCTGGATCTTCAAAATAAAGAGCTTGGTAATCTTGCCCGCCAGCGTATGGATATTGTTGCGGGTACAATTCTTTCAGGTTAAGCTCATGAATCCAGTTACGCCAGTGGTCAAGTTCCTGACGTGATGCGACATGGAAAGCCAGATGATTTAAACCATTGTGCTTGCGATGGAAACTTGGTGATAAATAGTTGTCTTCGGTTTGGACAAACACTAAGTAGGTGTCATCTAATTTCATTGAAAAGCCGGACGACCATTCTTGATAAATCTCATAGTCGAGTGCTGTTAAAAAAGGTAGCCAAAATTGACGTGATTTCTCCAAGTTAGCAACATTCATTTCAATATGATGGATCACACCGCGCATGGTTAACCTCGTTTTGTTAATTTAACGACACCTTCCCAACGGGCAGTTTGTGGGAACATATCAATACTTTGAATATACTCAACCTGATAGACTTGTGCGAGATCCACTAAATCGCGTGCCAACGTGGAAGCATTACATGAAATATAAACAAATTTCTCGGGTTTTGTGCGTAGAATTTCGCGCCGTAAAGCAGTGTCTAAACCAGTACGTGGGGGATCAACAATCAAAGCGTCTGCTACCCAGCCTTGCGTCTGCCACTTTGGGAACAAGGCTTCGGCTGTACCAACTTCATAATGTGCATTTGTGATATTATTGCGTGCAGCGTTGTCATTGGCATCATCAACAGCCTCTGGCACAATTTCCATGCCACGCACTTCGCCAGCTTTGTCTGCTAATGTTAGACCAATCGTTCCAACACCAGCGTAGGCATCAACGAGTTTATCCGCATGGGTCAAATTTAGCGCGGTTAATGCTTCTTCGTACGCCACAGTCATTTGCGTGTGGTTGAGTTGCATAAACGCCCGAGGTGATAATTGGAAGGTCTTGCCGAGAATGGTCTCTTCAATGGTGTCACGGCCCCATAATTTAAGCGTTTCCTCACCCCACACCAAACTCGTACGACCGGGATTGTAATTTTGGAAGATACCCACGACTTCGGGTAATGCTTGATTGATAGCAGCAATTAAAGCCGTATCTCCCGGGAAACCATCAGTATGCGTGACAAAAGTCAATTGCACGTCACCTGTTGTGTGTGAAACACGGGCGATAATTGTTTTCACAGTACCGCGATTTTTATCTTCATTATAGATGGAGACAGACAGTTTATCGAGTAGTTCTGCGACCTTGCGGATAACTTTCATGGTGGCTGGGTCTTGCGTGTGTACAACGGGCAAATCGACAAGTTCATGACTGCCACGTTTGTACATGCCAACACTTAATTTATCGCCAATTTTGCGAACGGGGAATTGCGCTTTGTTACGGTAATCGTATGGGTTGTCCATGCCGATTGTGTCGCGTAATTCATAGTGTGTCCAGCCACGGGGTTGGAATTTTTCAAGAGCTTGGGCAATGACGTCCTTTTTGAAGGCGAGTTGCGCCGGATATGTCATGTGTTCAAGTTCAAAGCCACCTACAGTATCAGCGTACTCATCGAGTGGTTTGACACGTTGTGGTGATTTCTCACGAATTTTGAGCACTTTGGCGGCGATGTATTTTGGTTCGACTTCCGTGACTTTCACCACAGCGACTTCGTCTGGTAAAGCGCCGGGGACAAAGACAATCTTGCGTTTGAAATAGCCAATACCCTCACCATTAATGCCCAATCGTTTGATTGTTAATGGGAAATTTTGACCAACGCGAACATTGACCCCGTCTTGTGCGCCATGATTGGGTCGGCGGTTGCCTTTAAATGACTGCTTATAGGCAGGTTTTTGTTGATTCCTATTGTGACCATTTTGATAGGGTCGTTTTTTTTTTGTTGTCATGTTTTACTTTCTGCATTGCAATGCCAAATAGCGGTTCGTTACGTCCTTAATCATACCATGTTTGGATAAGGGAAAGGCACCTCAAGAAATTTTGACGACAAATGTTTGGTAGGCATGATAGTATAGCCGGTAAATATTTTGTAATAGTAATAAAATCCAACTTAATGTCAGACCAAAAGCAATGATTTCAAAAGCAGTCAGAGACAAATAACCAACGACTTGAAATAACAGCATTGTGACAACTAAAATGCTACCAATAACGTATGACGTAACCATGAATTCGCGCGGTGCATTGGGCAATAACCAACGGTTACCAGCCATCAAAATTAAAATAAAATAGACTAAGCCGTTAGCAATTTGATCATGAATAAAGTGCAATTGCCCGGCATTATTTGGAAAGGCGCCGATACCTGCTAGTGAGATGGCAGCTAATGTTAGCAAAACGCGTAAAGCAATCAGTCGGTGATTGCCGCGCATGACTTGTTGTAGTGGCACAAACAAATAATCAACTAAGGCAATCCAAATTAAGCCAGCCAAAATCAAAGTTGCGTTAAATTGCCAAGCGTCAAGAGCGCCGTCGGTTCCTAAAAAGCTCAAGTTATATTGCCACCATAGTCGTGAACTGTTAGTTACCATTGCAATCAACACGCCGCCAATCATAGTCATCACAAAAATCGCAGTAATAAATAAAGTTGAAATCGACAAAGCGGCATAAATCATCAAAAAATTGATAATTGCGTCAAATAAAACAAATAACACTACCGAAGTGAATAAATCAAAGGTTACATTTTGAAATAAGTAATTAATTGCCCAAAAGAAACCGGATGTGATAAAGGCTAAAATAATCGCAAAAGCAATTAGTAAGGCAGGAAAAACACGCCAGCTCGTTTTGCGTTTGAGTGAATTGGGTTGACGACGTACTTCTTGAATATAAGTTATCAAAAAACTGAGCATACCACTGAGTTCACCCAGAAGAATAACGGCACTGGCAATTGAATTATCGCCGCCTAGTGGTAATTGAAATTCTCGTTGATAAAATGCATAACCAATGAATAACAATGCCGCCAACACTGATGGCACTAAGAAATGTCGCAGTGATAACGTTTGAATTTCATTTTGACCGTCTATTGGGTGTAGCGTAAGCGATCCGTTCCGCAAAGTTAAATGAAAGGATTGCTCGGGGTGTAAGTTCAATTCAGTGACAATTTCTTCAGGTAAGTTGATATGATAGGGTGTTTTTGACATGATATTCTCCAATAACATCTAGTTTATCATGACAACACCGGCAAAAAACAACTAATGTAATAAAATAGAAATACAATAGTTTACACTTGTGTTATATCACAGATGTGTTATACTATAAATGTAGAGAGGAACAAGAAAAGTGAGTGATGAAATCTCACGAGCCTCTTTTTGATAAAGGAGATGTAACTAGATGTTTAGAAGCAGCAACTTTATACAAGACTACGCCCACAATCGTGTGCGTGGTCAAACTAACGAGGACGGCGATTGACAATGAGATTTGATATTAAAGCATATTTAGATGATAATTCGCTAACGATTTATCGTGTGGCGAAGGATTCTGGTTACGGGTATACAACGATTCACAAGTCGTTTAATAAAACACAATCAGACGCAACGAGCTTGAATATGCGCGATCTTGACGCACTCGCGAAGGCACAACACAAAGCAATGTGGGAAGTGCTCAGAGAACTTGAGAAACTTTATTTTGATGAACAGTAAACAAGTGCTTGGGGAAGCACAAGCACGTAGATAAAAAGGGGAATTTAAACTATGGCTAACAATAATTTTTTCAATGATCCATTCGGATCAGATATGAATGACATTTTTAACAACATGATGGGCAATATGAACGGTATGAATTCGGAAAATCGTCGTTATTTGATTAACGGTCGCGAAGTCACACCAGAGGAATTTGCGCAATATCGCCAAAGTGGTCAGTTGCCACAAGGTAGTCAGCAAGCTGGTCAAGTGGCTGGTAATGGTCGTCCAATGGCACAACAACCGGGACAAGTTAAGCAAGAAGGTATGCTGGCAAAGCTTGGTCGTAATTTGACGCAAGAAGCACGTGATGGCTTGCTTGACCCAGTGATTGGTCGTAACAAAGAAATTCAAGAAACAGCGGAAATTCTAGGTCGTCGTACCAAGAATAATCCTGTGCTGGTCGGTGACGCCGGTGTTGGTAAGACGGCGGTCGTTGAAGGCTTGGCACAAGCGATTGTCAATGGGGACGTCCCAGCAGCCATTAAAGATAAGGAAATTTATAGCATTGATATTTCTAGCTTGGAAGCTGGCACACAATTCCGTGGCGCTTTTGAGGAAAATATCCAAAACTTGATGAAAGAAGTCAAGACAGCAGGTAACATCATCTTATTCTTTGATGAAATTCATCAAATCTTAGGCGCTGGTTCAACTGGTGGCGAAGATGGTGGCAAGGGATTGGCTGATATTATCAAGCCTGCCTTGAGTCGTGGTGAAATTTCATTAATTGGTGCCACAACACAAGATGAGTACCGTAACACAATCATGAAAAACGCTGCCTTGGCACGTCGTTTCAACGAAGTAACGGTTAATGCACCAAGTCCAAAGGACACGCTTGAGATTTTGAAGGGTATTGCTAAGTTATACGAGAAGCATCACCACGTCTCATTGCCAGAAGATGTCTTAAAAGCAGCGGTTGATTACGCTGTTCAATATATTCCACAACGGTCATTACCTGATAAGGCGATTGATTTGTTGGACATGACAGCAGCACATTTGTCAGCGAAGAATCCAGTGACTGACAAGGTCAGCCTAGAAAAGCAAATGACTGATGTTAAAGCAAAGCAAGAAAAGGCAGTTAGTGATGAAGATTATGAAGCAGCCTTGAAATATAAGAACCAAATTGCTGATTTGGAGAAGAAAATCAATAGTGCTGAAGATGCTACAAAAGTTGTGGCAACGCCAAATGATGTTGCGGAATCAGTTGAACGTTTGACTGGTATTCCCGTTGCACAAATGGGTGCTTCAGATATTGAACGCTTGAAGACAATTGGTGATCGCTTGGCTGGTAAAGTCATTGGTCAAGATGAAGCTGTCAACATGGTTGCTAAGGCAATTCGCCGTAATCGTGCGGGATTTGATGAAGGCAATCGTCCAATTGGTTCGTTCTTGTTTGTTGGACCAACTGGTGTTGGTAAGACCGAACTTGCTAAGCAGTTAGCGTTGGATATGTTCGGTAGCAAGGAAAACATTGTCCGTCTGGATATGAGTGAGTATTCTGACTTGACGGCCGTATCAAAGTTGATTGGTACGACGGCAGGATATGTTGGTTATGACGACAACAGCAACACCTTAACAGAAAAAGTACGTCGTAATCCTTACTCAATTGTCTTACTAGACGAAATTGAAAAGGCTAATCCGCAAGTTTTGACATTACTATTGCAAGTGATGGATGATGGCCGCTTGACTGATGGTCAAGGTAATGTGGTTAACTTTAAGAACACAGTCATTATTGCTACATCAAACGCCGGCTTCGGTCATGGCGCAGCAGGTGATGAAGAAGACTTGATGAAGAAGTTGGCACCTTACTTCCGCCCTGAATTCTTGAACCGTTTCAATGGTGTGATTGAGTTTAGCGCTTTGACAAAGGCGGACTTGAAGCAAATTGTTGATTTGATGTTAGACGATGTGAACAAGACATTGGCTAAGAAAGACTTGACATTGCAAGTATCTGAAGCAGTCAAGAATCATTTGATTGAGGATGGTTATGACGAAGCCATGGGTGCACGTCCACTACGTCGTGTCATTGAGCAACAAATTCGTGACCAAGTGACCGACTTTTACTTGGATAACCCCGGTGAAAAGGCTTTGAGCGCTGACTTAGTTGACGGCAAGGTAGTCATTTCAGCAGTGGTTGCAAAGACAGCTGTAACTGAATAATAGTTGTTAAATGATTGAACCAGTTCATCTATTGATGAACTGGTTTTTTTGTATGATTTGTTCACAAAATGGTCATCTTTTGCGCAAATTTCTTTCACCCCCCCCACTTTATACTAAATGATGACGATAAAACTGGGAGTATGCTGCATGAAAAAATATGTTAGAAAAGCCATCTTATTAACGATAACTTTGTTACTGGTTGGCGCAAGCCCAGCACAAATGGTAGCTGCCGTGGCTGCTGAGCAATCTAATCTGAAATCGGCAACACACGATAAAACAAAAACGGCTGCATTGCTGGATAAAGTTTTTAAAATGCCAAAAAGACAGTCTGAGGTTAGTACCTCGGTTGATAATGATAAAGCAGAAGCTGAAGTCCAGCCAGAACCAAAGATTGACCCTGTGCCTGAGACAGATAAGCCGGATGTAGCGCAAAAAGAAAAAATAAGTGAACCGACGTTAGCACCACAGTTAAAAGCAACTGAGACAATCACAGGGACTTATGGGACGTCACCATATACGCTGGACCCAGATACCGGCATTTTGGAGTTTGGAGCGGGAACGTTGGCAGAGGGTGCCATTAATAATTCTACCGAGTTCGCAAGCTATGTCTCAATGATTAAGAAAATAAAATTTTCAACTGGTGCCAAGCTACCTTCAGATAGTCATAGTATGTTCATGTATTTACCCAATTTAGAAAAGTTTGATAGCGCGAATCTTGATACATCAGAAGTGACGACAATGGTCGACATGTTTTATGAGTCAAAAGCGAGCACACTAGACGTGAGTAACTTTGATACTGGTAAAGTAACTGATATGCGTTGGATGTTTGCGTATTCGGCTGCAACGACGATTGACGTCAGTAGTTTTGACGCGGAATCGGTCGTTGATATGGGTTATATGTTTCAAGGTTCAAAAGCCAGCATACTAAATCTGAGTGGCATTGACACGAGTGCGGTTACCGACATGAGAAATATGTTTGCTTATTCAGACGCAACGACGATCAGCTTGAGTGATTTTAAAACGAAATCGGTCACTGATATGCAGTACATGTTTGCTTATTCAGACGCAACAACGCTCGACTTGAGCAGTTTTAATACCAGTGAAGTAACTAATATGACACACATGTTTGGTGGTTCAAAAGCAACGGTGATTGACGTCAGTAGTTTTAGCACGAATGCGGTTACTGATATGCAGTACATGTTTACTGATTCAGCCGCAACAACGCTCAACTTGAGCGGTTTTAACACCGGGTCGGTAACGAATATGAACGCCATGTTTTATAATTCAGCTGCAACGACGATTAATTTGAGTGGTTTTGACACTAGTAAAGTCACTAGTATGAGGTATATGTTTTATGGTTCAAAAGCAAGCACACTAGACCTGAGTGGTTTTGATACCAGTAAAGTAAATGATATGTATTACATGTTTTGTGGTTCAAAAGCGACAATGCTAGACTTGAGTGGCTTTAATACCAGTGAAGTGACGGATATGAGTGGCATGTTTTATAATTCAGTGGCAACCACGTTATATTTGAGTAACTTTGACACTAGTAAAGTCATTGATATGAGTTACATGTTCGCTGGTTCAAAAGCAACAACATTAAACTTGAATAGTTTTGACACCAGTGCGGTGACTAATATGAGTTACATGTTTTATTATTCGGACGCAGCGACAATTGACGTTAATAGCTTTGATACCAGTGAAGTGACCAACATGAACTACATGTTTTATCAAACAAATGTGCAGGCACTGGATTTGAGTCATTTTATATTCGCCCAAGGGTGTACCGTTGAAAACATGCTATATACGTATAATCGTAGCTTATGGAAACTAACACTTGGCGCAAACGAAACATTTCATGACAACGCCAATATTCAGAATCCAACTGTGGGTTCGACTATTCCGGGAGCCAGCAACGATTACGTGAGTGGCAAGTGCTGGCAAATTGTTGGTGAGGGGACTGATCATGCGCCGACTGGGGCTGAGATTTCCGGTGCTGACATTCCAAGTGATAGCCGTGCAGTTACAACAACATACGTTTGGGAACATATTGAAAAGTGGCGTGGTGTTAATGGTAATTCACCGTGGTATTTGAATCCAGATGATGGTGTTTTGACTTTTTATCAGTCTGAAGATGGCTCGCCCACAGCGCTGGCTGAGCCAGTTTATGACAATTTGCAAAATACTTTTGGTTGGAGTTTTAGTTTAATACAATCAGTCACTGCCATTAGATTTGATGCTGACATTGCAGCGCCAGTGAATTCAAGTAATTTGTTCGCTGGTCTTGAAAATTTAACTTCATTTGATAGTACAAATCTGGATACTAGTAATGTTGAGAATATGAGTAGAATGTTTGAAGGATTATATAGTTTGTCAACGTTGAATATTGGTGGTTTTAACACGGATAAAGTAACGGATATGAGTTTTATGTTTTCAGAATTATCACTGAATAGTCTTGATTTGAGTCATTTCAATACTGATAAGGTCGAGAATATGGCAGGTATGTTTCTAATGATGACTAACTTGACGGCGTTAGATTTGTCTAACTTTGACACTAGTAATGTCAAAAATATGTTTGCTATGTTTGCATTGAATGGCGTGAGGCACTTAAATCTATCACATTTCAATACAGCGAGCGTGGAAAATATGCAAGCAATGTTTCTAGCAAGTTTCATAGAGACTTTAGACATTAGTTCATTTAATTTATCTGGGTTAAAAAACAGTCCGGAGGATGGATTAGGTACTGATTCGCCAGTTATGTTCATGTTTAGCGCGATGTCAGTGCTTGATCCTGAATCTGAACAAGCCAGCAACCTTTGGCAAGTTAAGCTTGGTGAACAGACAGTATTCCCAGACGACCCCGGATTTGAAGCAGCACCAGCCGCTGGGACAACGATTCCTGGCACAAGTTACGTCACGAATGATGCGGCTTGGCAGATTGTTGGTAATGGCACTGCCTTGAATCCAAAAGGTGACAAGGTTTCTACCACTGCAATGTGGGAAAATGCGGTTCGACCGGTAACGTATGTTTGGGCGAACAAGAATCAAGCTTCGCCAAGTATTGTATCAGTTGATAGCATTAATTTTGGCATGTTAGCAGCCAATGACTTCTTTAATGGCAATAGTCCGTTGGCAACCAACATGGCAACTGGTTCAGTAGCTTTAGAAGGTTTAGACAGCAGTAAAACGTATCATGTTACCGTGGCGCAAACAAGTGATTGGGCAACTGATGGTGAATCAGCTACGATTGCCAAGTCAAATTTGAAGATTAAATATGGCGGTAATGATTTATCAACGAGTGCTAGCAGTTTCTGGTCGGGCACATCAGCGACTGGGACCAAGAACATTGCTTTTAATCATGACACCACCAAAAATTTCAGCATTTGGTTGAACCCTAATGCTCCCTTGTCGACCAATTTATTAGGCAAACAACTAGAATCAGAATTAACTTGGACGTTAAGTGACACGCCAGAGTAATAACAGTAATGAGTGAAAATGGTACAATGAAGAAAATAGATAAAGGACTTTTTGCGTGTTAACCACACAAAACAGACATTACGATGATTATTCAACATGCCATTTTGCATATTTTAGATACGAACACAGGTAGTTTAATTGCTTCCCAAGCTGAAATGAACGTTGATAACGCCGGCGTTCATGATTATATTGACAAGATTGTCGCCAAGGTGATGCAAGGTGATATCAAGACAGGACATCTCACCGCTGACAATTATCTCAAACAAAGTTTGGCGCAAGATGATTTTGCGACCATGACCACGCAACTCGCTGCTAAATTATTTGACACAATGGCTGGTAGTGAAGCAATTCACCCCGGCGATTTGTTGAGTTTTCAAGCGACGATGGACGAAGGACCTGTATTTGGGTTGATAAAGTTGGATTTTGCGCCACGTTATGCACATGCTGTCGAATACGAAGACGACAAAATGGTGAATAACTTGGTGCTAAATCAAGCGGTTTTGCCCGCTGCGACGCAAACGGTCAGTGAAGCAATATTGGTTGATTTAAACGATGATAGTTATCAACTGCTAGAAAAGAAATACCTCATTGATGGTCACCGCGTGCCATATTTTTCCGAAAAATTCCTCGAAATAAAACCTGACATTTCGGTAAAAGAAAATATTCAAACGATTAAGCGCACAGTTAAAAACATCGCTGAAAAATACGACGAACCAGAGCATGAAGCGCTCGCCATCACACAAACCGTTATCCATGATAGCATTGAGGCGACTGGTGAAATTGACACTGACATGATCGCCGAAAAAGTTTTCACCAATAATATCAGTGCAAAGCAAGAATACACTGAAAAAGTGACCGAAAAGGCGATTCCAAAGGCTGTTGCTGTCCCCAACACGACCAAATACGAGAAAAAGTATCGCGTCCAAAAGTTTAAATTGGATTCCGGTATTGAATTATCTATTCCGATTGATATTTATCAAGATCATAGTAAAGTCGAATTTATCAATAATGCGGATGGTACGATGTCGTTGGTGCTCAAAGACATTGCGTCTATTGTCAACAAGTTCAGCGTTTAAGGAGGAAAAAGATGCCCTATCAAGATTCTTATATTGCTAAGATACGTGAAAAAGTTGGTCATGAATTTGAATTGGTGACGGCCACTACTGACACCGTCATTGAAAATCAAAAAGGCGAGCTATTGATGGTCTTTAATCGTGATTTCAATGCGTGGGCTTTCCCTGGTGGCTACGTTGAGCCAGAAATGTCGTGGCAGGAAAATGCAGCGCGTGAATCGCTTGAAGAAGGTGGTATCGTTGCGGATCCACAACAATTACAACTGATAGGAACAGTATCAGGGCGCCACTATGTTGCCCATTATCCCAATGGTGACCGCACGAAGCTCTACACAACGATTTATTTGTTAACAGCGTGGGATGATGAGTTATCCCAAATTGATGACACTGAAATTGACGCTAAGCGTTGGATGTCGCCAAAGACAATTGCCCACACACCGCTAACGTTTTCTGGGGACGCTGTTTTTAGAGTGTATCAGCAATACAAAGCAACCGGTCAAGCGCACACATTGACGGTTGATAGTATCCTACAACGCTTTCTTGACGCCCAAAATGGTGAAATCATTGGTGTGAATTCCTATCAAGATGCACTTCAAGAATTAACCAATGGGCAAAAACAAACCCATTGGATGTGGTTTGTGCTACCACAATTAAAAGGTTTGGGTAGCAGCGCGCGTGCAATGTATTATGGTATTGATGGCGAACAAGAAGCCAACGATTATCTTGCTGATGATACATTGCGTGAGCGTTTAGAAACGATTGTCATGACCACTCTGAATTTGCCTGACTCTGATCCGGTGGCATTATTTGGTGAAGTCGATGCGCAAAAATTCCAAGCAAGTTTGACATTGTTTGGTAAAGTCGCAGACAATTCTGAACTGTACCAACGTGCATTGGTGAAATATTTCAACGGGCGCTTACATGAGCCAACGTTAGCACTGTTAAAATAAACAACGCCTGCTTACCTGATGATAGGTTTAAGGCGTAACAGTATGTGTTGCAGTTGCGCTGTATCGCTAATACCTGCAATTGCAATTCTGACAAAATAATCCCTGTGCGACCGCCAGCCACCAGCTTGAAATTGGGGGCTCAACAGCACATGGATTTTTTGTTGCGCCAAATCGTCTTTAACTTTTCCAATTTCCAACTTAGGATTAATTTTGACCCATTGAAAAGGGCTGCTGGGGGCGCTGAAATCAAATATTTCACGAAAAACAGCAACATGACGTTCTATTTGTTCACTTTGGTAATGAATTAAAGGTTCAATAAGATGATGTTCAATCAGATAGCGGATAATGGCAAAGTCTAGCGTCGGTTCTTGCAAATTTAAATTAGTAAATGAATGACGCAATTGTCGATCAAATTGCTGGGCATACAAGAGAAAGGCGACGCGCAAACCGGGCGCAACAATTTTAGAAAAGCTAGTGATATAAACTGTGTTTTGTGGTGCTAAATCAATTATGGCAGGCAATTTTTGTGTATTTAAGTGTCTCAAATAGTCATCTTCAATGATAATAAAATCATGTTGCCTACTCAATCGTGCTAACTGTTGACGCCGAATCAGTGGCATGGAACGATTGGTTGGATTGGATAAAAATGGCATGACGTAAACACCGTTAATTTTTTGAGTGGTGAGTAAGTGTTCGAGTGCAACGAGATCCATGCCGTCTTGATTTTGTGCAATGGCCAACAGTTTAATATGCAGTGTTTTCGCCAATTCAATGAAATTTGAATAGGTGTATTCATCAACGACGATTGTGTCATAAGGTTTGAATAAGCCAGATAAGATGACTGCCAAGCCGCTCTGCCCGCCGCCGGTAATCAAAGTTGATTGATTTTTGTTCATGGGCACCTGTAAATAATCAAACCACTGCTGGCAAATTTGGCGGTACTGTTGGTCGTCAAAAGCGTTGGTAGAGTAGCGTGACAAAGTTGCTAATGTGACGTGTGACATAGCTAGTTTGATAGTGTTTTCTGCAAGACTATTAGGCGTGGATCCCATATTGAGAATACCCAAATCGCTGATATGTGATGCGTTATTTTGTGCTTGAATTGTATTGTCGCGCACACCATTAGGCGATACAAAAGTACCACGACCTTTTTCTGAGTAGAGTAGTCCTTGTTTGATTGCCAATTCATAAGCATGTGTGACAGTTGTGAAGTGAATGTCTAAAAAATAGGATAGTTCTCGCTGGGAAGGTAGCTGTTTATAGGGTGGCAGCATGCCGTTTTCAATGTCGTTTTGAATGCTTTGATACAGCGATTGGTAAAGCGGTGGTTGCAAAGGTAATTCGCTTGGCACCCAAGACAAGTCATCATTCATGGTTGTTCTCCTAAGTATCTGTGATTATTAAACATTATAAGGCATACAATATTTTTATTGTATGCTTTTGTATTTACTGGTAACTTGTTAGTAATCAGAAAAAGGAGGGTTTATGTATGAAAATAAGTGTCAAAGCCATTCTCATTGGTGTGCTAGCTGCCTTCTTTTTCTCACTGACCTTTATTTTCAATGAAATTATTGCGAACAAAAACGGTTTTTGGCTATGGTCTGCGTCGCTGCGATTTTTGTGGATGTTGCCCATGATGGCTGTTATTTTAGTACCACTCGGTGGGTCATTTAAACACGTGAAGCAAGCAATCAGTCGGCAACCGGTGTCATGGTGGGTGTGGAGTCATTTTTGTTTTGTGCTGTTTTATGTCCCATTATGCTTAGCAAGCGCATATTTGCCGGGCTGGTTGGTGGCAAGCGTCTGGCAAAGCACAATTGTTTGTGGTGTTTTGACGACACCATTGCTCAATTTAGGTGTTAAAGGGAAGACGTCAAGACCAAAAGTTCCTTTTCCGTGGCAAAGCTTGCCTTGGATGGGTTTAATTTTGGCTGGTGTGTTGATGACGGTCATGCAATATATGGGGACAATTCATATCACTGGGCATATCTACTTAGCCTTGTTGGCAATTCTTGTTGGGGCGATTTGTTATCCTTTGGGAAATCGTCAAGTCATGATGATAGCGCCCAAAACGAGTGGGATTGAGCGAATCTGGGGGATGTTGATTTGTACAACACCGACTTGGCTATTGCTTGCGGGGATTAGTTTTGTTGTCAACGGCACCCCTAGCAGCAAAACAGTTATGGCAACTTTTCTGGTGGCGCTGTCTTCAGGTGTTATTGCTACGGCACTCTTTTTCCACGCAACCTCAATGGTTTTTAAGAACATCAAATCATTAGCCAAAGTTGAAGCAACACAAGCGATGGAATTAGTTTTTTCAATCATTTTGAGCGTGATTGTTTTACATCATCCGTTCTCGTTTGGCTGGCAATTTTGGGGCGTTTTGGTGATTATTGTCGGTATTGTTGGGATTAGTTTGCGCGATTAAAAAAAGTAGTCCTCTGACTACTTTGGGTTTGACTATGCTTTGGCTTTGGGGGCATGCAACACGAGACCATGCTCTGGTGTTCGGGCGTTGATGACAATGTCTTCCACCTTGAAGATATGTGCCAGTTCATCTTCACTGAAGACACCTTTATTTTCAGCGATCTGGCGTAGCGATTTGCCAGTACGTAGGGATTCTTTAGCAATTTTGGCAGCTTCTTGGTAGCCGATAATTGGTGCCATTGCGGTGGCAAAACTAGCTGACAAATCAATATCCTGTGACAAACGTGATTTGTTAATGGTGATACCATCAACCGCATTGATACGTAGTGTATCCATTGCACGGGTCAAATGTTCAATACCGGCAATCAGACTTTTGAAGATAATGGGCTCAAAAGCGTTGAGCTCAAGCTGTCCAGCCTCCGCCGCTGCTGTAATGGTCGCGTCAAAACCGATCATTTCAAAAGCGACTTGGTTGACTACTTCTGGAATGACTGGGTTAACTTTACCAGGCATGATGGAAGAACCGGCTTGTTTAGCCGGTAGATTGATTTCATGGAGACCAGAACGTGGACCGGAACTAATAAGTCTTAGATCATTTGACATTTTTGATAGGTTGACCGCCAGTGACTTAAGAGCACCTGATAGCGCCACAAAACTATCTAAATTAGAGGTGGCGTCAAATAAATCATGTGCCTGTGTCAAAGGCAAGTTGGTGATACTAGCAAGGTTTGGGACGATGTGGACTTGATAGTGATAGCTGACATTGATACCTGAACCAATGGCCGAGCCGCCCATATTAAGCATATATAGCGCATCGCGGGCGGTTGTAATCCGTAGCATATCACGTCGTAAAGGCTTTAGCCATGCATGAAAACTATTACCAAGCGTCATTGGTACGGCGTCTTGTAACTGTGTGCGACCCATTTTGTAAGTCGTAGAGAACGTGTCAGCTTTGTTGCCAAGTGCGTCAACTAGCGATTCTAATGATTCAAATAGTGGTGTCAGCAGACGAATCAAGGCAATTTTGCCAGCGCTTGGATAGGTATCGTTGGTACTTTGACCCATATTAATATGATCATTGGGATTGATGCGTTGATAGTCGCCACGAGCGCGCCCAATTTGCTCTAATGCAATGTTGGCAATGACTTCATTGACATTCATATTGGTGCTTGTACCAGCACCACCCTGAATGTCACTAATGGGAAACATACGAGAATCAATTGGTTGCTTGAGAAGTAATTTAGTTGCGCTAACAATATGCTTGGCAATAGAACGATCTAAATTTCCTGACGTGGCATTTGTTTGGGCAGCTGCTTGCTTAATTTCCAAAAAGGCGCGAATAATTTCTGGGTGAGTGACATTATCTGAAATCGGGAAATTATTCAAAGCTCGCTGGGTATGAACACCAAAGTAGACATCTTTGGGTAGTTCGATCTGACCAAGTGAATCTGATTCTGTACGCATGTTGGTTCTCCTTGCAGGTTATGAGAATAGTTTACCGCATAGATCGAGTATACCAATTATCTATGTTATGTTTTGTGACATCAAAAAAAGGCCCCTCAAGGTGCCTTAATAATTTCAACGTTATTCTCATGACCAATCACAATTTGATTGACGACATCGGTGAACAAACCGTGTTCGACAACACCAACCATACCAATAAGTTCTTCACCCAAAGCCCTTGGGTCTTCAATGACTGGCAAATGCAAGTCAATCAAGAAGTTTGCCGAATCGGTTCGGACAGGATTACCATTTTGGTCTAATCGCCAAGTTGGGTGGAATCCATCTGCGGTAAAGCGCTTGAACAATTGTTCAGAACCATAAGGAATGACTTCCACGGGTAAATATTGTTCGAGTTTTGGGACACGTTTGGTTTGGTCAATGACCCAGATGTTTTCACGTGAATTGAAAGCAACAATTTTTTCCCATAAGAGAGCGGCTCCGCCACCTTTAATGGCTGAAAAGTCGTCGGCCACTTGGTCGGCACCATCAATCGTCAAATCAATTTTGTCGACATCATCGACATTATACATGGGAATGCCTAGCTTAGCCGCATTACGACGGGTTTTCTCGGAAGTTGGGACGCCAACAATTTTGAGATTCTCATTGGCAACACGCTCACCCAATGCCGTGATAACGTGGGCAATGGTTGAACCAGAACCGATGCCAACCACCATATCATCTTGAACAAATTCAGCGGCACGTCGGCCAGCAATAATCTTTTGCAAATCTTGTGTTGAACTCATGACTTGTATTCAATCTCCTGATAAATGTCGGGATTGCGGAAAAACAAAGTGCGCGCGTACGAGCAGACGGGTTTCACTGTCTGACCATTGGTTTGTGCTTCATGGACGACAGTATCGACTAACTGGCGTGCGACGCCTTGACCACGTAGTGACGGGTCAACAATTGTCGAGTTAAGTGACAAGGTTTTGCCATCATTAATTGTGGTATAGAGCACTTCTGCAATTGTTTTGCCGTCTTTTTCCAAAAAATAACGACCATTTTCATGTTGAAAGTCCATAATGATTTCCTCTGTCTACATTATAACAATAGAAGAGCAGTTAAGTGACAAAAATGCTGTCTAAAATTTGACCAAAATAACGTATAATGAAATATAAACAATTAATGAGGTATTTGAAAGATGACACGTGGTTTTGAAATAGTAAGTCAATATGCTAATGCTGGTTTAAACTTGCCTAAGCGAAGCACAACACAAGCGGCTGGATATGATTTTGAAGCATCAGCAGACGTTACCTTGCCAAGCGTTTTGAGTAATCCTTTTTTTAAGGGACTCAACATTTTATCCCTTGGTAAACTAAAAGGTATCCGTGATGATGCCGATTTACAAGACCTTTTAAAGCCTGTTTTGGTGCCTACTGGTATTAAAGCATATATGGCTGAGGGCGAATATTTACAGCTTGTGTCACGTTCTAGCGGTCCAATCAAAAAGCGTATCATGATGCCAAATGCAATTGGCATTGTAGACGCCGACTACTATAATAATGACGCTAACGAAGGGGAAATTTTCTTCCAGTTCATTAATTTTGGCATCAAAGATGTTCACATCAAAAAAGGTGAACGTATTGGTCAAGGCATTTTCTTACCATACTTGTTAGCTGACGGGGACGATCAAGTTGCCAAACAACAACGACAAGGCGGATTTGGGTCAACGGGTCAAAATTAATGGCAGATGAGGCGACAGATATTGTTTGGCGAGGGGTTGAACACGATTTTAAGTTGCGCGTGACAGGCGCCTTTTTTAACGAACAACATCAGGTGGCGGTTAATGTCGACAACGACCATCATTTTTCAGCCCTACCGGGCGGCAAAATTAAGTTTGACGAAACAAGTCAAGTTGCCATTGTTAGAGAATTTGCTGAAGAAATGGGCATTCACGTCCGACCGGTACGATTGATTGCCATCACAGAAAATTTGTTTGTTTTTCGTGGCAAGCAGACGAATGAAATTAATTTCACTTGGCTGGTTGAGCAGGCTGATCAGACCAAGTTATTTGCTAAAGATGCGTGGGAGCAAACTGTAATATGGCGTGATACCAATGATTTAGCTGACTTTAAGCCAACAGCATTGCAGGCGGTTATACGTGAATTACCTACTGCGCCAATCCACCTCATGAATCAAGATTAGGAGAGCAATTCATCACATGCAACAAAAGATAGGTGTTTTAGCAGATGTTCATGGTAATTTAACAGCTTTAGAGGCTGTGATTGCTGATGCCAAGGCGAATGGGGTGACTGAGTTTTGGTCATTAGGTGATATCACAACGTTTGGCCCTGGCACGGTAGCGAGTTACCATTTGCTGCAACAGGAGAATACTACGGTTTTCTTACAAGGCAACTGGGAATCAACTTATTTTGAAATTGAAGCTGGCGAACCAATAGATTTTGGTAATGCTAAGGACGTTGCCTTTTTGGCTTGGATGTCACGCGAATATGCGGCATTTAATCAGTCAGAGATTGATCAAATTAGGCAGTTACCAATTAAGCGTCGTGTTGAACGCGCAGGGTTAAAAATTGACCTCATGCATAATCAGCCCAATAAGAATTATGGTGGTGATTTATCGCCCGACGCACCACAAGCCAACTTTGATAAAGTATTTCAAGGTAGTGATGCGGACATGGCAATATATGCGCATGTTCATGCTCAAATCATGCGATGTGACAACATTGTTTATGAGCCATATCGGATGCACCGTATTTTGAATACTGGGACAGTGGGACAATCGTATCAACTGACGCAACAAGGTATGATTGCACAGTATTTGTTATTGACATTAGACGATATTGTTGGCGTGGCGAGTGCTGATTTTCGACGGGTCAATTATGATACATCACTTGAAATAGCGCGTGCCCAGCAAGCTGACTGGCCATTTTCTGAGTCCTATATTCGAATGTTAAAAACAGGTCAATTTACACGTGACGCTGATAGTTTGGCGGCGGACAAACGTTTTCCAGAGTATCAAGCGCAAGCCCAGTCATTTTATCAACAGCTGAAAGGAGAATAACTATCGCTAAAGTTAAAACGCAATTTATATGTACCAATTGTGGGTTTGTATCAGCTCGTTATCTTGGGCGTTGCTCGAATTGTGGTGAGTGGGGGACATTAGTTGAAGAAAAAATTCAACCAGAAACCAATGATCGCAAGAGCCGTGTCAGCCTTGATGGTCGAACGGCCAAAGTTGAAAAAATTAACGAAGTAACGTCTGAGGCGACCCCACGGGTGGCAACGCAACTAAAGGAGTTAAATCGTGTCCTTGGTGGCGGTGTCGTACCGGGATCAATGGTACTGATTGGTGGCGATCCGGGTATTGGTAAATCAACGTTATTGCTCCAAGTGTCAGGGCAATTGGCGCAAGCGGGTCGTGTTTTGTATGTAACCGGTGAGGAATCTGCGACCCAAGTTAAGTTGCGCGCTGATCGTTTGGGCGTTGGGCATGACGAATTTTACCTTTATCCGGAAACGGATATGACGGCTATCAAAAAACAAATTGAAAGTTTACAGCCGGATTTTGTGGTGATTGATTCGGTTCAAACAATGCAAGAGCCAGATATCACGTCCGCCATTGGCTCGGTCTCACAAATTCGTGAGGTGACGGCTGATTTGCTGCAAATCGCCAAAACCAATAATATTTCCATCTTTATCGTCGGTCATGTGACCAAAGATGGTGCTATTGCGGGACCAAAAATTTTGGAACACATGGTAGATACGGTATTATATTTTGAAGGTGATAGTCACTACAAATACCGTATTCTACGTGCTGTCAAAAATCGTTTTGGGGCGACTAACGAATTAGGCATTTTTGAAATGCGTGATGGTGGGTTAATTGAGGTTGCTAATCCTTCTGAAATTTTCCTTGAGGAGCGCTTGGCTGGTGCAACCGGATCGGCCATTGTGGTGGCATTAGAAGGATCACGCCCAATTTTGGTT
Source organism: Leuconostoc sp. UCMA20149 (assembly GCF_030400235.1). NCBI lineage: Bacteria > Bacillati > Bacillota > Bacilli > Lactobacillales > Lactobacillaceae > Leuconostoc > Leuconostoc sp. UCMA20149. The sequence goes on from NZ_VJYC01000022.1 coordinate 19,339, forward strand.
GAGCTGCAGGCCTTGGTCACACCGACTGTATTTGGGAATGCGCAACGGACCGCTGCTGGATTAGATCGTAACCGTGTGTCACTTATTATGGCTGTGCTTGAGAAACGTGCTAATTTGCTACTGCAAAATCAAGATGCCTATTTGAAGGCGGCTGGGGGCGTCAAACTTGATGAGCCAGCCATTGATTTGGCAATTGCAATTGCGATTGCGAGTTCTTACTATGATAAAGAGTCACAATCTAGTGATGTATTTATTGGTGAAATTGGTTTGACTGGTGAAGTGCGCAGTGTTGCTGATATTGAAGGGCGTTTAAAAGAAGCAAAAAAGCTTGGTTTCAAACGCGCAATTGTACCAAAAAACAATTTAAATGGGATTACCAAGCCGCGTGATATTCAAATCGTTGGCGTCGCAACCTTGAGCGAAGCGCTTAAAATTGCGCTAGGGTAATATTTAAAAAGCCAGTTTAACTGGCTTTTTATTTTGTCAAAAAATGAGAATGATTTCACAAAAAAATATCAAAATAGTCGTTGAAAATTCATAAAAGGGTGTAATAATGAAGTTTATGTTAAAGAAAAGAGAAGAAATATGACAAGAAAAATTGTGAATAAGGTAGTGGGAGCTTTGGTTGTTTTTCTAGCCATCTCGCCGTTATCTACAGCATTTGCTGATAAGAGTATCAGTTATGATAATGACGTCAAGGCAAGCAAAAGTTACACAATGGATAATGGTAAACAAATAAATATTTCTGACCAAAATATTGAACATGATGATGGTAATTCAAAAGGAGATACTTCACCGGCGATTGAGGGTAACAAGGATATTTCGTTAATTAACACAGATGATTATTTGTTGATTCCTCATACGAATGGAAAATGGGAAAAGATAGACAAAAATGATTTGTTTAATAAGGCAGTCACGCGGGGAAATGGCAATCAAGTCTTGATGAGTTCTGCTAATGGTGGTGTTGTGGTTCCAAATAACGCGTGGGATAAAAATAAAGGACATGTCGCACTTTTGCAAGCTGAAGCGTGGAATTATGCTCAAACAATCAAATTGTATTCTGCAATGAAGGCAGCGATTGCTTCTTCAAAACCAGTTGGTTCAGTAGTATCTGATTTGTTAGCAAAAGTTCCAGAGCTTGGCTGGTTGTTAAGCGTAATGGCAAAAATTGATGCCAATGATTTTAACCATGTTTGTTCTGAATATCGAGATGCAGCAGACAAAGTAACGGATCGTGGATTTGGCTTAGTGACAACTAATAATCAAAATCCTATGGCTCAGACAGTTGATCCCCATATACATGATTGGTTTTATAATGATTCCTGGGAAAGCCCTGAAAAGGCGCTCAGTGTTCCGGAGGGTTCTGACTCCAGAACGCCAAATAATTGGCCCGGAGGACTGAATTATATTCGTCAAGATTTTTACGGTGGTTGGTCTTGTGATTATAATGTAAGTGCCAAATGGGTAGGTGTTGGTAAAGCTACTAAATATTAACGGGGAAAATAAAAATGAAATATACAAAAAATTTTTTTTCAGGACGTTGGGGAATTTATTTTGCAGTCACTGTTGTGGCAATTATAGCAACATCATATTTCCATAATCTAATTTCTTTAGCAGAAGCTGCTATTTATGGTTGTGGTGGCTACCTCTTAGCTAATTCCGATCGTGAACTCAAGCAACTGAAACGCCAGCTTAAAGACAATGACGTTGCCAACAAAAACGTGACACATAATTTATAAATCAAAAAGGACTGCATCTATGGGAATGTGGTCCTTTTTGCAACTTCTAAGCGACGTCGATAAGTGGGTTTTTATTCTTTTGAAATGCGACAATGATCAGATGAATTACTATTGTCACAATGCCAATGGCGAAAAGTTGAAGCCAGAGTGTTTCTGTGTGATTGCCACCGTACAAAATGTTGTAATCAGCGCGAATCGAATAAAAACAAGGTGAAATATTACTCATGGCTTTGAAAAATCCAGGTAAAATCGGACGTGGAATTAAGCCAGCACCAGACACAACTTGCGTCAGCATGAATGGCATATTGATCATGATACCCAGCTGACCTAATATCAATGAGAAAATTAAGTTGACGTTTAGGGCTGCGAACAATTCTAGTGTGTGTGAAAACCATAGTTGCCAATAGACGTTCGTGCTGAAATGAATCATGCTCTTGCTGAGACCAACAATCAATAGAGGTGCAAACATGGCAATCATAACAATAGCGATTTCAGTGTAAACATACGACCGCCAACGACCAATTAATGGTGCAAATGATTTATATGCCATTACAATGAGCATGGCTGCAATCATTGAACCAATATAGAAAGATAGTGACATAAAGAAAGGTGCCATGCTGTGTTGCATGCCGGTTGGCACTTTGTTGACCTTCACAATATCATATTGGTATGATTTGGCAACATTAGCGTAGGTTTGGTTAATTTTTGTAGTTGCTGCTTGCTGGGTTGCCTTGGCTTTTGCTAAAATAGCGTCCTTTTGAGTAGGATTTGCTGCAATCAAAGATTTTGTTTCGGTTTCTAATTGAGACAGGGTTGCTGCTGATAAGACGCCTTTGCCTTGCTGAAGTAAGACATTTTTTTGTACCTTGGCACCAACTGATTTTGACACGGTTTCCATAGCAGAGACGGCAGTCGTTGGATTAGCATAGTTGATATAAAACTTTAATTTGGCTGTACTTTTGCCATCTATTTTTTTCAAATTAGCATTGAAGTTTTGGGGAACGTTAATAATCAAATAAATTTTACGATCATTAAGTTGCGCTTTTGCTTCGGACAAACTGAGATTTTTCTTGATATGTTTAAATGGCAAAGCGTCTTCTAGTTGATGAGCGAGCTTTGTGCTATCTTTGTCTTGACTAACGACGGCGACGGGTAATTGATCAATTTTACTAGGAACCGCTTTGTAGCCAGAAAAATAAATACCGACCATTAATAATCCGTAAAATAAAACGATGATGAGTGCGCCAATCACACCCTTGTTGAGCAGAAATTTTTTGAAATTCATGTGGCTCTCCTTTTTATTTGCTGACAACAGAATAGCACTATTATGTTCTGCATGCAAGTGCTTGCTTGCATTTATGAATAACAGTCTTTTAAAATAGAAATATGATAATATAGCTAAGAAGAGGTGTGATATGACAACTAATCCAACATCAAAACAAGATTTGATTTTAAATGCTTTCATTACTTTGTTAATTCAGGGTGGCTATCAATCGGCAACTATCAATAAGACAGCCGAAGTGGCTGGTGTTAATCCCAGTACGATATTTCGTAAATTCACTGATAAAGAAGGATTGCTTTCAGCTGTTGTCGAGCGTCATTTGCACGACTTATCGACCATTTTTGATGGCATGGTTGTCATCGGTGACGTCGAAAAAGATTTGATGACGATGTCTCAAACTTATCAAGAATTTCAAGCCAATCATCAAGAAATCGTTCTAGTTGGGGTCCAAGAATCATTTAGAATGCCAGAAATGAGCCGAGCAGTTGAAGAAATACCCCTCCAATTCAAGCAAATGTTAAGAGAATATTTTACGGATATGCGCGCACAACACAAAATTAGTGACCAAGTCGACATTGAAGCAGCCACTATGAATATGATTTGGCTAAATTTTGGTTACTTTTTAGCAGCTATTCGCTTTGAAAATCCCGATTTAGTGACGCCACCTGAAGATTTTTATGACAAACAAATTCGTTTTTTTGCCAAAAGTTTATCAGTATGAATAGCATTCGCCTTGCTATTGGAACTAGCTTACTGATTGTTGTATACTAGTAGCTAGACAAATCGTGATTACATCACAAATAGGAGATTGATAACACATGACAGAAGACATTCGTGTCCGCTATGCGCCGTCACCAACGGGACATTTACATATTGGTAACGCGAGAACTGCAATTTTTAACTGGCTTTTTGCGCGCCATTATAACGGCACATTCATTATTCGTATTGAAGATACAGATTCAGCACGTAACATTGCTGACGGTGAAAAATCACAGCTGGATAACCTAGCTTGGCTTGGTTTGGATTGGGACGAAAGTCCTGATAAGCCAGGAGATTATGGTCCTTATCGCCAATCGGAACGTAATGAACAGGGTGTTTATCAAGAATTTATTGATGCTTTGCTAGCCAATGGACAAGCTTACAAGTCATACAAAACATCAGAACAACTAGCTGCAGAGCGCGAAGCACAACAAGCTGCCAAACAAGCACCACATTATATTTATGAATATGAAGGCTTGACTAACGAAGAACGCGAAGCTAAGTATGCTGAATTTGAGGCGCAAGGGCTTAAGCCGGTTGTGCGTTTCCGCGTACCAGAGGAAAAAGTTTTTGCGTGGGACGATATTGTTAAGGGTCACATTGAAATTGGTGCCAAGGAAGTTGGTGGTGATTGGGTCATTCAAAAAGCTGATGGCATGCCAACTTACAACTTTGCCGTGGTAGTGGATGATCATTTGATGAAGATATCTCACGTTTTGCGTGGTGATGATCACGTTTCCAATACACCAAAGCAAATGATGATTTACGATGCTTTAGGTTGGGACGTGCCAAAGTTTGGGCACATGGCATTGATTATCAATGGTGAGACGGGTAAAAAATTGTCAAAGCGTGATGAAAATGTTTTGCAATTTGTCGAACAATATAAAGAACTCGGTTACCAACCACAAGCAATGGTTAACTTTATTGGCTTGCTAGGCTGGTCACCTAAGGGTGAGGACGAAATTTTCTCACTTGAAGAATTTAAAAATATGTTTGATGAGACACGCTTATCAAAAGCCAACGCAAAGTTTGACCAAAAGAAGTTGGAATGGATTAACAACCAATGGATGCGCCGTGACACAGATGCTGTTATGCCACAGTTAATTCAAGAACTAGTGAATGCTGACTTGATTTCTGAGTCCGATGCGCAACTCAAAAAAGATTGGTTAGCCGACGTTATTAAGATTGCTGGGGTTGATGGCATTTCCTATACACGTGAAATCGTTGCATTAGTGCGCAAGCCTTTCTTTGAACTTGGTGACGTGACTGATGAAATGGTTGACTATTTGACTTCCGACGATGGTCGTAAAGTCTTTGATGCTTGGGAAGCCGCATATACAGCTTTGCCAAATGATGCCACAGCAGAAGACTACATGTCAGCCATTCGTGGCATTCAAAATGATTTGGAAATTAAAGGTCGCAATTTGTGGAATCCAATTCGTATTGCCACAACTCACGAAATTCAAGGTCCGAACTTACCAGAAATGTTAGTAGTTTTGGATAAAAATACTGTTCTACAAACAATGGCTGACATTAAACAAAAATATTTGAACTAACGATAGGCGCCACGATGTGGCGTTTTTTGTTTGCAGTGCCTCATGAAAAGCCCCAAGCGTTTGACGAGTCCTGTATAATATAAGTAAATATGTTTACAGGAGACAATGTATGATTCAGGTATTCAACACTTTGACTCGCGAAAAAGAGGTGTTCAAGTCAATAACACCGGGCAAAATTAACATGTATGTTTGTGGACCAACGGTCTATAATTACATTCATATTGGTAACGCTCGTTCAGCGATTGCCTTTGATACGGTGAGACGTTATTTTGAGTATCGTGGGTATGATGTGAATTATGTCTCTAATTTCACAGATGTTGATGATAAAATTATTAACCGCGCCCAAGAAGAGGGCATTTCAGAAATGGCAGTGGCTAATAAGTATGCCGATGCTTTTCATGAAGACACACTGCCACTTAATATTAAGCCTGCAACTGTTCGATCACGTGCTACCGAGGTGATTCCTGAAATTATTACCTTTGTCCAAGACTTAGTTAATAAAGGCTATGCTTATGAAGTTGAAGGGGATGTTTATTTTCGTGCTAAAAAGTTCAAGGGCTATGGCATTTTAGCACATCAAGATTTGGCTGAAATGGAAGCAAACGCCGCAGGGCGTCTGGATGATGAAGAAACGGCTCGTAAAGAAGATCCGATTGATTTTGCAGTTTGGAAAAGTCAGGAAAATCCAGACGTTATTTCATGGCCATCACCTTGGGGTAACGGACGACCGGGTTGGCACATTGAGTGCTCGGTCATGGCACAAAAATATTTGTCAGATACCATTGATATTCATGGCGGTGGTATTGATTTGGGCTTTCCGCATCATACAAATGAAATTGCGCAATCTGAAGCGCATACGGGGCAAAAGTTTGTTAATTATTGGATGCATAATGGTTTTGTTAATGTTGATAACGAAAAAATGTCCAAGTCATTAGGCAATTTCACCACTTTGCATGATATGTTGGCTAACTATGATGACCCAATGGCTATTCGTTATTTACTTGCGACAACACAGTATCGGCGACCAATAAACTATGCCGAAGAGACATTGGCTCAAGCGCGCGCAGAATTAGACCGTATTCGTACAGGTTACCGGAATCTTGAGTTTCGCTTGGGATCAGCCACATCGGGTCATGATGATAGTATAGATCAAGCGGTGAATACCCAAAAAATTGCGTTCGAGACCGCAATGGATGATGATTTTAACGCCCAAAACGCAATTGCTGCTGTATTTGAACTTGTAACGTTAGCTAATACTTATGCGGAGTCTGATACGGTTAAGCAATCGTCTGGTAATCAGCTACTAGAAACACTTCAGATGTTAATGCAGGTATTTGGTGTGGACATTCTCAAAACACAAACTTCTTTAAGCCCTGAACAGAAACAGTTATTTGATGACAGAGCAAATGCTAGAAAATCACATGATTTTAAAAAATCAGATCAATTGAGAGATGAATTAAACGCCCAAGGGATTATCGTAGAGGATACGCCACAAGGACAGCGCTGGCATAAAGCATAACCCAACAAAATATCAATCAATCAAACCGATAACTTAGACTAAGAAAAACAGGTCAAAGGTTATCGGTTTTGATTTTGACGATAACCTCTCTTTTAAAATATTAAGATAAGGTAAAGGGCGGGGCGAATGAAGCGAACGAGGTGAAGGAATTAAGGGGTAAAAGGGAGTAAAAAGCGAACGTAAAAGGAGAAAAGGGAGATAGAGGGAGGAAAGGACAAACGGGGTAAAAGGGAGGTAAAAGAAAGGGAAAAAGGAGTTGACGAGGCGGGATAAAGTTGGTATATTAATATATGTTCTGACGCAGGCAAAAGCGAGTCAGAGCGAGCCGAAAGCTTGAGTAAGTCAACGAAAGAAGTAGTTGACAAGGCGAGCGAAAGGTGATAAGATAATATAGTTGTCTCAAGGGGCAATAAGTAGCACATTGAAAACTGAACAAAACTTTGAACAAACGAATCTGTGGCTGTTACTTAGGTAACAAAAACAAATTTGCGAAGTCAATTCGTA
>NZ_VJYC01000023.1:0-26169 GCF_030400235.1 Leuconostoc sp. UCMA20149
AGTGTTGTCCATATCAATGAATAATTTAGTTTTGATGATAGTATTCTCCTTTATTGAAAACGCTTACATTTTCGGAATAGACAAAATTATACAGCGTCGGAATAAAAAAATCAAATGTATACCAATTACTATTTTATTTATAATACTGCTATTTTTAAAATTTATCAATAAAAAAATAAAATGTTGACATATACGGACAAATATTTTATTATGACATTGTAAGCGTTTCCAAAAGTGGCGATTCTAGAAAGCTAAATGATTTCGAAATGCAATACAATAACAAGTATTTTTTGGAGGAAAAATTAATGACAACAGAAGTAAAGCACAAGTTTTGGTTTGTTACAGGATCACAGTTTTTATACGGTCCAGAAGTTTTGGAGCAGGTGGCAGAAGACTCAAGAAAAATTATTAGTCAATTGAATGATTCTGGTAAATTACCATATCCGATTGAATTTAAAACTGTTGGTGTAACCGCCGAAAACATTACAGAAACAATGAAAGAAGCTAATTATGATGATAGTGTTGCAGGCATTATCACTTGGGCACATACCTTTTCACCGGCCAAAAACTGGATTCGTGGTACCCAATTACTGAACAAACCGCTTTTGCATTTGGCAACTCAAATGTTAAATACAATTCCTTATGACACTATTGATTTTGATTATATGAATTTAAATCAATCAGCGCATGGTGATCGAGAATATGCCTTCATCAATGCACGTCTACGACTAAATAATAAAATTATTTTTGGTCACTGGGCTGATGAAGACATTCAACTGCAAATTGGTAAGTGGATGGACGTGGCTGTTGCCTATGATGAAAGCTTTAAAATTAAAATTGTTACGTTTGCAGACAAGATGAGAAATGTTGCCGTAACTGACGGTGATAAAATTGAAGCCCAAATTAAGCTTGGTTGGACGGTAGATTATTGGGGGGTTGGTGATTTAGTTGAATATGTCAATTCAGTAGACGAATCAGACATTGACAAACTATATGATGATTTACAAGATCAATATGATTTTGTCCAAGGTGATAACAGCACTGAAAAATTCGAGCATAATGTGAAGTATCAACTGCGTGAATATATTGGTATCAAAAAGTTCTTAGATGATAAAGGCTATTCTGGGTTTACAACGAACTTTGAAGACTTAGTAGGATTAGAACAATTACCAGGCCTTGCTGTACAACTTTTGATGTCCGATGGTTATGGTTTTGCTGGAGAAGGGGACTGGAAAACAGCTGCTTTGACACGTTTGTTAAAGATTGTTTCTCATAACCAAGCCACAGCCTTTATGGAAGACTACACACTTGATCTGCGTAAGGGGCACGAAGCTATTTTGGGATCACATATGCTTGAAGTCGATCCAACAATTGCTTCTGATAAGCCACGTGTGGAAGTTCACCCACTTGATATTGGTGGTAAAGAAGATCCAGCACGACTTGTCTTTACAGGTCGCTCTGGTGATGCTGTAGATGTTACACTAGCAGACTTTGGAGATGAATTTAAATTAATTAGTTATGATGTTACTGGAAACAAACCAGAAGCAGACACACCAAATCTCCCTGTTGCTAAGCAATTGTGGACACCGAAGGCTGGTCTTAAGGCTGGTGCCGAAAGTTGGTTAACGGTTGGTGGTGGACATCACACAACATTGAGCTTCTCGGTTGATTCAGAACAATTAACAGACTTGGCTAATTTGTTTGGTATTAAGTTTGTGGATTTAAAGTGAGGATACCATAATGAAAAATAACCCAACAAAAAAAATTTCCAGCGCGTTCATTTATTTTTTTGGGGCATTTGGCGGCATTTTATTTGGTTATGATATTGGCGTAATGACAGGTGCTTTACCTTTTCTTCAGAAAGATTGGCATTTAACAGACGCTGGAACCATAGGTTGGATCACTTCAACTCTAATGCTGGGGGCGATTTTAGGTGGTGCATTAGCTGGTCAACTCTCAGATAAGCTAGGACGACGTAGAATGATTTTGGCTTCATCATTCGTCTTTGCTTTGGGGGCAATTATGGCCGGATTTTCACCGGATGATGGAGTTGCTTGGTTGTTAATTGCACGATTCTTGCTAGGATTAGCAGTTGGTGCCGCTTCAGCCTTAGTGCCCTCATATATGTCTGAAATGGCACCAGCTCGAACACGAGGACGTTTATCAGGTTTAAATCAATTAATGATTGTTTCTGGCATGCTGTTGTCATATATTGTTGACTACTTACTTCAGGAGTTGCCTCACATGTTAGCTTGGCGATTAATGTTAGGGTTGGCCGCTGTACCTGCTATTATTCTGTTTTTAGGAGTCCTTAGACTGCCTGAGTCCCCAAGGTTTTTGGTTAAAATGAATAAACTTTCAGAAGCAAAACAGGTCCTGACCTTTATTCGAACAGATGCTGAGGTGGAACCTGAATTAGCAGATATTCAAAAAACGGTCGCCATTGAGTCAGGTGCGCAAAAGAATATTACTTTAGCAACTTTGTTTTCAAGTAAATATCGGTACCTAGTAACTGCCGGAATTGGTGTTGCCGCATTTCAACAATTTATGGGAGCCAACGCGATTTTCTATTACATTCCATTGATTGTTGAAAAGGCAAGTGGACAAGCTGCTTCAAGTGCTTTACTCTGGCCGATTGTTCAAGGTGTGATTTTAGTTTTGGGTGCACTACTGTATATGGTAATTGCCGATAAGTTTAAGCGCCGCACATTGTTGATGTTAGGTGGCACAATTATGGCTTTGTCATTTTTGATGCCTGCTGCCTTAAATGCACTTGTGGGAGCAGATAAGTTTCCACCAATGTTAATTGTTGTGTTCCTATCGATCTTTGTTGCGTTTTATTCCTTTACATGGGCACCTTTGACCTGGGTATTGGTAGGAGAAGTCTTCCCATTAGCTATTCGAGGTCGTGCCAGTGGATTAGCATCATCGTTTAATTGGTTGGGATCATTTGCTGTTGGGTTGCTGTTCCCTATTATGACAGCGGCAATGCCTCAAGCATCAGTATTTGCGATTTTCGGTGTTATCTCTATCATTGCAGTTCTGTTTATTAAATTTGCGGTACCGGAAACACATGGCAAAACACTAGAAGAAATTGAAGCACAAGGGACAAATCATTAGACGATACGACAAGATTACATGATTTATCTGTATCAGTTTAAAAGCGCTAATCAGATAAATGAAAACTGATTAGCGTTTTTTATTTAAAGGAGAAAAATGTCAATGACACCGAAAGAAATTAAATCAGCTTTGCAAAAAGGGAAAGTCGCTCTTGGGGTAGAGTTTGGTTCTACTACTGTCAAGGCAATACTGACTACTGAAGATTTTCAAACAGTCGCTTCGGGTAGCTACGAATGGGACAACAACTTTCAGGACGGTCTGTGGACCTATGCGATTTCTGATGTTTGGTTGGGTCTGCAAACTGCGTATCGCAATTTAAAACAAAAAGTTGAAGATGAATACGGAGTTAAGATAAATAAAATTAGAACCATGGGATTTTCAGCCATGATGCATGGATACCTGGCATTTGATAAAGAAGATACATTATTGGTACCGTTCAGAACTTGGCGGAATGCCATAACAAGTGAAGCTGCTACAGAATTAACAAAACTTTTTGATTTTAATATTCCGCAACGGTGGAGTGTAGCTCATTTGTATCAAGCTATTTTGAATCAGGAATCACACGTTAAAAACATTGATTTTATCACGACTTTGGCCGGATATGTCCATTGGCAGTTAACAGGTAAAAAAGTTATTGGTGTTGGTGATGCGTCAGGTATGTTTCCGATTGATGAGCAAACTAGTCATTATAATCAAGAGATGATGACAAAATTTAGTGCACTTAAATCAGTACAACAATATCAATGGCAAATTGAGGATATCTTACCAAAACCATTGATCGCAGGTCAGAACGCAGGCAATTTAACTGAAAATGGCGCCCATCTTTTGGATCCTACTGGTGACTTAGAGTCTGGTTCTATCATTGCACCGCCGGAAGGAGATGCTGGAACTGGTATGGTGGCGACGAATAGTGTCAAAAAAAGAACAGGAAACATTTCGGTAGGAACTTCCATTTTTTCCATGATTGTCTTAGAAAAGAATCTTGAGCACGTGTACAGCAATATTGACATCGTGACAACACCAACCGGTTTACCTGTGGCGATGGTACATGCTAATAACTCTGCTTCAGATTTAAACGCATGGGCAAAATTATTTAGCGAATTTGCTCATAAAATTGGGAGCGATATAGCGACTAACAAATTATACGAAGTATTGTTTAACTCGGCTTTGAATGAGGCAGAACCCGACGCGGGCGGATTGACAGGATATGGTTATTATTCTGGTGAAAATATTACAGCTATACCAGAAGGTCGACCACTATTAGTTCGTCAACCAGATTCAAAATTTACAATTGGCAACTTGATGCGTATGCATTTATTTACAGCGTTCGGTGCCATCAAAATTGGTATGCGAATATTGGCAGATGAACAAGTATTGACTGATAACATTGTGGCCCAAGGAGGTGTTTTCAAAACACCGATTGTGGCACAAAAACTTTTGGCTGATGCTTTAAACACTGATATTACTGTTATGCAGACTGCAGGAGAAGGCGGACCTTGGGGCATGGCCTTATTAGCATTGTTTACTGCCAATAAAGCCCAAAATCAATCTTTAGATGACTTTTTAGAAAACAGTGTATTTGCCGAACAGCAATCTGAGACACTTTCACCTGACAAAAAAGACGTTGCAGGATTTGAATCGTTTATGAAACGATATATTGACGGATTAGAAATAGAATTGGCTGCTGTAAAAAATCTACCAGCTAAGAAAGGTAATGAATAAAATGTTAGAGGATTTGAAACAAAAAGTTTACGAAGCCAATTTAGCACTACCTGCTAATAACTTAGTGACTTTGACTTGGGGTAATGTATCACAAATAGACAGAGAAAAAAGATTGTTTGTGATTAAGCCGAGTGGTGTTGATTATGATAAACTAACGGCTTCAGACATGGTTGTGGTCGACTTGGAAGGTAACGTCGTTGAGGGTGATTTGAACCCATCAAGCGATACGCCAACGCATGCCTTTTTGTACAGACACTGGGAACAGATTGGCGGAATAGTACACACACATTCTAAATGGGCTGTGGCATTTGCGCAGGCAGGTGTTCCTGTTCCAGCGGCAGGTACAACACATGCAGACACGTTTTATGGCGATGTCCCAATTGCAGATCGTTTGACCAAAGAAGAAGTTGATGGTGAGTATGAGTTAAATACTGGTAAGTCCATTGCTAGGGTATTTGATCGTGAAAATATAGATCCTTTGGCAGTTCCTGGTGTTTTAACGAATGATCACGGGCCCTTTACTTGGGGTAAGGATGCCATGGATGCAGTGCACAACGCAATTGTTCTTGATGTTGTCTCTGAAATGGATTTTCATACCATGCAATTAAATCCTTCTCAAGACGTTCATGTGCCACAATATTTATTGGACCGTCATTATTTCCGTAAACATGGGGCCAATGCTTATTATGGGCAAGGTAAACATTAAAGGGGGAAGTTAATTATGGACATCACTGAAAGTAGCTTTGGTAGTTCAGCGAAGCTGTATACTTTGGAAAATGATCAAGGTGTTCGATTGAGTGTTACCAATTTTGGAGCTAGGATTGTCCGCCTACAGGTGCCAATTAATGGTGTGTATCGGGATTTAGTTTTGGGATTTGATTCTATGGCTGAGTATTTAGAAAAAGATCACTTCATGGGCGCCACTATCGGTCGAGTAGCAGGCAGAATCGCCGCGGGTCGTTTCAATATTGATGGGAAAAAGTATCAAACACCACTAAACGAGAATGGCAATACATTACATGGTGGGCCAGACAGTTTTGAGACAAAATTATGGCAATCACAAAAAAATATTACTGATGAGTTGATTGCGGTTACCTTTACGTATAATAGTCCCGCTCAGGAGAATGAATTTCCTGGTAACGTGACTGTTGAGGTCACTTACAGTTTAGATAATGCTAACGGTTGGGGAGTTGATTATAAAGCACATAGTGATGTAGCGACTTTATTCAATCCAACCAATCATGTTTATTTCAATTTGGATGGCGATCCGTCAAAGAGTGTTGGCAATCATAGTTTGCAGATTGATGCCCACCAATTTGCACCGTTAGACCAACATCATTTAACAACTGGTTTGCAACAGACGGTGAATGACAGTACTTTTGATTTCAGAAAACCAAAAAAAATAGCAGAAGTATTTACGACAGATAATCCTCAAAATCAACTGGTAAATGGGCTAGATCATCCGTTTTTTTTGGATAAAAAACATAATAATCAAGTAGCCGCCAAGTTAACATCAAGTGATGGACTAGTCGCTGTTAATTTAACAACGAGCTCACCAGCAGTTGTGATATTTACCGCAAATTTTGGAACAGATTTCAGTCTTCCAATGAGAAGAGGTCTATTTAAAAATCATGGTGGCATTACACTGGAAACACAAGTGGCTCCCGGAGCAGAACGCTATCCAGAATTTGGTAATATTATTTTAGATTCAAATTTACAGTATCATGAACGTACTTTGTTTGGCTTGGATTTTTAATCATGAGATTTTTGTAAATGAATAAATAGGTATAGTATGTTGGCAAAAGAATTAGACGCATTTGAAATAGAAAAATTAAAGAGAAAACCAATTGTACAGAAATTACTAGATGGAAATTGGTATCAGTATGGAAAAGAACCTGAATTGCAAAAAATTGTTAAAGCCAGCTCGCAAGCTATTCAAAATATTAATGATATAGCTAAACATGATTTTGACAAAGCATTGCAAAAAATTAAAGTTATTGCCCCAAATATTGATGCAAGTGTTGAAATTTATTTTCCTATAAGTAGTATCGAGTATCCAGAAAATGTCATTATTAAGCCAGGTACATTTATCAATTCAGGACTACAAATACTCAGTGCGGGTATAGTTAAAATAGGTAAAAACTGTTTTATTGGTCCAAATTGTTCATTATATACACCCAATCATCATCCTTATGATAAAATACTGAGAAGAGAGGGTTGGCAATATGATGCAGGTATTACTATAGGCGATGATTGTTGGTTCGGTGGCAACGTGACGGTTTTGCCTGGTGTCAGCCTAGGTGATAATGTGGTTGTTGGTGCGGGAAGTGTCATTACAAAAAGTTTTGGTGATGATGCTATCATTGCTGGTAACCCAGCTAGAATAATTAAGAATTTATAGTTATATTTTCCATAAAATAATGCAATGAGGGAGATCTCTAATGTATAGTGCAAATACAGATCGCTACCAAGAAATGATTTACAATCGTTTGGGAGCCAGCGGACTTAAAATATCTGCTGTTTCTCTTGGACTATGGCATAATTTTGGTAGTGTCGATTCTTTGGAAAATCAAAAGAAGATTATCCATCAAGCATTTGACCTAGGAATAACATACTACGATTTGGCTAATAACTATGGTCCAGTTCCAGGCAGTGCCGAAGAGAATTTTGGCCATGTGCTTTCTCGAGATATGAAGGCATATAGAGATGAAATGATTATCAGTAGTAAAGCTGGCTATCATATGTGGGAAGGACCGTACGGTGATTGGGGTTCTCGAAAAAGTATTATAGCTAGTGCTAATCAGAGTTTACAAAGAATGGGTTTAGAGTATTTTGACATTTTTTACTCACATCGGCCTGATCCTAAAACAGCTATTGAGGAAACAGCACTTGCATTGGATCAATTAGTTCGTGAAGGTAAAGCTTTGTATATCGGTGTTTCTAACTATGATGGCAAACAAACATCTGCTATTTCTAAAATTTTTCATGAATTAAAGACCCCCTTCGTTGTTAATCAATCAAGATACAATATGTTTAACAGAAAGATAGAAGGTGATTTACTTCCGGTTTTGAAAGATAATAATAAAGCAGCTGTTGTTTTTAGTCCATTAGCGCAAGGATTATTAACAAATAGATACTTAAATGGCATTCCTGATGATTCGCGAGCGGCCAAATCTTCAAGTCCTTTTCTTAAAAAGGAACAGGTGGAGAAAACATTGAACACAGTTAAAGAGTTAGAATGTGTTGCGGAAAAAAGAGAACAGACTTTAGCTGAAATGGCTATTGCATGGAATTTACGACAAAAAGAAGTTTCATCAGTTATAGTAGGTGCTAGTCGAAGTGAACAGTTGCAAAATAGTGTAAATGCACTCAAAAACTTAACCTTTAGTGTCGAAGAATTGAAGATAATTGATAAAATATTAGATGATGTTGACTGAGTGAAAGAATGGTGTAAAAAACAATATAAAAAGTAGAGGATACATTGGTCGGCCAATATATCCTCTATTTTTTTACTGTTAAGTTATGTCACTGAAAAGGAACAATTGTAAAATCGAAAGCATGATTAGTTTCACCGGAAATATGATATTCTGGCTCGACATCGGTACCCCAGCTGTCTATGCCACCTACACCTCGAACGGCACCATAAATTGCGATGACGCTACGTCTAGGTAGGGGGAGTTCCTCAATATGTGTGGCGCTTTCAAGCTCAATTGCAGTATAAGGTAGTGCGGAAAAAGCAAATGGTTGTGTATGTTGATTAAAAGTGAGGCGATTAATTGACGTACTATGGTTGTGCGTTGGCTGTGACACTGCGTTTTTGACTGTTAGAGAATGAGTTGCCATGTGCATGCCCATTTCCTGTGGCACAAGATAAGGTGTCAGCGGTAGGCCAACAATGTCAAACGTTCCTGTCAAGGCGCCTGCTTGTCGATCAGGGTAAGTTTCGCCAGATAGACCAGTATATTGAAAACCGTCAGCGACTTCTGGCATGATAAAGCTTAATCCTAAAGCTGGTAATTCTGGTAATCCAGAGGTTCCGGTGTAGTTTACTTTGATTGTGATGTTGCCGTTTTGACTCACTAAATAAGTAACATCAACTGTTGTTTGTGGTGTTGTAGCTGTTAAAAAGCTGAAGGTAATGGCCACATTTTTAGCAAAAATCTCATTTGAAAAACGATTGTTATCCGGTGCGGTTGGCAAGCCAAGGCTTTTATCGTCTATTTTAACGTTGATATCTTTTAGCGTTATGAACATGTCTGCGCCAAACCAAGCTGCTGATTGAGTTGAAAAATGACTACCACGATCATTATCAGTTGTTGCGCGCCAAAACGTTAATTTTGGCACACGGTACAGCCATTCTGCTGTATTGACAACGAGTGACTCTAGTCCACCTTTTTCATAACTAAAAATATAGTCAAAGCTGTTACCGTGTAACCCAAGCGTACCATCTCCATATACAACACGTAATTCATTCATTGTCATAGCGTCCATAATAATATCTGACCTCCTGCATGGCTGGCTTCTCTTGACGGTTGGCAAACACGATACCATCACCTGAAAATTCATAATCTGAATGGCGATCATTAAAATCACCACCATATCTTAACACTTGCTGACCAGTAACTTTATCGGTTACGTACAAAGCTTGATCAATATAATCCCAAATGAAGCCACCTAAATAACTATCAAATTCATCAAAAAGCTGCATATAATCACCTAAACCACCAACTGAATTACCCATACTATGCATATATTCACAATTTAAATAAGGTTTTTTGGGATGGTTGGTGAGATAATCTTTGATTGCTTTTGGGTGTGCATACATTCGGCTTTCCACGTCAGATATGCGATCCTCATCAATACGATTTTGAAAAACACCTTCATAATGGGTTAGACGTGAGTCATCAACTGATTTGAAGTAGGCGTCCATTGCTGCAATATTGTCACCTGTATAAGATTCATTGCCCAATGACCAAAACAAAATTGCAGGATGATTTTTAAATTGTTCAAAATTGGATTTGGCGCGATCTAAAACAACGTCTTGCCATTCAGGAATTGAACCAGGAACATTATACGATGGCTCGACAGCGCCCATTTTTTGCCATGAACCATGGGATTCTAGGTTAGTTTCCGCCATCATATAAATGCCATTTTGATCGCATAAATTGTACCAAGGTATTTGATTTGGGTAGTGAGATGTACGAACGGCATTGATGTGATTGTTTTTAAAGATACTAATATCTTTTGTCATGTCGCTCATTGTGATCGTGCGACCGCCTGTTGGGCTCCATTCATGACGATTGACGCCATTTAAGCGCAATGGCACATTGTTAAGTGTGACACGATTATGACTATCTTTGTGCAAACGACGAAAGCCAAATGAATAAGGAACAACAGCAATAATATTTTGATTAGCATCAAAAATCGTGATGAGTAATTGATATAAATTAGGGTGCTTGTGCGACCATAATGCAACGTTTTCAATGACTGCACTTGAAGGCGTAACGTGACTGCTGATAGCAACGGTTTCTTGCCATACGATGTTTTGCGATGGACTTTGAACCACTATTTTGGCACTTGTACCAGTTAATTTGCCGTCAAAAGATAGTGACATTGACAAATTGCCTGTATGCAATTGTTTGTCTACGGTAGGCTTGAGAAACAAGTCAACCAAGTTGACTTGAGGCATTACAAGCAATCGCACGCTGCGAAAGATACCTGAAAAACGGAACATGTCCTGATCTTCAATAAAGGCAGCTGTACTGTATTTATATACTTCAACTGCTAATTTATTTTCACCCGCTTGCAAATAAGGTGTTAGATCAAATTCAGCTTGTGAAAAACTATCTTCAGAATAACCAATAAAATGACCATTGAGCCACAGATACATCGCTTTTTCAACACCATCAAATTGAATATGAACGTCATGTTGAGCAAAATTGTTTGGTAACGTAAATGTTTTGATGTATTGACCAACGGTATTATCTGCCGCTTCACTGAAAAGACCTTTATATGATTTATCGTGACTAAGAGAATATGGTGGGCGTCGATAGATTTTGCCTTCCCAAGGGTAGAGTGTATTGATGTAGTGAATTTGGCCAAATCCTTGTAACTCAATATGTCCCGGAACTGCAATGTGATCGAATTGTTCAGCGTTAAAATCAATTTTTTCAAAGCCAATCAGTCGCTGAGATGGATTTTCTGAAAAATGAAATTGCCAGTCACCATCTAAACTTTTAGTAAAACTCGATTGCTTTTGTTTGATTTCATCTGTCGTTCGGTACATGGTATGATCACTATGAGCTGGCAATTTACCAACGCGGAAGACGCGTGGATCATCTAACCATTCCAATTTTTCTAACATAATGTCTCCTTTATTAGCATAGTAATGAAACCGCTTACAATAGAATTTTACCATAAATTAGTAAATATTTTATAGAATTTATTTGATGATTACTAAATATTTTTTAGTCACAACTAAACGACAAATTCAAAAAAAAACAACCTCAACATGAGGTTGTTTTTTGAAGCGCTTAGCCACGAACAACTAATACGTCTGTTTTGGCAGTGCGAGTTACAAATTCAGTTACTGAACCAATAACTAAGCGTTCTACGGCGTTCAAGCCAGTAGCGCCAATAACGATTAGATCAGCATTTACTTCACTTGGGACATCTTTAGCAATCAATGCTTTAGGTGAGCCATATTCAATTAAGTAGTCAACATTTTTGACACCAGCCTCGGTTGCTTGAGCCTTGTACTTTTCTAAGCTTTTGCGTGTTTCATCTGACACAGCTTCAACCATGGTGTCATCGAAACTAGCAACGTTTTGGAAAGCACGCGTATCAATTACGTTCAAAATTGACAAAACACCGGCATCGCCAGCATCCAGTGTCAATTCAATGGCGCGAGACAGGGCAGCTTCAGATTCTTTTGAGCCATCCATAGGTACCAAAATCTTGTGATAGTTTGCTGTCATAATAACTTCCTCCATAAAACGTGTTCCCACGGTTTTTCTTTACACCTTTAGTATAGCGCTTTCATACTGAAATTAGTAGTAAATTGTCTATTATTTCACAGAATAGTCTAATTCCAATAAAAAAGCGTTCACAAATGTGAACGCACGGGTCATGCCCGGAATACTCAATTGATACCGTTAATCGTTGCGCAGATTTTCCTCGAAATTATCGAGGTGGATGGTGCATCAAGATTGTCAGATTACCGAATGAAAGGGCAGATCTTCTAAGTCAAGAATTCCCAACCGAAAATAAAGGTTGTAAGGAAAAAGCTGATGATGCAACAATGCGTATATCTGAGTAATTCAAAGTATATTATAACGCGAAAAGATTTTGAACAACAGTCTTGACATTTTCAGCTTAACCCTTTTTGTTGTTGTGATTTTAACGACTGATAAACATCACGGAATTGCTTTTCGGTTTTGGAATTGCCTTTTGGTTGGAAGTAAGTTTTGTTTTTGAGTTTGTCTGGTAAATATTGTTGCGGCACCCAGTCATTATCAAAATCATGCGGATAAATGTAGCCCACACCATGACCAAGATCTTGCGCACCTTTGTAATGTGCATCTTTCAAGTGGTCTGGAATATCTGAAATTTTACCACTGCGCACATCACTGAGAGCGTTATCAATTGCAGTATAAGCAGCATTTGATTTTGGTGATAAAGCGAGTTCGATTATGGCGTTGGCCAATGGAATGCGCGCTTCTGGAAATCCGAGCGTTTGTGCGGCCTGAATGGCTGTTATAGCGCGTTGTGCTGCAGCTGGATTAGCTAAACCGATGTCTTCATACGCAATCACAGTTAATCGTCGCGCTAAGATTGGTAAATCGCCAGATTCAATAATGCGCGCTGCATAATGCAACGCAGCATCAGCGTCTGATCCTCGAATTGATTTTTGTAGCGCAGAAATAACATCATAATGTGCATCGCCATCTTTGTCTGCTGACAATGCCTTGCGTTGCACCGTTTCTTCAATAATAGGCAAGGTAATATGGATGATATTATCTTTATCTGATTTTGTGGATAATACAGCGAGCTCCAAACCATTGAGTGCACTACGAAGGTCGCCGTTAGTTGCTCGTGATAATTGCGTTAATGCATTATCATCAAGCGCAACATCATATTCGCCCAGCCCTTTTTCTTTGTCATCTAGTGCACGCGCAACGGCACTTTTAATATCCTCAGCACTAAGACTATTCACCTGAAAAATCTGTGTACGGGAGCGGATGGCTGGTGTGACGTTGATATATGGATTTTCGGTGGTGGCACCGATTAGAATAATTGCCCCTGATTCAAGGTGTGGCAACAAAAAGTCTTGTTTAACTTTGTTCAAACGATGAATTTCGTCGAGCAATAATACGACTGTACCAGACATTTTGGCTTCTTCAGCAACAATTTGCAAATCCTTTTGACTATCAGTTGCTGCGTTAAGCATACGAAAAGCATATTTTGACGAACCAGCAATCGCACTAGCGATTGAAGTCTTACCTGTACCGGGTGGACCATATAAAATCATGGAACTCAAGCGATGCGCAGCGACCATACGCCAAATAATCTTGCCTTCACCGACAAGATGTTGTTGACCAACAATTTCTTCAATTTTTGTGGGGCGCATACGGTACGCAAGCGGTTGTTGCATGAGGCACTTATCCTAAATAAATATTATCAACATTAACAGCGGTGTTGGCTGCTAGTAAAACGGCGATTGGATCATCTTGCTGATGGCTTTTAGTTGCATCAGATAGTAGTGTGAAAGGGTGCTTGCTTTGTGTAGCTAGACCAACGTATTTAGCAAAATAGTCGCCTGCGAGATTTTGGTCGATCAGCACTTTCCCAATGATGTGTGATTTTAACGAAGTGGCAAAAGCTGATTGTATTGCAGTACTGCCCAGTTGCGAAACTTTAACAGCAACAATAACACGTTCTCGAAACGTGCCAAGGTAGCGGCTTTGTTCGTCAGGATTAATTTTTGGTGTGCCGTTACCAAGTTGCTCTTGCTGTAAGCGTTCATTGATGTCCATATTTTTCTCCGATACGTTTGATACTTCCATTATACGTTATCTGGGAATGGTTTTTCATGTTTAGATGAGGATTTTTGCGGATCAATTTTATTTGTCAAGTTTGAACGTGATGAGCATCAAACATTTTTAGTGATATTAACGTTAAAATAATAGCGCCACCGCCTAGAAATAAAATCAGGATGCCGATGAGTGAATTAGTGAGTAGTGGTGATCCAACTAAAACCAAGCTAGCCAGTATTTTACCTAGTTGAAAGATACTACCATTGAAAGCAATATAGGCGCCACGCTGGCTTTTGGGCATTAAAATAGCCAACTGTACCTGTCGAGTTGGCACATACATGAGTTCTCCAAAAGATAGAATTAAGCTTGAAAAAAGGAGTGGTAAAAAAGTGATTGTGGTTGCTTGCAAAGCGTAGCCAATCGTGAATAATAATGTGCCAATTGTGAAAATATAGCGGGTATTATACCGCGTAATCCAATTTGAAAACAGCGCAGTGAAAAATATAATAATTAATGTGTTGATTGTCGTTAACACGCTAATCATTTTAACACCGTTCAGTGGCACAGCAAATATTGTCGTGTGAACGAATTTTTCTGCAAGATGAATCGCAATATAATTTGTCCGTTGAAATTCAACCGCAAGCAATAAAATGCCACCTAACGTGAAAATGAGAAATGGTAAATCTTTAAAGACGGGCTGATAGTGTTTGAAGACAGCAATCATGCCGATTTTTGGTGAGGATTTTTGGTTGCTTTGATAGGTTTCGGTAATTGAAAAAATCGTCAATAAGAGTGATAAAGTGTTAATTATCACGAGCGTAGAAGATAATGTTATGAAGTGTGATTCAAATAACCAACCGCCAAGCATGCTGCCAATCATTAAGGATAAGTTACTAGCCCAATAATTGATGGCATACATAAAGGCACGTGTTGTTTTAGTCGAAACATCGATTAACATTGCCTCGCTGGCTGGGCTAAGCAAGCCACTAGCAATATTGCCAATTGACATCATGATAAAGGTTAGCCAAGGCAGATGGTATACTGGAATGTTTGCCAAAAAAATACCAGCTGATCCGATTAGTTTAATGGTTTCACCAGTAATCAATAAAGGTCGCCGTCCATACATATCCGTCAAATGACCACCATAAACACCGGCTAAAAAAGCAATGACGATATTAATCATCATTAAGATTCCTGCTGTTTGTGCATCATAGGCATGGGATAAATAGATAGCCATAAATGGGAAAATCAGTGAACTACCAAAACGACTTAAAAATTGGATTTTGATACGAGCTTTAATATTAGGATGTAAAGTTTGCCACATGAGATTATTTCTCGCTTTCATAAGTGCATGTTATGATTATAAAATAGACATTAATTTTGTAAAACGGACTTCGTTAAAACAAAATGTCTACTTTTACAGCAGGGATATGAAAATGATTAGTAAAATTTACATTGAATTACGTCTTCATTATTTAAAATTTGGAACAATTGTTCAGTTTAGAACCCAAGAATTAGCTGATTTTTGGGCGGTTTCAGTTAAACAAACGCAACGAAGATTGCGGCACTTTTCGGATGACGGATTGTTAACTTATGAACCGGGACGAGGACGTGGTCATTTGTCACAAATTCATTTTTTGAATGATTTTCGCGTTGAGTTAACAGACACGATGCGTCATGCAATCACCATAAATGATACTGACGTGATGTTTTATCTCTTTCAACTAGGCGTACCGACAAGTTGGTTGGCACAATTTCGTCGTCAATTAACAAATCTTTTAGGATTACAAGTGCAAGATGATCATAAAAGAATCTTAAGGCAAGTTTCGACGCGTAAAATAACGTCATTAGACCCAGTTAACGTGGCTATTCATCATGAATATGAATTAGCTATGCAACTAGGTGATACGTTAATCAAATATGACAATGGTTTACAACCAGGATTAGCACACCATTGGACGTCAAATCAATCGGCGACGATCTGGACTTTCTATTTACGTAAAGGGGTGCAATTTCATAATGGCAAAGAAATGACCAGTCTTGATGTCAAAAAGACATTTGAGCGTGTGCAACAGCGAGTAGGTGATCGCTATTGGCAGTTGATCAATCTTGTAAAAATAGTTCCGCGAGCCACAGACGTCGTTGAATTTTATTTTAGTGCTTCTGAACCACTATTTGCGAGATTTGTTGTCGACGCCAAATATATTATTATTGATTGTGATTCATCAATTGACAATCTTCATTGGATTGGAACGGGCGCTTTTGAAGTGGTTGAAAGCACAAATGACATCTTTAGGTTGAAAGCTTTCAATAATTATTATGGTTTTCGTGCCATGATTGATGAGGTTCAGTATCTGTTAGTTGATGACGATAACATCGCCAAACACTTATTTAATCCCGAAGACTACGGCAATTATGACTATATAAAAAAACAACGTGCTATACCTGGTGCTGAATTTGTCATCGCGAACATGAATCGTAAGACTATTATTCAGAACGTATTAGTGCGGGAAGCGTTATACAACATCATTGATATGCGTTACTTTGATAGGCATTTGGGTGATATTGCCAGTCATTACAACCGTGAGGATTCTATTGCAGATCATAGTAAATCGATGCAGCAGGCCCAAAATTTAATCAGGAAATCTGGTTATTCCGGCGAACCAATTGTTCTAGGTGTGCTTTCGCATATCAAATCGGCTATTGATATGGCAAAGGGGATACAAGAACGCGCACAACAAGCTGGTATTTATATTGAAATTTTGTATTATAGTTTCACAAATGATTACTATTCCGATGTTTTGGAGCAACAAGTAGATCTCGTCATGTTAGCTGATGTCCCAATGAACGACGACGAATTTGCTTATATAGAATTTTTAACAAGCCCGACATTGTTGGTACAAAAGATGTTAACAATTGATTTGAAAAATGATTTACAGCAAATGGTTATTCAATTCAAACAAGCACCAACTATAGAACAGCGACATACTATATATTTGACGATTGATAATTGGTTAACAGATCATTTTTTCATGATTTATACAGTTCATGCGGTTCGTGATGTCTATATCCATCAATTTCTAGCTAATGGTGAATATGGAAATGACTATAAAAACGCGTGGCAAATGCCAAAAGGACACAAAAAAAGCACCACCGAACGTGATATGTAACCAAAAGTTAAAACAACTTTTTGGTGTACTATCATGAATGGTGGTGCTTTTTAAACCGAATTGAATTAAGTTATTAACCCAAACGGTTGTAGTATTCGACGATCAACGCTTCGTTGATTTCGGCATCTAGTTCTTCACGTTCTGGCAAACGAACTAAAGTACCTTCAAGCTTTTCGGCATCAAATGATACGAATTGTGGACGAGCCACTACTGATTCAACAGCAACTTGGATAGGCAAGATGTTCTTTGACTTCTCGCGAACTGAGACAACCTGACCAGGTTGAACGTTGTATGATGGGATATCAACGCGCTTACCATCAACCAAGATGTGACCGTGGTTAACTAATTGACGTGCTTGTTGGCGTGTAGTTGCCAAACCAAGACGGTAAACCAATGAATCCAAACGTTGCTCCAACAAGATCATGAAGTTAGTACCGTGAGTACCCTTACGGATCTTACCAGCTTTGTTAAACAAAGAATGGAATTGACGTTCAGTCAAACCGTAAGTGAAACGCAACTTTTGCTTTTCACGCAATTGTGTACCATATTCAGAAATCTTGGCGCGACGGCCGGCACCGTGATCGCCAGGTGCGTATGCACGACGTGACAATTCTTTACCAGTACCAGACAATGAAACACCCAAGCGACGAGAAATGCGCCACTTTGGACCTGTATAACGTGACATGTATATGTCCTCCAAAATGTAGTTTGCTGTACATTTGAGGGTAAGCACCAGATGCGTGCAGCGCCGAACTTGACGTTTCTCAGAACCAGTAGCTATGGTCTTACTAACGATTTGGGGCGCTGTTGACGCGCTTCTTTACTTACTGCTACTCAATTTAACAACTTCTCCCATAGTACCAGAAACCTAAGGAAATAGCAAGTTCTTAAGAAAGCTGTAAACGATTTGAGATTTAGCAAACGTCCTTTAATTCAGCTAAATAAGTGATAATATTGAGAGTGAAAATTAAAAGGTCGGAAACTATCTCTATGTTCAATTTTACAATTCTAGCAATTATATTAGCACTCGTGGTTATTGCCTATTTGGCAATCTTTGTTTTACAAAGAGCCACTGTCAAAAAGGTCAATGAACTGAAAGCTCGGAAAGCCCAACTCGAATCGCTCAAGGTTCGTACTGAGTTGGTTGAGGCACGTAAGCTATCTCTGACAGGGCAATCGCTCAAAAATTATCAAAAATTTGAAAGCGACTATAACGACGTTCAAAATAATAAATTTTTGAAAATTGATCAACAAGCCAATTTGGTTCTTTTTGAGGCGCGCGGAATCAATATTGTTAAAACACGCCGTGAAATGGTGCGTTTGCAATCAATGGTTGATGATACAGAAACGATCATTAAAAACGTACGCGCAGGTTTGTCGGATTTGAAGAAAATTGATGAAGCGCATCGAGAAGCAATTCGTGATCTTAAAAAGAAGTATGAGGACTTGCGCAAACGTTTATTGGCCGAAAATTTCAAGTTTGGTCCGGCCAATCCTGCACTTGACCAGTTTTTGAGTCAACTTGAAGGTGATTATGATGAATTCACCCGTTTGACTGAAGCGGGTGATCATGCCACGGCCTCAGACATTTACGAACAACTTGCCATGGAAACCACACAAATGGAAAACATGATGCAAGATATTCCGGCTTACTTTGACAAATTGAACGTTAAATATGTAGAACAACTCAATGAACTTGCGCAGGGACATGCACAATTGGTGGCTGATGGCTACGTGTTCCCAAATGATAGCGTGGAGCAAGAATTACAAGCCATTGATGGGCAGCGCCAACAAGTGTTAAACTTATTGGCTGATCTTAAATTAAAAGAAGTTGCCGAGCAAAATGGTTACATTGAAACACGTATCGACAATATGTACGATACAATGGAAACTGAAGTCAAGGCACGCCAACATGTTGTTAAAAACGCGAATAACTTATCATCTGATTTGTTGCGCTTGCGAGAACAAAATCAAGCTTTGACAATTGAACTAGATCGTTTGGGACAAAGTTTTCAATTTAATCACCAAGAATTGGAAACCCGACGGACATTACTTGAACAAATTAATACGGCGGAAGCACAAATTGATCATAATGATGATTTGTTAGAATCCAAAGAAATTTCATATAGTGAGTTGCGAATTCAACAAGAAAAACTCTTGAAGCAGTTTGCCGAAATTGAAACACAACAAGTTGAAATTTGGGACAAGATTTCCGGATTGGAAAAAGCAGATCGTTCAGCCCGTCAGCTTGGCGGTCAATATCAACAAGAAATTGAAAATATTAAACACGCTGTTGAACGCCTTAATTTACCAGGTTTGCCAGCGGTTTATCTGGAATATTTCTACGCTGTATCCAATGAATTAGAACGATTAGCTAAGTCTTTAAATGCCAATTTGATTGATATGGATGAAGTCCAACGTCAGCTTAACATTGTCTCTGCCGATATTGATACATTAAAAGAAAAGACAGATGATATTGTTGACGAAGCCGCACTAACTGAGCAACTATTGCAATATTCAAATCGTTATCGTGCTTCAAGTGAGCGGGTAGCTGCCGCTAGTGAGCAAGCACGTATGTTTTATGAACGAGAGTACAATTTCAAACAGGCAATGGACGTCTTGGGGCCAGCGCTTAATAGTGTTGAACCTGGTATATATGAAAAAATTGTTGATTCCTATATGCGTCGTAAAACGCCATTGTCCTAAAAGTCATCACAACCGTGATGGCTTTTTACATTAAGAATGAGGCAACAAATGAAACAAGTTACTGATTATCCAGAAATTCAAACTGAGCGTTTGCGGCTTCGTCGCGTTCGTCTATCGGATGCGCCGGCAATGCTGATATATATGAGCGATGAAGATACAGTCCGTTGGTTATCTGGAGTAAGAAAACAAACGATTACCGAAATAGCAAAATCTATTCGTGATTATTTTTGGCATGATGAACCTGGCACCATGAAATATGCCATTGCTGATTTGGAAACTGATGAGTTGATTGGTACAATTGATTTTCGATACCATTCTAATCAAAACGATGCAGAAATTGGTTATGTTTTGACACCACAACGGCGTGGTAATGGCTATGTTAGTGAAGCAGTGAGGGCATTGCTTCACATCGGATTTACAGAATTAGGCATTAACGTTATTTGGATTGGACATGATCAAGGTAATGTTCGAAGTCGGCGGGTTCCTCAGCGACTTGGTTTTCATACTGAAGGTGTAGATTCAAAAGGACACCAAATTTGGACATTGACTAAGCGTCAGTATCTTGCAATGCAATAATAAAAGGATTCATCTATCTGTTAGATGAATCCTTTTTATGTTAAGACATTTTGGAATGCTTGATACCATAGGCAAAATACCAAATAATACCAATCACCAGCCAGATACCAAACATTTTGAGCGTTTCAGTTGACAACTGTGAAATGAAAAACAGACTCAACAAACCGCCGATGAATGGTATGACAGGATAGCCGGGAACTTTGAAACCATCATGAGCTAAGTCTTTACGACGCCGTAAAATCAGTATACCAAAGTTGATAAACATGAAAGCAACTAAGGTTCCGGCGTTGATTAAACTAGCCAAAGTGCTTAATGGAATCAAACCTGCAAAAATCATTTCGATGACAACGGCCACAATCAATGCATTGACGGGTAAATGAGATCCTTTTGAAATGCGCCCCAGTGAGCTTGGTAGCAAACCATCTCTGCCGAAAGAATACGCTAATCGTGATGAGGCATAAACAAGCGCTAAGACGGCTGTAAACATACCAATTAGTGCACCGACCGTGATGACAACAGAGAATTGTGTTTGATGAACGACTTGTAAAGCAAAAGCAGCAGGATCATCAACACCTAATTTTTTGTAGTTAACAATACCAGTTAAGACGATTGAGAAAAGTGTATAAAGCAAGGCAGAAACAATGACTGTACCAACAATACCTCTTGCCATCGTCTTTTGAGGATTTTTAACTTCGGCAGCATGCGCAGCAATTGTATCAAAACCAAGAAAGGCAAAAATAATGCTAGCGGTAGCTGCCCAAATACCATTCAATCCACCAAGACCGCTGTGAAATTCTTTTGGATAGAATGGGACATAATTGGTTGTTTTAATGAAAAACGAGCCACCAATAATGAATAGTGCAAGGATGACAATTTTTAAAACGACTGCTCCGTTTTCAATCTTTTTCGAGGTGCTAAGACCACGAGAAAGAATTGCTGCCACAATCAGAATAATCAACATGGCAAATAGATTAACCACGCCACCTTCCATTGGACCCGCCATGAGTGCCTTGGGCATATGGATATTAAATATTGTCAGTAAGTTGCCTAAATAAGCAGAAAATCCAGTGGCAATAGCAGAAACAGCGAGAAAATATTCGACAATTAAGGACCAGCCCAATAGCCAACCAATAATTTCGCCATAAATCACGCCGCCGTATGAATAGGCTGAACCAGCCACTGGCATCGCTGATGAAAATTCAGCAAAGGCCATACCTGATAAACCAGAAAAGACTGCCGCAATCAAAAAAGCAATCGCCACAGCCGGCCCAGCATGCTCAGCCGCTTCGTGGCCAGGTAAGATAAAAATACCTGTGCCAATGACAGTTCCAACCCCTAGACTAATCAGATCTTTAGTAGTTAAAACACGCTGCATGTGTGAATCAGCAGCAATATAATTATTGACTGACTCCCGTTTAAAAGCTCTTGATAATATAGACATAATAATTCTCCAACAAAATTTTAATAAATCAATAACTATTATTTTATCAATTTAACACGCTCTTGTCTAACGGTGTTTGAGGTTTTACGTTACAATGAAAGATAAGGAATTTAGATGATGAAAAATAATAAAGTGTTTGTTATAACGGGAGCGACTGGCGTTGGGAAAACCACAATTGCGCGTTACTTACAAGAAACCTATCATATGCCAAGGGTAATTACACACACGACCAGAAAGCCACGTGAGCGTGAAGAAAATGGTGGTGCTTACTATTTTGAAACAAATGATAGTTTCGAAAAAAATCATTATTTGGAACGGGTCATGTACGCGGGTTCAAAATATGGCTCTTCGCACGAGGCTTTGGCATTAGCGTGGGCGCAAAGTAATTTTGCGACGATCGTTTTGGATACGGCAGGTGCAATTACTTACGCACGAGAACTGGGTGAACAAGCCGTCATTATTTTTGTGACAGTAACGCATCCAGATGTGTTAATTGAGCGGGTCCAAATTCGTGGGGACGACCCGTCAATCGTGCAACAACGGATTGCTTCACCAGAGTTCATGCGCGATGTGACATTGCCAGAAGCGTTGAGAGGGATTGCCTACCAATTAGAAAATGATGATTGGGCGAAGACAAAAGCACGATTAGATTTGATTGTAACGGACGTTATGAATGGTAGAAGTCTACCAAAAAAATCTAAACTGTGATTTTTTTTAGAATATGCTTGACATAAAATAATTTTGGTATTATAATTATCTCATAATTTAAAAAGGTATTGGTTATATGACACGTACACATCGCGCAATTTCAGTAAATTATTACTTTAAGTATTTCGACTAATCGTCCTAATACTTAAAGCATTTTGCGTAGGTATTCGGACAACGTTCCGAATGCCGCGATGAGTTCATTATTAATGAGCAAACGCACATTCGGGTAGTCGTCCGAGTGTGCGTTTTATATTTGTTTTGATTAAGGAGAATGAAAATGGAAGTTAAACCGGAATTATTGCAATCGTTGAATAAAAATCTTGCGTTGGTTGGCCCATCAGCGATACGTGCTTTTGATGTAGAGGTTAGTGCCATTCCAAACATCATTAAGTTAACATTGGGTGAACCAGATTTCAACGTTCCAGAGCATATCAAACAAGCTGCAATTCAATCAATTATTGATGATGATTCGCACTATGCTGCCTCGAATGGTACATTGGCACTGCGTCAAGCGGCTGCCAACTTTTTACAAGATCGTTATCAAGTTAACTATGATGCTGAATCTGAAATTATTGTGACAGTTGGTGCCACAGAAGCAATTTATGCAACGCTAACAACGATACTTAATCCTGATGACAAAATTATTTTGCCGACACCTATTTTTCCTTTGTATATCGCCGTAGGTTTAGTTGACGGTGCGCAACCTGTTTACATTAATACAGCAGCAACTGATTTTATTCTCACACCAGATTTGTTGAAAGCTGCGATTGCCGAACATGGTGACGCGATTAAAGCTGTGGTTCTGAACTTTCCATCTAACCCCACTGGCGTAACGTACAGTGATGAACAAGTTAAAGCATTGGCTGACGTGTTGCGTGAAACTAGTATTATCGTCATCTCTGATGAAATTTATTCAGAACTTTCGTATGACAATGACCACGTTTCAATGGCAAAATATCTCCCAGAACAAACAATTGTGCTAAACGGCGTATCAAAATCACATGCCATGACAGGCTATCGTATTGGAATTTTGGCTGGACCAGCAAAACTAGTGCAAAAAATTGCTATGATTCATCAATTTACAATTACAACTGCCTCAAACCCGGCAATGGCAGCCGCGACAGAAGCGTTAGGTACGGAAGCTGGTCGTCAAGATACGTTGGATATGAAGGCAGCCTATCGTCAGCGTCGAGACTTTGTCTATGAACAAATGACATCATTAGGATTTCAAGTTGCCAAACCTGATGGCGCGTTTTACATTTTTGCTAAAATTCCAGCTGGCTACTTGCAAGATGATTTTGAATTTGCGCGCGACTTAGCTAACAAGAATGGCTTAGCTTTGATTCCGGGCTCTTCCTTTGGACCTGGCGGAGAAGGGTACGTTCGTTTAAGCTACGCAGCCGCAATTGAAACGCTTCAAGAAGCAATGTCGCGTTTGACATTATATATGAAAGAAAATAAAAATGACTAAAATTTTAATGACTAGTGTTCGAAATGATGAAGAAGAGGCGATTGATGCCTACGCCAAATTGCATCACATTGAAATACAGATTTCTCGAGATGAGTTTCATCCAGAAACAATGCCAGATCTAACAGATATTGATGGTTTGGTGATTCAGCAAACTGCTGCAATAGGTGGTGATCAATCATTTTACAATCAACTAGCGCAACAAGTTGGCCAAATTGCGACGCGTACGGCAGGGTATGACATGATTGAGGTTGACTTGGCCAAAAACGCCGGATTAAAAGTTACTAATGTGCCAGCCTATTCTCCAAGATCAGTAGCAGAAATGGCCCTGATGCAAATTTTCCGTTTACTACGACGAACACCAGAGTTTGATGCGCGCATTGCACAAAATGATTTCCGCTGGGCAGGCTTGCAGTCGAGAGAAATTCATTCTGTGACAGTTGGTATCATTGGTGCTGGTCGTATTGGTGGTACATTAGCTGGCTTACTTCATGCGCTGGGGGCAAAAGTTTTAGCTTATGACGTTAAACCACGTGAGGAGCTACGAGATATTGTGACGTACGTTTCTAAGGAAGAAATCTTGTCTCAGAGTGACGTGATTAGTTTGCACGTTGACTTGAATGACACATCTGTTAATTTACTATCTGCTTCTGATTTTTCTCAAATGAAAGATGGTGGTTTACTCGTCAATGCCTCTCGTGGTCCAGTGATTAACACTGATGATCTGATTGATGCATTAGATAACGGCAAGTTGCATGCGGTTGCTTTAGATACTGTAACCGACGAGTCACCAGTTTTTAACCATGATTTACGAAAAACAGGGGTAGCAGATGAGCGCATTAAAAAGTTATTGGCGATGCCAAATGTCCTCTTAACACCACATATTGCCTTTTTCACGAATATTGCTGTTGCTAACATGGTAGATTTTGCCTTAGATGATGTCTTAACTCTTCTGTCAGGCGCCACTTCACCACATGAAATATAAAAAAGCGCTTTTTAGCGCATACATAAGGAAAAAATATGACAACACTCACTCAAAACATTCAAAAACGAACAAATCCCTTATCAATCAAACAGTTCATCATTAATGTCTTAAATGGCACTAGTTTGGGTATTGTTATTACTTTAATTCCCGGAGCGCTAGTCAGCCAGTTGCTCTTACTGTTTTCTGGTAATCAAATTGCGACTCAAATTGGCTTCATGACAACCTTGATTCAAAGTGCGTTACCAATTGTTGCGGGATTTGCAGTAGGGCAAATTTTTAAACTGTCGGCGATTGATTCTGGTTCTATTGGCTTAGCAATGTTTGTTTCAGCTGGTGTTGTAACGAATACGCCCAAGGGGATGATTATTGGTGGAACGGGCGTTGTGCTTAATATCATTTTAGTAGCGCTCCTTGCCACAGCGTTGGTTAAATTAACTGAAACAATTTTTGGACACTTGAAAATGTTACTCCAACCGCTGTTTGTACTCGTTGTTGCGGGCGGAATTGGTTTAATTACTTTAGATCCGCTCAGACGCGTGCAAATGGTCATTGGGTCATGGGTTGCGCAAGCTACTGATTTAACACCTATTCTGATGGGGGCTGTACTAGCGGCAGCGTTTGCATTTTTAGTGGTTTCACCATTATCATCGGTTGGAGTAGCAATGGCCATTAGTTTGACCGGAGTGGGATCTGGTGCCGCAAACGTTGGTATCACGGTCGCAAGCTTCACTTTGGCTGCAATGGGTGCCAGTGTGAATCCGCTGGGTGGAACCTTGGCACACTTTGTTGGTTCGCCAAAGATTCAGATGGCTAATATGCTAACAAAACCAAAGCTCTTTTTGCCAACAACTATAGCGGCCGCTATAATGGGGGCTATTTCCACTTTGCTAAACATCAAAGGAACGCCTTTTTCGGCTGGTTTTGGATTTTCCGGTCTCATTGGTCCTTTAACGGCGTTTAATGAAGCTGGAAAAACGGGAATGGCCATGTTGAATGTGATCATTGTGTTTGTTGTTTTACCAATTATACTTGCATTGGGGATGAAGTGGTTGTTTATGACTAAAATAAATATGATTAAACCGGAAGATTTAAAATTAACATTGAAGTGAGCTATTAAGATAAGGTAAAGGGCGGGGCGAATGAAGCGAACGAGGTGAAGGAATTAAGGGGTAAAAGGGAGTAAAAAGCGAACGTAAAAGGAGAAAAGGGAGATAGAGGGAGGAAAGGACAAACGGGGT
>NZ_VJYC01000024.1:0-21867 GCF_030400235.1 Leuconostoc sp. UCMA20149
TTTACGACATCTAGTGCCAAAAAGCCTTACGACCTATGCTTCACAACCTATTTTAGAATAAAACAAAAATAGGTGAAGACTATCTCCGTCGAGATTAATCTTCACCTTTAATGTTAGTAAGTTTTATTGTTGCTGGCATGGGCATTGATTACCGCACTGTATCCGATTGTTACTGCAGAAACTGATGCAATAGCAACAATCAAAACACTTTTTTTCATTTTCATTCTTTTGTCTTCCCTTCTTAATATCAAAATCATAACGCTGTTATTTTTTGATTCATGCTTAAATCAGTATCGATAGAGTAATATTTTTGTATTGCCGTCTTTAAATTGAAAATATGACACATGTTGACATACAAAAAAGACCAATGACATTGCGCAGATCTTCTGTCTGACATGTCATTTGGTCATTATTAAATAATCTTATTTAATTAATCAAGCTATGATTCACACCAATTCAAATGAAGCCAAAATTTCAGAGTCATCATTAGCAAGAATGTTTTCAATAGCAACACATTCGATTTTAGCGGTTATATGCCATTGTGATTCATTTAGTGTCTTAACTAGTTGACGCGCTTCATTGGGATGTAAGGATTGTCCTATTGTAACGTGCGGTTGATACGGTATATCACGACGATAAAAAGGCTT
The DNA here is from genome assembly GCF_030400235.1 of Leuconostoc sp. UCMA20149. Lineage (NCBI taxonomy): Bacteria > Bacillati > Bacillota > Bacilli > Lactobacillales > Lactobacillaceae > Leuconostoc > Leuconostoc sp. UCMA20149. The sequence continues at coordinate 648 of NZ_VJYC01000024.1, forward strand.
AAAATTATCCAGTTCATAAAGCTTGTCGTGTATCATTTTGATTATGTCTGCACCTTGCGCAACGGATAACCAGACGTAGCCATTATCTGTGTCACCCTCCACATGGTTAAGTGTTAAAGTGAACGACTCGATCTGTTTCACAACAGATTGCACCGCATCACAAATAATCGTATCCGACGCATTACTTTTGAAAGGAAACACAAGCGATACATGAGGTCGAATATGTGTATATAGGCTATCATTGTTTTGTCGAATCGACTGAATGGTTGCTTGATCAACTGAATTAAAGTTTGGAAAAATCAAAACAGAACGAAATTTCATTGCTACTCCTTTTAATATTGCACATCAAATAAACAGATTAATCACCATTTTCGCGTAGCCATGGTCGATCGCTAACTTCATTTTCAGTGATAATCCGATGCAAAGTTTTTTGCGCTTGAGGCACAAACATTGTCGGTTCCGGATGAATGGGTACAAATTGTAAGTCTAACGTTTCCGTCCCATCTTTTTGCAAAAATCCACCAACTTGTTTAACTTCAAAACCCATGCCAATCGTTTCTTGTGCATCACCCCAAGAATTTTTGTCCGTCACATTTGTGGCGATACCCAAGACTCTGGTTACGCTAACGTCAATATTCGTTTCTTCTTTAAATTCCCGTACAACCGCTCGCATTGGAGAATCGCCATATTCAAGATATCCGCCAGGAAATCCCCAGCCAGCATCTGAATCCCAACGTTTTTCCAACAAAATAGCATCGTGAGCGTCATTCCATAAAACACCAAAAGCAGAAACAAAAATCATGCCCTCATGGCCAACTTTCTCTCGCATTCGCGCAATATAATTCTTATTCATGATGTAACCCCTTAATCAAAATTTTGTGCAACAAATCACTTTTCATTATAGCACTACGACGTTTTAATTATAAAAATAATAATACTTAGTGGTCACATAAAATCTGGGTCAAATTTCGCTTTATTTGGATTGCGCAGTACTGTAACTGTCCCACTTTTCTGGCAATAATGTCATTTGCCAGAAACGTAATTCTTCTGCACTACTATACATAAATTGTTGCAACAACAAATCCATATCAAGTTCATCTTGATGTTTAGTCACTAAGTCATCTAATAATTGAATCATCTTATGAACGTACCCTTGAAATGTCTCATCAGCGTAGGAATTAACAAAGTCAATATAAATTTGTTGCGTGCCTTTTAAGTAATCTTTTCTTGCTAACATTTCTTGGAAAATTTCTAAATATAACCATGGACATGGTAACAATGCTGCTAATGCATGAACTTCCCCATAACTATCAAAGGCATGGTGCATGTGGCAAGTATAGTGATAAGTTGTTGGTAAAATTTCAGCCTGTTGAATCTCGTCATTAGTCATATTAAGACCTTGATATATCCCATTTTGCTGGTCAACATCATAAGCTGTAATTGCCTGAATGCCTGATTTTAAAGCACTAATAACTTGTGCGTCTTGACTTGTCGCCAAAATCTTATCATAAATTGCTAAATAATTTTTGACGTAGTAATTATCCTGTATCAAATATGCCTTAAAGGCAGACAAAGGTAACGTCCCGTCTTCAATTCCCTTAATAAAGGGGTGATTCTTGCTTGACAGCCAAAGTGAAGCTGACTTTTCGTGTGCTAATTGACTAAATTTCATGATATTCTCCATTCTTTTTTATAAAATATCTAAAAACCCCAGCTCACTAAAATTGAGCTGGGGTCGCCAAAAAGCATCGCTAAATACAACATCATGATATTGATGTGGCTACTATAATATCTTCCTGCGTCAGTCTTAACTGCTTCAGGTTCAATGGGTATGATCTCAGCTCAAGGCACCCCAGATATCTTACATAAAAATTATAGCACACGTATTGATTAATGAAGTAATAAATTTTAAGAACTATGCAATCGATTCATCTGATAAAGGCGAAACTGTGCCCACTAAGCCAAGTTATTGGATTCTTTTCACAAAACCCTTTTAAAAATAATCTTTACTTTGTTCATACACCGCAATCGCTCTTAATCGCGCAGCTTTATGATCCACAATTGGCTGAGGGTAATCATCATTTAATTTCACACCATAAGCTTTTTGTTCCGCATCAGTTAACTGATTAGGCTGATGTATTTTTTTGCTTTTGATAGATTTCAATTCCGGAACATATTGCGTGATAAACGTGCCATCAGGATCAAATTTTTCTGACTGTATTGCCGGATTAAATACTCTAAAATATGGCACACTATCTGTACCTGTCGAAGCAGCCCACTGCCAACCACCAATGTTACTAGCAGGATCATAATCAACTAATTTTTGTTGAAAATACTTTTCACCCCATCGCCAATCAATTAATAGATCTTTGGTTAAAAAAGAAGCAACAACCATTCTCAATCGGTTGTGCATCCAACCCGTTTCATTTAGCTGACGCATGGCTGCATCGACAATTGGAAAACCGGTGCGCCCTGACTGCCATGCTTTAAAATGATTCTCATTATTTTGCCAAACAACATTTTGAAATGAAGTCTTAATCGCTTTTTCTTGCTGATCTGGATACATGGCATAAATCATATTGTAATAATCACGCCAACAAAGCTCTTTGATGAAGGTCGTACGACCGTCACTTTCTGGTTCCTGACTGACAGCATCAAAAACTGTCCGAATTGAAATTTCACCGGTCCTTAAATATCGCGATAAATGGCTGGTAGCATCGAGGCTTGGTATATCACGATTTTTGTCATAGTCAGCGAGTTTATGTGACACAAAGTTGATCAAAACTTGTTTGGCAACCGACTCTCCAATTTGGTTTTCGTAAGCATAACTGTCACATGGACGGATTAGCTTTTTAAGCTCAGCTGTTGCCTCATTACACGACAGTTCCCGTTGTTTCTTGACAACTTCCGAATGCTTTAGATCATAATTTGCTGATTTTTTAGGTCGTTGTATCCATTGCTTAAAGTAAGGTGTGAATACTTTATACCCAGTACCATCTTGCTTTTTAATATCAAACGCGCTGTGCAATGTGAAATCTAAAAAAGGATGCGGCGTTACCTGCAACTCATCACGACAATATGTTGCAATTGCTTGATCTCGTTTTCTACCATAACCTCGTTCGTCAAAATTAAAATACAAATCTTGCCAATCCGGCAGCTCTTTTTTTAATGCTATAAACACAGTTGTGACATTTCCTGATAAAATATGCAAACTGATATTTTTGGCTTTTAAAACTGATTTAAAATGAGACACACTAGCAAAAAAAGCACTTTGATTGACACTGCCATTAGATGCGATTTGCTCTGGGTCAATAATAAACACTAAAGCAAGATGATCACTATTAGCGACTGCAGCCGATAATGCCGTATTATCTGCTAATCTTAAATCTCTTCTAAACCACATCACGCTTGTCTTAGTCACAAAAATTCTCCCCCAACTTATATTATTTTGACAATTGTCGTTTGTATATCTTTCTGGTGCTCAAAAACCAATAATTACGGAAGTCACCTACTAATTTTGAATACGGATAATCCATTAGTCCTTGTTGGCGTAATTGATCCGATAAATATTCTTTCAAAATCCAAGGATCTTCGGGCGCAACGTGATCCAGTTCTAAGATCTGATTGATTTTTTCAACAGAAGTGTTTAAAGCGTTTGCTACATCCTCAATTGCCAAGTGACTCATTTTAAGATTTTTCTTGAGTTCATTACTGGTATTGAAACGTTCCGTAGAATTTAAAGACATCTCACTTCTCTCCTTTCATTATTCAGATCATAATGTTATGCAGGTATAGTTGATTTTGAAGCCACCACATTTATGAATAATGTAATACAACGAGTATAAGGCTTTCACACTTAGACGTAAAGAAATTTGATTACAATAGCCTAAAAAACAAAAAAAAACGCCAATATTTGGCGTTTTTCTAATTACTGATCTGAACGTTTATGAAATTTAACAATGGATTCGTTAACGCGTTCAACCTTAAGACGTAAATTAATTTTGATAAAGACCCACACCGCAATATAGATTGTCAAAAAACTAAACCAAAAGGTGGGTGCATACAGAACTTCGTGTAACCCCAAAGTCAACGACGCAGCACCTAAGGTTATCATTAGCGTACCTATAAAATGTAGTATGAGTGCTACTAAATATGAAAATCGTTCAACATCAAAAATCATTGATAAAATACCAATTAACCCGCTCATCACTAACACAGTCAGCGTATTAGTCGCGTCAACATGTGTTTGCTCAGAAAAAAAGATAATACAAATCATGTAAATGAACGACCCATAACCAAACCCATGAATCACGTGACGTAAAATTTCTTTGATCATTTCTATCTCCTCAAACCGACAAACGAGCAATCAAGTCTTTCACATATCGACGGCTAACCACTGATTGATTATCCTGAGTTAAATGTGCCGTCATATTGCCTGCAAAACTCTCCGATAGACTTTGCAAATGATTGACATTGATTGCAGCATGCTTGGATATTTGAACAAAGTGTTTATTTTTGATTCTTTGAAAAAAATGAATCAATCTTTCTTTAGTACATACAAGTCGCTCTGTTGTATAAATTAATAATTCATCTTCAACAACATCAAGCAAAATAATCGTTTCCACTTTTAAAACAACTATCTCTTCTTCCACCTTGACCGTTACAAGACTAACAGTCTCCGACTGATATTGACGAATATATGCCATCAAATGTTGCGTTTCTATACTATTTTCTTTTGCCTGGACGATTACCGTTGGCTGCTCACCAGAAACTTCTGTACTGATTTGAAAGACAACTTTCATACTTGTCTCAACCTCGTTCATTTAATTAAGTAATTTTTGCCTTTGTTTTTGTGCAATAAAACTTGGCACCAAAACAATTATGAACGTAATAACAATCAGTGCCACCACAAGGTTATAGGTTTCTGTCAAACTCAACAGTGAGGACCATTTTATTTGAACGCCCATGAGACGATTAAAATATCGGACAGCACTCTCTTGTTGAAATGTATCTTTAATCGTATCATTCATCAATACTTGTCGATACAGCGAGGCAATATAAGAACCCGGGGTCACTTTCATAATTGTTTGGGCAAAAGTTGGCAGTGATCCAATTGGAATATAAGTACCAACTAAAAATCCTGACGCAGTACCAATGATAGTGGTAAGTCTTCCAAAACTGTCAACTGATTTTAATCGATTAACTAAGATAGAATTAACCAATGTTGCCAATATCGCACTTAAAACCATTATACCCAATGTTGGTACAACTTGTGACATTTGAAATGACATTTTATCAGTTACATTGAAATATAGTCCCATCAATACTAGCATAATTAGCTGCATTATGATCCCAATCAACGTTGCACTTAGCAAGTAGCCAAACCGGATTGACATTGGTCCAGCATCAGTTAAAGATAAGTCTTCTAGCACATGTTGTTCTTTATCTTTGACCATCTGTGATAGTGCCGTCAAAGTTGTGGTAATACCAGTAATGGCAAGTGTTCCGCTTATCAACCATGTATCTAACAATTGATTTTTATGACTGATGCCCACCCAATTAGATGAAATACCTTTTTTTAGAAAGACTAGGTACAGAACAAAGGAAATCAGTGCACCAAGAAGTGAAAAAATTACCCCGCTACGATTTCTAAAATACAACATCATGTTACGTTTTACCATAGCCAACATATTAACGCATCTCCTTTCCAGTTAGTGCCACAAACGCATCATCCATCGTACCTAAACGATATTCAAAATTGGTTAAAATTGACTGATGTTGTGTGATTAGCGAAATTGCCTCTGTGGCATTTCCTGTTTTGATAAGTATCTCATGCTCATTTATAACCTGGCTACCAATATTGTCTGGCAATTTTTCGCTCAAACTTCTTGCGTCAGGAGTAAATAGTGTCAATTGATTACTTGCATAGCGTTGCTTAATTTGATTAGCTGAGCCGCTAGTGATGATTTGTCCATGATCAACGACATAGACCTGTTGCGCATAATCTGCTTCATCCAAATAATGCGTTGTTAAAACAATTGTCAACTGACGACTCTGCTGCAAGTCATGCAGTAATTGCCAAATCGCTAGCCTTGTCTGAATGTCAAGACCGGTTGTCGGCTCATCTAAGAACAAAATGTCTGGATTGTTTAACAATGCTCGGGCAATATCCACACGTCTTTTTTGACCGCCTGACAGAGTTCCGTATAATTGACCTGAAAACTGAGTCAATCCCAAATCGTGAATTAAAATCTCAACCTGCTTCAATCCAACTTGACGATACTGTTTGGCTCTAATCATCAAATTTTCTTTTACTGTCAACTGATTATCAAGCACGCTGCTCTGAAAAACAACACCAATCGTTGTATTTGGGGCATAAATAATGTCACCCGAGCTAGGCTTTCGAATGCCGGTCAACATACGCATTGTGGTTGATTTCCCAGCACCATTTGGTCCCAACACAGCTGTTAAGCTACCTTTCTCAATATCCATATTGATACCATCAACAGCTGTATGATCGCCATATTTTTGTGTTAAGTTAATTGTTTTCAATATCATGACTTAACCTCCTCAAAAACGAGTATAGCAAAGGATACTTTTTTATTGCTTCAATTTCTGCTAACCGGTTGAATTAGATTGGTAAGCGGTAAAAAAAGCCTTACTCATAAGGCGTAAGACTGATCATAGTAAACAATTAATTATAATGATTTCATCCAAATGGGATGATTGGCTGGTAATTTAATTTCGAATTGTGTGCCAACATTGTGTTGTGAGGTTACAACAATTTGACCACCAACGATATCAATAACACGTTTAACTAGGGCCAATCCCAGGCCATTTCCTTGTACGGATCTGGCCGTATCTGCTTGATAAAATTTATCGAAAATATGTTGTCTTTGTTCCTCAGTTAGGCCGATACCGCTATCTGCGATAGATACTAGAATTTCCTTGTCAGAAATAGACTTAACCACCACGGTAATTTTACCATTGGTATGATTAAATTTAATTGCATTGCTCACTAAATTATTCCATGCTAAAGCCAACAATTCCTTGTCTCCAGTGATATAAACGTCTTCAGCATCAATTTGAAGATCAATATTTTTTTCCGACCAAAGTGTTTCGTGATTGACCAAAACCTCAGCAATTTGTTCATTTAACAAATAGGTATCTTTTTTGGTTGTGATCTCTTGATTGTCTACTTTGTTCAACGCCAGTATGTTCGTAATCAGCCCACTTAATCGACTTGTCGCATCAGCAATTCGAGTGGCGTAGCGTTCACGCTCAGTAACCGGTAAGGAACTGTCTTGAATCATTGTCGCGTAGTTTTGAATAATAGCAAGTGGTGTTTTAATTTCATGAGAAACACTAGCAATAAAATCAGTTTGTAATGTCTCAACACTACCCAACGCCTTTGTCATAATGTTAAAATTGGTGATAATAACATCCAGTTCGTTAATACTGTCAAAACCATGTGATGGTTGAATTTGAACATTGTAATCACCTTCAGTCACTTTTTGTGTGGCAGCCAAAATTTTTTTCACCGGTCGGCCAATTGTATATCGTCGCCAAAGCCCGTTAATAACAGTCAATAATAGTGCCATAGCAATGATAATTACCAATGCTATAATTGCACGAGGTCGAATCATTTGTGCTGTTTCATCCCCTTTGGGGACATAAATAATTAAAATCGTAACTGTCACAACAAGCGAACTTGATAAAAAGTAAACTAGATAATTACCTATTCCAAAAATACTACGATTTACGGTTTTACCATCATGATTCATTGGGTACCGCCTTATAACCAAGCCCTCTCACAGTTACAATCTCAAAATCATTGACGTCAGCCAGCTTATCTCGAATTTTTGTCATATACACATCAACTGTTCTAGTACTGGTATTTGTATCGATACCCCAAAAGTCATCCATCAATTGACCACGAGTAAAGGTCTTTTTCGGAAAAGATAATAATTTAAAAACCAGTTCAAATTCTCTCATTGTGAATGCAATGGATTCGTTCCCATTGTAAGCGACATGTTCATCAGCATCCATCACAAATTTGCCAATTGTTAATCGTTTGTTGGCTTCAATTTTGGCACGTCGTAATAAAGCGCCAACACGCAAGAGAATTTCATCAAAATCGATTGGTTTCACCATATAATCATCTATACCAATACGAAAGCCAATTTGTTTTGACTCTAAATCACCACGAGCGGTCATAAACATAATTGGCATATTATGATCAAGTTGTCGAATGGTTTCTGCCAACTCAAAGCCATCAACCTTCGGCATCATGATATCTGAGATGACAAGGTCAAATTTGTTATCAAACATCAATGAAAACGCCTCATTCGCGCTCGATGCCCCGCTAACGCTGTACCCGTGTCGCTTGAGTACAGAACAAACGGTTTGATTCAAATCCTGATCATCTTCCACTACTAATATTGAAATCATTGGTCTGTTACCTCATCATTTTTATTATACATATTATAGCAATATTGACCGTCATCCGCTGAATTTACTGATTAATCAACAAGGTATTAACGATCGGCATCATCTTCAAATCCCTTAATTAGTGGAATCAACGTCACCAACATAATAATACCAATCAATCCAAGAATTATGCCAAATAACATCAAATGCCACACCATCGACATCACCATTCCTAAACTGAATGCCAAAAATCCTACGATTCCAAATACGCTGTTTAAAACAATACGTGTATTCCACTGCCATAGCGACAATCCTGACATTTTTCTCCTAATGAGTAACGCAACAATGGCACCAATACCACCAATCGCAATCAGAAAAATTCCCGGCACCATCAAGTGCCATTCAGGCAGTAATACCATGCACATGCCTATTGAAAAGAAAAAACCACTAATGGTTCCCGTCAACATTGTTACAAAATCTTTTTTCTTCATCACAATTAACCAAACTTTCCTATTGCGCGCTCAAATGGAACCACTTTTTTCCGGCATAAACACCGACAAAACTTAGTACTAAGCCACCAACAATTGCCGGAACGAATTGACTATCAAGTAAAGTTGGCCCATAATTTATCAACTGGTCGGCTGACACAGCGCCAAGCCCACCAAGTATAATGCCAACAATGATTGTTAACCACTCTGCCATTTTTGAACCAGAATTTTTGATTTTGTTGCCGAGATAACCAACAGCACCTCCTGCCAAAATGCCAATTAAAATATTGAATAAGATTGTCATGATTTTTCTCCTTTGTTTTAATGACTTTATTATCATACGTAATTGTTTATGAAATACTAACCAATTGTTGCCGTTGTGTTAATCTTGCGATTTAGACATTTTTAAGAACTTAAATTTGATACAATAAAAATTGAATTTTAATCGAGCACAACCTTTTTTCAAATTTAAAAATACGATGACACTAATTAACAATATTAAAAACTATTTCAACAAGCTGATTGATAGGCACAATTTAAGACGCCACATCATCGAGAAAGCAGATCGTATCGTCCTGTATAATGCCGCCAGTACAATCACCAATTTTTTATTTGCCTTATTGAAAATTGTGGTAGGACTATTATTTTGGTCACTCTGGTTTATGATTTTCGGTGGCTACTATGTGCTTTTATTAGCGATTAGAAGTTATTTTTTATGGCGATATCAACAGGTTAGAATGTCGGCACTGTCATTAACACAGCGAAAAATCATCGAAACGAAATACCTGCGTGAGGGCGGATTTTTTTATGCACTATTAGGTGCAGTATTGGTTGTTTTATCCGCTTATATGTATTACAGAGGACAGCCACAACATTACAATCAGAGCATTGTTTTACTGATTGCACTGATTGGGTTTGTTAAAATTGGCACTTCAATTGCTGGTTGGATACGGGCACGCCATTTCCATAGTCCAATTATCACTTTTTTAAAATCGCTTAATTTCGCTGATGGTTTAGTAGCCATTGTGATGACACAATACGCTTTATTAGCTTACGAAAAATCTCCCCAAGCCTCATCCTCAACTGGATTATTTGGTGCTGTAATTGGTTGTATGTTGGTTTTATTAGGGTTAAGTATTAGCTTAAAAGCGCATTTAAAAATTCGATCAGAAAGTAGTCACAAATTGTGATGTCAGTCAAAAAAAATGGTTGTCCCATCACAAGGACAACCATTTTTATTTCTTACTTTTGATGACCGTAATACTGTATGACCTTGGCCAAATTTTGTTTGCCGCGGTAGATAGCGTAACCAACTGTGAAGACAGCCACAACATTCAAAATACCAAGAACAACACCAGTGCCAAACAACCACCAGTTATGCTTGACAAAGAAGTACATCATCAAAATACTTATCCCAACTAACATTGAAAAGAATGACTGCCAGCGAGATAGATTCTTGAGCATTGTCTTTTGGTAAGACACTTCTTTTTGATAGTTTTCATTATAATCTTGTGTGCTCATCTTCATGAAACGCCTTTCTTTTATTAATAACTTAGTCCTGGGTTGAAGAATCCAAGGAGTACACCAATCAAAGCAACGACTACCAAAATCAACATCACCTTGATGGGTGAGATATTCTTTTTAGCCATTAACCACCAGCACGCCACAATAAACAGCGCCGTCAACAAACCAGGATAAACAGAGTCCAACTTATCCTGAAGAACAAGATAGGCCTTTCCGGATGAATTTGTTAATTTAAATGAGGTTTTGACTGTAACCCAAGTCGCGGCAACGCCACCAACGACCATACCACCAACAGTAGCGATTGCACGTCGAATAGCTTTTCCTTGCGCACCAACTAAAATACCAACAGCCTTATCACCTAATTCATATCCCTTAAAGTAGGCAAAACGCATACCAAAGTATCCAAGCAAGTTCCAAACAATAATATAGAAGATGGCACCCAATGGCGATCCGCCATCAGACATCCCCAAAGCAATACCTAGAATAACCGGAATCAGTGTGCCGACCACCAACGAATCACCAATACCAGCAATTGGTCCCATCAATCCGGCACGAAGTCCGTTAATTGTTGTATCATCCACGTTACCATGGTTGGCACGTGCTTCTTCCAAACTTGCTGTCACACCAACAATCACTGTACCCAACTGTGGTTCTGTATTGAAGAACGCTGTATAGGTCTTCATCGCTTTTTCTTGATCTTCTTTGTTATCGTACAATTCTTCAACAATTGGTAACATTGAAGTCAAATAACCAAAGGTTTGCATATGCTCCTGTGAAAACACCGTGAGATGACCGTAAAACCAGTGATGGAATGACTTATTTAATGTCTTACGAGAAATTGTCTTTTTTTCTGTGTTATCCATTTTAAATATCCTCGTCTTCCTCATCATCATCGACGGTCGTCGTTGTTCCTGACGGAACAGCTTGTCGATTAGTACTGATAGCCATATCCAACTTGTAGAAGATCATTGCGAAAATCAACGAAACGACTGTGACTGAGACTAAGTTCAAATGCAATGAAGCAGCAAAAGTAAATCCAACAAAGAATGGAATAAAATCAAGCGGACTATCAACAATTTGCTTTAACAAGATTGCAATTCCCACACAGGGTAGTAGCGCACCAACTGTGAATAACGTTTTCATTGGAATGCCGTCCATTGGCAGTGCTGTTTTAAGCGCAGTAACGGCACTTGATCCAAAGTGTGTCATCAACAGTGTTGGAATGAATGAAAAGATAAAGTGAGAAATCCAAGGATAACCCCAATCAACCGCATAAAGTTTTTTGAAATCACCTTTTTCAACCGCTCGCCAACCAATATGCTGCCAAACCAAGTTCATTGTTGCTGTACCGTAGAACAAAACAGTTCCAACAGTTCCAACCAATGTACCCATCGACTTGGCTAAATCAGCCGCATTTGTCGAAGTAGCCGCCAAACCTTGCGAGTGAATTGCCACCATTGCCAGTGGAATACCAATATACGAGACCGCTCGCAAGTCAGCAGACACCGTACCACCAGGTGTCACCAAAGCGATATATACCAACTGCATCGCCACACCTGCTGCGATACCAGTTTTTAAGTCACCTAAGACAAGTCCACAGACTAGACCACCTACTAAAGGACGACCTAATGTATAGTTACCGATAGTTGAGCCAGCCATACCAGGCATTGACGATAAACTAGCGAAAATGCCCAGAATACTTGCTTGTATCCAACTAATTGTCATATTCCTAACTCCTTTGATGTTAGTTTACAAATTGAATTTCCCTTTAAAATCGTTCCAGTAACCGATTGACACATCGGGCAAAAGCTGGAATTTGACTTGATAACCTTGTGTCTGAATGGCATCAAGTGCCTTAGCTTCAGCGGGCGTGATTGACTGATTATTTCCTAGTTTAACAGCGTCAGGTCTGTCGTTAGCTGGTCCAACAATTACCTTATCAACGTTACTTGGTACAAAACCAAAGTCCACCAAAATCGTCTTCATATCTTGAGGTGTTTTTGTAATCAAGAAATATCGGCGGTCTGAGTCAAGCACTTGCTGGGCTTTCTCCTTAAAATGTGCCAATGTCCAAACAAACGTTTTCTTTTCAGAGGCACTCTTGAAGGCATCCTTCAAGACTGGGTTATTTGCTGCGGCGTCGTTAACGGCAATCAAACCATCACAAGGATATTCTTTAGCCCAACGTGTTACTGTTTGACCATGAATAATGCGGTCATCAATTCTTACAAATGAAATACTCATAATTGTTCTTCCTTTCAAATTTCATCATCGTCATCATCTGCTGATAACTCAAACTTTTTGACAGCGGTTGTAGCTTCAGTTAAGACAGCTTTTGTTAAATTATCTGGATCAAGGCTGTCTTTTAAAATGGCTGCATTTAACGCCATCGGGAAATTCATGCCGCCAAGAATCGTTGTCTTCGATAATTGACCACTTTGGTGAATAATGTTGATTGCAGTTGTTAAAGGACTCCCGCCAATAATATCGCCAAGTACGATCAAATTCGCGTCAGGCTCCAATTCTGATAAAAGTGCTTTAAACCGCTCTTCAAATTTTGCCGTGTCTTCACCAGAATGCATCCCCACTGCCTTCACCGTTTTTATTTCATCGCCAATAAACATACCAAGAGCATCTTTCAAGCCCTCCGAAAATCGACCATGACTCACCAAAATGAGATAATTCATTCTCTTTCTCCTAACTTTCATGAACAAAATGAAATCATGTTTCGACATCATATCATTTTTTACAGGGTTAAATGTAAGCGCTTCCATAACCTAAATAATATTTTACTCTTGAACACTAAAAAATACAATACAAAATTACAAAAGTTATCATTTTAAATAATACAATCCTGTTACTAGACCACTTTTGATTTTTTTTCTTTCTCACATACAACATCTTTACCTTTCCTTTGCAGAGTTTTTAATTCAGTAGTTTACCATTATCTTAATAATAAATATTTCAGAGGAAGATTATGATCAAACCCCGTTTTTCACAAATTTCAGCAACCGTTGCTGGTATAGCAGCAGCAGTTGCTTTTGGTGTCGTCAATGTTAGCGCGGATAGTAAAACAGAATATAATGTGCCTATTTCTACCATTCACCCTACTCAAGCAGCAGTTGGTAAAGCACAAATTGCTTCGAAAATATCAACTTACGTTGAAAATGGTGCCTTAACTAAAGACTATTACAACGATTTTAATGATGATAATGGCTATACCAATGGTCTTTATTCACTGGACGGTGTTTCACAGACAGACAAAACGCTCTATAAAACTAATAGTATACAATCGGCCATGCCAGATGCTCAACTAACCAGCGACAGTGCAGCCAAAGTGCCAGTGATTAAAGGACCGGGTGGTGTTTTGTACGCAACTGATGGTCATCATGGTTCAACAACATACGAATTCATCAAACAACAGTATAATTTAGGTTTTGATACGATTAATGTTGAAGTAATTGATGACTACAGCTCGCTTTCCATGACAGATTTTTACAAAACGTTAATCGCCAAGAATCAAGTACTGCCCCTAGCATTCAATGTCAAAACTGGTGAGTATCAGTCATTTAGCCTTGATCGACTGCCAACGCATATGTATGCTAATGAATTTGTTAACGACCCATTTCGAAGCCTTGCCTATTTTTGGCGGAAAAGTGCTATTGACAAAGATAACGTCACCGCGAACTTTGCTGAATTTTATTTAGGCATCTTTTTGACCAGCACTTGCGAATTTAAGGGTTTGTCGTTTGAATCACAAAATGATTATCTCACCGCTTTTGACAAAGGAAATGCTATTTTACAAAAATTAATTAATGGTGACACCACCTACACTGCGCTATTCAACAAAGTGCTCACCATACCATATGGCGTGACACCATCAATGCTTGGCATTCAATCAACTTTTGACGACACAAAAATAGCGGCACAACGCCAAAAATTAACCGATGCCCTTACTTTTTTAACCAATACACCGGCATTAGCTACTTCAAATACAACATTATTTGATCTCAATACAGAACAACTGACAAAACAAGTTGCCACTTTCAAAGCGCTAACAGCGGCAGATTACACAAATGATAGTTATCAAAAGGTAAGCGAATTAATAGCAAGCGCCAATGAACTTGTATCTAACAACGGCTCACAAACAGATTTAGATAGTTTAACATCACAAATTGAGCAAGCATTGAGCAGCTTAGTTAAAGTACCAACAACTGAAACATTAGATACAACACAATTTGAAAAACAAGTTAGCCGATTCAACAATTTGACAGCCACAAAATATGATGCAACCAATTATCAAAACATCAAGGATACAATCGCAGAAATACAAGGCTTGATTAAAAACAATGGTACACAAAATGAGTTAAATACCAAAGTTGAGTCACTACAATCAAAAATCGATGCACTGACGCCTGTATCGTCAGATAATACGTCAACAACTACTTCTTCAACAACAAACGAAAAGATCAAAACGTCCACTTCTTCAAAAATTGATTCACAAAAACATAATCATAAGCAACACCTTAAATTACCAAAAACAATGGTGAATCAACCAAATATCATCAATCGCGTCATGTTGGGCTTGGTACTATTTGCTGGTATTGGTCTTACCTATAAACGCTTTAAATTATTTTCATAACCACAAAAAAAGAGTAAAATAATTTACTCTTTTTTTGTATATAAAATGTAATACAGAATTAATTATTAAATTTCTGAATTCTGAAGAAATCAAGCAAGAACGTCAAAATTGGTAGACCAATCACTAGTCCCCAAACACCAAACATTTTTTCCATAATGATTAAGTTTAATAGTATGACTAAAATGGGCATGTGAGTACGATGCGACATGAAATGCGGATGCAAGAAATATGATTCAAAAAAGTGAATGAAAGCAATCGCAACCAAAATAATAATGACGGTATTCCAATCACCGATAATAAAAGCAGTTATGGTCAATGGAATTAGAGAAATAATGACACCAAACACTGGTATCAGACCCAGAATGAAAATCATGACGGTAAAGCCTAACAAGTATGGAAATTGCAAAAAAGCCAATACAACCATCATAATAGCTGTGTTAATCAAACAAATCATCAATTGTACTTCAAACAATTTTCCCAATATGATGATAAAACGATGAACAATAATATAAAACTCACCAAAGAATTTTTTATAAGGACTGTGCAAAAAATTCATTGACCATAACCGTAGTTGCGGATATGTCATACTAAAAATAAAACTAAATAGTAAGGCTAAAATTAATTCATATAAGACATGACCAACTTGATTCAGCTGCGTCAATCCCTGTGAAATCAATTGACTAGTATTCACTGAAGCAATATATTGATGAAAATTCTTATATATTGTTTCTAAAAACGAATTCGAATGCCAGTTAAGATTAGTTGCCAACTTCACCATACTATCAAACTGATGAATGACAGTGTTAGCACCGCGATCAATGGCAAACACTATCACCCCAATAAAGATAACGTACACCAGCGCGATTGATAAAGACCGTGACAGCTTGAGAAAATGAGAAACGCGCTTTCCAGCGTTCATTGCCAGATAAGCAAAAATTATCGTCAGCAAGAGTAATGTCATAAACTGTTTCAGACACGCAATCAACAAAATGATGACAAAGAGTACAAAGTACCGATACAGCGGTCGCTTTTTTAGTGATGTTAATAAATCCATGAAATCCCCCAATTAATATATATGAATCTATTATATATGAAATATTGCTGTTTTATAACTGTTTTTTAAATTTTTACCGATTCGATACAATGTTATTGCACACTTCCTTTTAGTAATTTTATTCCCGTCCTTCCTGCTGATTTTTTAACATCTCCGATTGCATGTGCAACGATTGTCGTAACAACTCGTTTGTCGCCTCTTGTGCTTTTAGTAATTGCTTAGTTTCTTCCAGTTGCGCATTGTAGCCAAATGCCTCTGAAGCCTCCTTCACTAAGAACTTGTTCACCAATTTAACAAAGAAAAATACACATGCAGCGATAGCACATAATGTCAAAACGTTTTCGAACACTGAACGCAAAGGATTCAAGACTAAGTAAATATCAGACGTGTGGTGCTTTGACACCAACACAATTGAGCAAAAATAAAAAATATTCGAAGCGAGACTAATGATACTCTTAATTAAATCTGTCAAGCTGCCACCGACGATAACACCAATTGATAATTGAATAATGGCGGGTGATGTAATAAACTTTCGAAATTGGTCTGCCTGTTCCGTAGCTAGATTATCTTTAATTTTGATTTTAATTTTACCCATGACATCCCCTTAAACGTTTTGAGTTAACATTTTTTAATTACTAACTGATATTATTCCATGATATCTTGCTTTTTTCAACTGTCTTAATCAACAAAAAACATTACTCTCGTAACGTTTCTAATCGTAATTATCTGCGATTTTAGGACATCTTGGCAATCATCAAACTAACACCGTAGATCAGCCCCTCAATAATGGTAATGAAAAAGCTAACTGGCCAGTTGGTAATGTAACTTAAATACAGTCCCATCCATGTGCCAAACAGTGCAAAAACAAAAGATAAACCAATCATACTGTGCACAGATGTTGTTAAAAACTTGGCTGATGAAGCTGGAATTGTTAATAACGAAAAGATTAACAGCGAACCAACAATTTGCGCCGTAACACTGACCGTACAAGCAACTAAAATCAAAAAAATGAGGGAAATCCAAACCGCATATTTTGAATTATAAGCCGACCCGGCTGGATCAAAAGTAATGTATTTCAACTTACGAAATAGCAAAACTGAAATAACGCCTATAATCGCAATTAATATTAACAACTCATTTAAATTATCACGACTAATACCAACAATACTGCCAAATAAAATGCTCGTCGCATAGCTTGATTGCTTATTAGACAATGATAGAAATAAAACACCTAGTCCTATAAAAATTGCCGAAAAGACACTAACTGAAGATTCACGTTGACTCATTTTACGCCCGGCTAAGGAAACAAAAATCGAACTTGTTATCGTAAAAATTAGCATACCAGTTATCGGTGAAAGTCCAGCAAATATGGCGAAACTGGCACCAGAGAAACTAATTTCAGATAAGGTATGCGTGTAAAAAGCCGTTTTACGCGCAACAACGAATACACCCATCACAGCACAAATCAGGCTGATAAAGAAGCTTGCTATAAAAGCATATTGCATGAAAGCGTACTCAAACATTGCAATCCCCTTTCTTTAAGCTATCATTTCTGACCACACCCGCTTGATTTTGAATATGCAATTCAACATCTGCACACATGGCAACAAGCTCTGGATCGTGCGTAATAAAAATCACTGCTATACTTTCACTAAGACTTATCTCTTTAATTAAACGCAACAACTCAATGCGCGAATCACGGTCTAAGTTTGAGGTGCTTTCATCTAAAATCAATAACTGGGGTTCTGCCATCAAAGCTTGAGCCAGATAAGCCCGTTGCTTCTCTCCTCCAGATGTTTTGCCCATTGGTTGTTTTAAAATTTGGTTTAAATTAGTCCACTTGGCAACTTTAACACGTAATGCTTTTTCAGAGTTTGATAGCCAAGGTTTTAGTCGCTGAGTTAAGTTAAGTGTCATAAAATTTTCAACACTAAGCGGATAATCGTCATCAATATCTCTAAATTGTGGAATAACTTGAATGGCATTAAACGGAACACTAAAATCAATATGCTTCGAAGTATTCTGACTCTTTTTTGATTCTGCTAGCAAAGTATTTAACAAGGTCGTTTTTCCGACACCGTTATCCCCGGTCACACACAATATTTGACCAGTGAACACCTCAAAAGACAATGATTTAATCAGAATTTTATTGGGCACACTAACATCTAAATTTTTAACACTTAAGATTTTTTCAACCATTTTGATTTATTTTTCTGACTTTTGAATGTCTTCCAATTGCTGATATTGCGCTAACATCCATTGACTATAAGTTTTGCCCTTAGGCATTGTCTCAGTTACTTTTAGCACCGGAACAGAATATTGTTTTGCCAACTTGACTAATTCTGTAACCGTCTTGTCACTTGCTTGTGTGTTTTGGACAAAAAAGGCAATTCGATGATTTTTGATGTCATCTTGCATCGCTTTAATATCTTTTGGTGATGGATCTGTACCATCTTCGACTGACTTAGCAAAATGCGTATTATTTTCAGTATACCCAAGTTCTGAAAGCGCGTAATCAAAGACAGGTTCACTCACATCAACTTTTTTATTATCAGAATTTGCTTTTAACGCATCAATTTTTGTTGTGATTGGTTTGAGCGACGCAATATACTTTTTGGCATTTGCTTTAAATTGTGCCTCATGCTTTGGGTCAATTTTGGCAAACTTATTTGATAAGTAAGTCACTAATTTAGACATTGTTTGACTTTGATACCATAAGTGTGGATTATCGCCATCTTTCTTGCCTAAGACATCTTCACCAACACGAACGGAAGTGATTTTGTCATTTTTTGCTAACTTTGTCATCCATGAATCATAACCAATACCGTTATAAACAACAAAATCAGCATTAGCAACTTCTTTGGCAACTTTGGCACTTGGTTCATAATCATGTGGATCAACGTTTGGATTAGTAATAACTGATGTGACAGAACCATATTTACCTAGGACTGCTTTAGCAGCTTCACCATAAAAATCCACTGAGGAAACCACTTTTATTTTGTCATCTTTGTAACTACTTTTGGTTTGTTTTGCCTGTTGACCCCACACAATGACAAGGATTACTGCCAAAATGGCAACAATAATTGCGCCAATGCTAACACGTCGTTTCATTATTTTTTACCCATCTTTCAAAATATTCTATTGTCTACAAAAAATTCCATTATAGCGGAACACGAATATGTCACTAATTTCAATTAAAAATCATTTTCCGGACAAACAATTGATTACTCAAAAATATTAACATGACTATAATTATAGTAATCATTACTGTTTAAGTCAATAGAAAGTAATCATTACTTTTTATTTTTTACCTAAAAAACTGCAGCTTTTTTTGCAGCTGCAGTTTTATTGATTATTTTTTTCACGTTCTTGTTGACAAATATCACATAATCCAAAGATTTCTAGTTTAACATTTAATACCAAAAATTGCTTTAATTGTGACTGTAATTGCGGTGATAAACTTGAATCTATTTTAATTACACGATGACAATTTTGACAGAAAAAGTGACCATGACGTGGTGACACAAAGTCACATTGAAACTTGACTCTTAGCTGACCATCTTCAGAACGTTGTTCAATAATACCAAGATCTGTGAATTCTTTTATATTGCGGTAAGTTGTCGTGTGACTGACATTTGGATAAATGCTTTGCATATATTCATCAACTTCTGTCACTGACACATAACTATTTTCAAAATCAGACAAAAATTTTAACAAATCTTTGCGTTGCTTCGTTGTCCGCAATTCACTCTTTTCTAGTATTGCCAAACCCTTATCATATTGTACGATGTTATCAGTCATGTATTTTAAACCTCTGTTGACATGCCATGATGTCACTTATTGATTACATATGCTATTATGCTTCAAAAAATGAAAATAGTCCAATTGTTTAGCTTGATACTTAGCCGAATTATATTTAATATTTCTATTTTTGCGTGAGATCTTCTTTTTGTAACCATTTTAATTTGGACCGAAGCATAGTCATAGTATCAGGTAACACTAGTGAAGCCATTAACCAAAAAACTGGTAGACCTTGAATTAAATAACGGGACCGGCCGCCTTCAAATATCAAGAGATACATGAATAACCCAACAATAGACAGTCTTAATATTTGAGTCAATTTATTTTTGCTACGCCAGCCCAATGCAATTATCAATAGCAGCACAATCCAGACAACTTGAGCAATATATCGGAAATCAGATAAATATTTTCCCTCAGGATAAACAAAGTCCTCAAACAGTCGCGTTAGTCCCTTTCCTGCGGGTTTCACACTCATAAAATGTCCCTCAATCAACCATGCAAAAGTGCCATCCGCCGAATTTTTATTTTGCTTATGAACAAGGAACTTCAAATAACCAAAAAGGCCTCTTTTTTTCAATCTCGCAATCAAATGTTTTTTTGAGTAGTCCACCATAGCTTTTTGTGATGGTTGCTTCCCCATTTCTAATGCATCCTTCTCATTATATCCCCCATCACCGCTGACACCCATATTAATAAAATGAATCGCTGGCACAGTACGATGTGGTGTAATTTCAATCACTTGTTGTGACACTATTTGATGATTAACATAAGCATAACTCGTAATGGCACCCACAAATAGCAATAATGTTATCAAAATACCTTTAATTTTTTGCCATTTAATAACACTCCCCACTGAATTTCTAAATAGATACAAAAATTCAACGGAAACAATAGCTATGATAGGCACAATAGCCGAAGGCTTTATAAAATAAATTGCTGTTAAAAAGCCACCATTACCTAAAGCGGAAAATAAACGCCACACTAATCTAAAATTAGACTTTTGTGCTATGACATATGTCAAGATTAATCCAGAAACCAAAGGCATGACAACAACATCCGAATATGGTACCAAAATCATAGGAAATACCAAAATAAAAACAGCATGCATGTATATGGCTGTGAAGTGGACCCCAATAGTTGGACAAAATAGAATTAATTAACTAGCGGACTCAGTGGTGAGTTGTCGATATTGAACCGGCGACAGACCATTGAGTTTTTGTTTGATACGGTGATTGTTGTAATAATTGATAAAGTCATCAACGACCACTTTGAAATCATGAA
>NZ_VJYC01000025.1:0-17360 GCF_030400235.1 Leuconostoc sp. UCMA20149
CGCCAATATCCATCAACTTCGCTTTTTCTTTCTTATAGATAATGAGCAATGACATATATTGTAAATAAGATAACTCATAACCCCCTAACAGTTCTGCATACAAGCGATGAAAATAACGATTTGTATTATATATCGATAAACACAGTTCGTCATATAATTGTCCTTTTTTAATCATGACTAACTCCTCTGGAAATAATTATATCGTACGCGACATAATTATTCAATATAAATTTTATTTACAGAAATTATTTTACAAGAAGGAAAACAATTATGAATCGAATTACTAAAGCTATTACGGATCTTGCCACAGATGTTTTCAGATTATTGTTTTATTAATGGTTATCCAACCACAGTTGATTGTCATGTCTGCACTTTCCACAAGCAATCGCATTTTGGTATTAAGAATCTATTGAATTATCCCTCAGTGATGAAGAATCCTTTTTCACTTTGTCTCACACAACTGTCTGATTAGGAGGATAAAATCATGTTAATTTTTTGTTTATGTTTATTAGCAATGTTTCTATTTTGGCTATTTGGCCACATCATTGGCACCATCCTGTATTTGAGTATCCTATTTGTTGGTCATTTGATTTCGTATTGGTACTTTTATTTACCACTAATTATTTTGATAAGTCTAGCTATTGCTTCTGGCATCAAAAGTATCTTAGCGATGCTGGTGCTAATTATTCTGTCACTTGCCTTAGCACTAATGATATATTGGCCGCGTCATCACAATTCATAACAAAATAAAAAGCCCTGAATAATCAGAGCTTTTACCGAACTATAACATTCGGTACCCAATGGTTAAGCGTGTTGTAAATGCCACTGGTATCATTTACTTGTGTATTATATCATCTTTTGAGTAACGCTTTTAAATATTTGTGTTAACTGTTAGCCCAGTTTCTTTGCGAATTTTAGCAATGATTTCAGGTATCTGTTCTCTGTACTCACTATCTAAGCGAGCTATTTGTTGTGAATGTGTTGCTTTGCCAATTTTATAGTATTCAAAGAAAATATTGACCTTCTTTGAATATATCTGATCGACCACCCTTACTTCATAGATTGTGTTAGGTTGCTTAGCAAACATCTTTTTAATATCAACAATGACTGCATCAATTTGATTCATTCTTCTTTCACCACCGCTCTAATATTTTCAAATGCAATATAGGTCTCTTGCACATATACACCCAAATCAGAAAAACCATCGACCAAACCTGTTAGGTTAGGTACTAAGTGACCGTCCGTGTCCTCAATATTTTGTTGTACCGTCACAAATTCATAATTCGCTGAGGCATGACGCAAGATATTTTGACAAGCCGTTAAGGACATCATTGGTAATTTAACAGGTACGGCATTTTTTGCTTGTGCTTCACGCTTTAAAGCTGAGGTATGGTCCGACAGGAAATAGCCATTCCACTTCACCTTACCACGCTCGCGGTAGTCGTTTTGAAAGTAATTGTTAATCATCTTACTAAATTCTGCATCACTCATAGCTGTTACCTCCGTTATGACCACCAACCAGGCTGGCACGGTTAATCGCCGTACCGCCTTTTTCTTTGGACATTGCCCGCATCAAGGCTGTGGTACCAAACCGTTTTCGAATTTCATCAACAACTTGATCAATTTTGTTGGATTTAATTGATCTTTCTGGTTGCTCAAAGAGGTCAAGCTGCACGCCGGTGTCCTCAATTAAGCCGCCATAATCAATCCCAATATTACGAATCACTTCACCCTGCCAATGCTTTTCAAACAAAGCCACCATAATAGCCATTAATTTTCGGGTATCATTAGTTGGATCAATCCTTTGTTGCTTTCTAAAACCATGACTTCCCTGGCGTTCACTTTCGGCAAAAGAATACCCGATGAACATGCTAACCAAACAAGTTTGTTTCTTATGTGCTCTAATCCTGGTAGCCACTTGATCAGCCATTTCACGAACAACAATCTCAATCTCTTCTTTTCTTTTATAATCACGCGGTAATACCTGAGAATTACTGTATGATTTGTTTTTAGGCACGACCACCTCAGTCATATCTGTACGATCAATGCCCCAAGATAAGGCAAACAATTGCTCGCCAACCAATCCCAGTTTGGCTCTAAATTGATAAGGGTCCTGATGCGCTAAATCGTACATTGAATGGATACCCATCACTTCAAGTTTGTGTGCCGTACGGGCACCGATACTCCAGACATCATCCAGTTTCGTTATTGGCCATAATTTTGTCGGCACATCTTCATAGTGCCAAATACCTGTCAGGTTTCTAGTGTGTTTCGCTTCAATATCTAAGGCTATTTTTGCGAGCACAGGCGTGTCACCAATACCAACTGTTAAATAGACACCTGTTTCCGCTCTAACTTGCTTTTGAATTTTAAAAGCTACTTCCTCAGGCGTTTTACCAAACAACCGCCAAGAGTGGGTTACGTCTAAAATAGACTCATCAATCGAGTATGGCAGCAAGTTGATATCATCGGTGTATTGACGATAAATATTATTGATTTTTAGGTTTTCAGCAATATAATTATTCATCCTAGGGTGTGCGATAAACAAGTCATGCACATCAGGTAAATCACGCTGGCGCATCACATTACTAATGCCTAAGTCCTTCTTAGCTGTTGGTGAGGCCGCTAGGACTAAACCACCATTAGTATTTGCTTGTTCAGACATCACGACTAAATCACCCTTTAATGGATTAAAGCCTCGCTCAACATTTTCAACACTGGCATAGAAACTTTTTGAATCAATTAAAAAAAACACGCCACGCTTTTCTTTGCTATAATCATATTCAGTTATGATTGCTTTTTCCATCAGCAACCTCCAAAAACAATTGTGTATAATTCATTATACGAACAAGCGTTCGTTTAAGCAAGCGAACAAAACATTAAATTTGTGACAAAAGCAAAAGCTATGCTATAATAAAGGCATAGAAAAGAGCCGTAGCGCTAACTACGACTCCTAGCAATCCCGTTTCGACGGTGACCATGCTACAATCAGTTGATGACTGTTAACCGCTCAAAGTTAAGACAGTCATTTTTTTTTGCTAATTTTTTCGATTAACAAAACTACAAAAGTCAGAATGCTTATGATGAATCCACCAAAGGCAAACATGACCAGTAGCGCGTCCGATATGGACACAAGGCCTCTCCTTTCCTAGAATGTGAGATTATAGTGTTTACACCATAAGCACCACCTCCATTCAGGATAGCCACCGTCTTAACTTGATTGCTGTAACTAGTATAACACACCCTAAAATAGCAATTGGTCTAAAACTCATACACTTGTGAAATTTTATAAAACAGGTATTAAAATAAGGCTTCCAAAGACTTTGTGAAAGTTTTTTTGGAAACCTTATTCTTAACCGCTTTGAAACCATTTTCTGTTCTTTGAGCAAATCTAACATAAAATAACGAAGTTCAATAGTGTCGTCTAACTCTTTAAAGAAGCTACCAATTTTTTTGTTCTTAGATATCTAAATGTTGATTTAATCCTTCGCACACAACATTAAATATAAAAAAAAATCGTAATTTTCATTACGATTAAGAGTATTGCCTCTTGCTGAAGAGGCTATTTTATATATAATTTTTAATTATGGTATTTCAGTGCAAAAAATGAATTAATACTCCTCCCAAAATTAGAACGATTGCGCCCCCCATTCGATTTCCCATTTGAGCAAAAGCAATCATATCCATTCGATTTGAAGCAGATAATACCGCCACATTGCCTGTGCCGCCCATACTATTGTCCGCCATTCCTGCAGCAATCGCAGACTCAACAGGATAAAGCCCAAATAGCTTTCCAATCACGGCACTCGCAACACCCATTACAACGACACTCGTAAGCGTGAGAAGAACAAATTTCCAAGTCAATGATTGTTCCAATACATTCAAGTCAATTAACGCCAAACCTATGCCAGCCAATACTGCGTGTGTCAAGTTACCCATTATAATTTTGTTAAACATGACTACTGACTCTTCAAGCTGATCCGGAATCAAATTAAAAGCCTTAGCGATAATAACTAAGATAATAATAAAAGCGTAAGCGTGAATTTTTGGAACAAAACTATTTAGAATAGTGCCAACCAAGAAGAATGAAAATGTTAGCATCATGCCAACTCCAATACGAGTAACGTCTAGATTCTTTATTGGTTTACTTTTCTCGTCCTCATTGATTGGTAGTAAAACTCCATGTCCATCGTATTTTGTGTTTGCTCCAACTTTTGCAATTAATGCTGCACCAATAACGGCAAGAACATTCCCCAAAGTAACGGCAGGTATTAGTTGAGAAAACATTGAGGCGGAACTAACACCTAAACCTTGAGCATAAATGTGCGAAAGTGGCACCGCTCCAGCACCTATACCACCTGCCATCATTGGCATAGAAACAAACATCACGGAATGCCCGAAGCCAAGTCCTAGTAACATGCCAACCAGACCAACAGCAAAAAATCCTATAACCATCGCTGCTAATGATACTGGGATAAATCTGACAGCCGCTTTAAGCAATAAATTGCGATTCATTCCTAGAATCGCACCAACGATTAAGGCGGCGATATAAAAGTCTAGTAACCCTTGGTCATTTAAAAATGTCTTAGTAGCATTTACAACGTTTGTAGGTATGATGCCACTTGTTGCTAGAGCAGCTGAGGCGAAAATGGTGAAAACGGATCCACCACCAAGATATGATTTAAAAACTGGTAAAATGTTGCCAATGTAGTAGAATAGATGACCAAGTAGAACCAACAACAAGGTCAAACCAAGCATATTAAGTGGCAACTTGTTGAGTGAAATTGTGACACCAAGTATGACCAGCATCAAAATATACAACGGCAAGCTGACACCACTGATTTTTATTTTTGTCATATTATTTAAATCCTAATTAGTACTCCGCAGACCATTTGGCATCTTGTACGGCTTGCTTTGGATCGGCAATTTTTTCACGATTAAGCCCTTGGTTCACAACACTTTGAGCTGTAATCTCAGCAATCTTTTGTGAGAACTCAGTAAGATTTGAAACTGGTGGCAATACAGCTGCTCCTGGTTCATCAGCATCCACTAGACCACCCAGTGCATGAATAGCAGCCGAGATCGTTTCCTGTGTTAACAATTTAGCCGTTGAGGCAACAAGACCAAAGCCTAACCCAGGATAAATCAACGCGTTATTGCCCTGTCCTATTTTATATGTCACTCCGTTGTAGGCAACATTGTCTGCAGGAATACCAGTTGCTATCAAAGCTTTCCCATCAGTCCATTTAATTAAGTTTTCTGCAGTTGCTTCAGCTAGTTTTGTTGGATTTGACAAAGGAAAAATAATTGGGCGTTCTGTATTTTGTGCCATCGATTTTACAATCGCTTCCGTAAATGTGCCTGGCTGTGTTGAGGTGCCAATTAGAACTGTGGGATGTATCTCATTGACCACTGCTTCCAAATTATCTAATCCTTCAGAGTTAACAAATTCTTTTCGTGAACGCGTGAACGGCTTTTGCGCTTCAGTTAAACCTTCAGTGTCATCAAATAACAAGCCTTGCTTATCCACAAGATAGAAATGACTACGAGCCTCGGCGTCGGATAGCCCAGCTTGTTTTAATTCTGAAAAAATCTGATTAACAATTCCCATGCCAGCTGTTCCGGCACCGAACGTTAGGAATCTTTGATCAACTAGTTTTTCTTTCGATATGTTTAGAGCACCGAATATTCCTGCCAAAACAATCATTCCGGTTCCTTGAATATCATCGTTAAATGTGGCAATGCCGTCTTTATATTTATCCAAAATTACTTGTGCATTTGAACGTCCAAAATCTTCCCAATGCAATAATGATTCTGGGAACAATTTTTGTTCAGCAGTCACAAACTTATCTATGAATTCAAGATACTTTTCACCAGCAATACGCTCATGTTTGTTTCCTAAATACAAAGGATTTTCCAATAGCGTTTCGTTGTTCGTACCTGCATCAATACTTACTGGTAATACTGTTGCTGGATCTATTCCAGCAGCTGCTGTGTAAACCATCAATTTACCAACCGCAATATCAACACCATTGACACCCCAATCTCCCATGCCTAATATACCTTCAGCATCAGTCACAACAACTAGCTTTATATCTCTACCGTCAGCGACATTTTTCAATGTACTTTCAATATTTTCTGGATTATCGATTGACAAAAATGCTGCATTTTGAGGACTAGTGTAAATTTCATTATATTGTTCAATAGACTCTGCGACAATAGGATCATAAACAATTGGCATGAATTCTGAAACATGTTGATCCATCAAGTGATAGAACAATGTCACGTTTTCATTAAACAAATTCATAAGAAATATTCTTTTTTCAAGTAAAGGACTTTTCGCCTGAAATTGTTTGTAAGCTTGTTCTGCTTGTTCTTCAATCGTTTGTACTTGACTTGGTAATGTGCCAGTTAAGCCCAATTGCTCACGCTCAGCTGCAGAAAATGCCGTTCCCTTATTTAAAAATGGATTACGCAAAATGCTATACCCTGTTGTAGTCATGTTATTTCCTCCAAAAATTTTGTATTTTAATTAACAACATATTTGACTATACACGGTCAATTGTTTTATAGTCAAACTAGCTATTTACTATAAATTTATTTTATACACATCACGATTGTCATTGATATAAAGGGGTTTCTAATGAAAACAGAAGATTTCAAATACTTTAATGAATTATATACAAAAAAAAGTTTTACCAAAGTCGCCCAAACATTTAATGTTAGCCAGCCATCTATTAGCACTGCTTTAAAGCGCTTAGAATCTCACTTCCAAAGTAAGTTGGTTATAAGAGGAAACTCACAAAATGAACTAAAATTCACCCCAGCAGGTGAACAATTATACAAACACACCCATTCGATTACGACGGAGATAGAAACTGCCCTGCATGAACTAAATCACTTAAAATCACATAGTACAACCATTGGTCTACCACCAATGCTAAAGAGTGCCTATTTTGCTAAAATTGCAGTTGCTAGTAAAGAATTTGATAAGCAATTTAATATCCAAAACATGCACATTTTTGAAGCTGGATCTAATGTATTAAAACGGTCATTAATAGATGGCGATGTTGACATTGCATTATTAGGCTCATTGGATAGTGACGTTACTAATGAGTTATTGCAAGAACCTTTCGTTCAAGCCGATTTTAAAATATACGTCTCTAGTAAAAACCCACTTTCTCAGAAGGAAAGTTTATCTTTTTCTGATTTAAAATCCGAACACTTTGTTGGTCTCGATTCTAGTTTTATTCATAATCGAGCTATGGCCTATTTTGCTAGTACAGGTAATATCAGACCAAAATTTTTTATGAAAACGTCCGATATTAACTTTTTAATGAATATGATTTCGGAAAATCTCGGGATCGCTTTGTTAGCCGATATTGTTAAGCCAACAACGCCAGACATCATCACATTATCGATAAAGGACGATCATCAGCCGAAGTTTGTTGGTAGCATTGCATTTAGAAAAAACCATCTGTTGACCTCGGAAGAGAAGATGTTAATCACTATTCTGTCCAAATATTCACGTAAATAATTTTGACGCGCTCGCGAACGGCGTCAACCAAAACAGTGCCAAGTAAGCGTACTTAAAATACGGACAGATGTCTGCTCTTATACTAGAAAAATGCACTATTTCTATTTAGCTCATAACATTAAAGTTCAGTATTTCAAGAAATTTGATTTTTTTCTTCTGAAATTATGTTAATGGTAAATTCCAAGAATTAATTATTTATATACATGGTAGAAACTGAAAACAAATTCGTTAATTAAGCTTATCTAATATAATTTTTTAAAAAACAATGCCACTATACAGTTGCATTGCTTCACTTTAAATATTCAATTTATTTATATTCCAATGCGTTTATTGATAAACTCTACTCCAATGAAAAGGTTGTAAATCAGCAAGCGGCATATATTGGACTTCACCATTTTTTAAAATACCGATGCCACATTGTATTGTATTTCCCCAGAAATTTAATCTTTCTTGACAAATACCACAAGGGGTAAGAACCGTTAAACTATCATGTTCATTTTCTCTTACCAAACAAAGTGTATGTGTAATTTTCTGTCCTAAAGTAGCTGCTTGAATATAACTACCTAGCTCCATACAAACACTTGATGCTGCATTTGGGAATTCAGGCGAAATACTAGTTAAAATATCGCCGTTTTCTAATAACACACCAGCCGCTCCACCCCAACCTTTGGGATAATGTTTATCTATTGTCTTGCTTACAGTATCAAACAACTTACCTGTTTTTGTTTGCATAGTAACTTAACCTCCTGTTAATTGTTAGTATATGCACTTAATTTGATTATCAACCAAACAATCACTTCTATACATAAAAGTCATTTTTCT
Organism: Leuconostoc sp. UCMA20149; assembly: GCF_030400235.1. Taxonomy (NCBI): domain Bacteria; kingdom Bacillati; phylum Bacillota; class Bacilli; order Lactobacillales; family Lactobacillaceae; genus Leuconostoc; species Leuconostoc sp. UCMA20149. The sequence continues at coordinate 8,360 of NZ_VJYC01000025.1, forward strand.
AGAATCTAACTCATCATGGCTCAAAATATTTAGGAGCCATGATGACCAATAAGGTTCCTGAATTCTTACTTAACCAACAACTTTAAATGTTTGAAAGACAATTAATAATTCATCAGTGAATTGTTTGCCCCATGTTCCTAGTTTAGCTGTAAATTTTTTTGTAGATGTTGTACCATTATTGTTTTTCTGTATTTTTATTTTCCATCCATCCGTTACCCTTATAACTTATATATTGTCTTAACAAGTTGCTTATTTTCCAAAACATAATGAATATCGAAGTGGTTATTAACAAAGTACCTGTCATGCGAAACAGCAAGCACTGTTCCTTCATAATCATCTAACGTATCCTCTAGCATTTCAATAGACCCAATGTCCAAGTCATTTGTTGGTTCATCTAAGACAATCACATTTGGATGTTGACCGATAATTTGTGCCCAGCGTAGCCTCTTACGTTCTCCACCTGATAAGGATTTTACTTTTTTGAAAACATCTTCTTTATAAAACAAAAACTTTGAAAGTTGATATCTGGCATCTGCTTCACTCATTGGTACTTGTTTGATATATGATTCAAGAACTGTTTTTTGTGGTTCTAACTCTGCTTCAAATTGTGAAAAATATCCAATTGAAAGATTGGGTCCTGTATGAACAACTCCAGTGGTAGGCTGTTTCAGTCCAAGTAAAATTTTCAGTAGAGTGCTTTTACCAACACCATTATCGCCTAAAATTGCAACACGATTACCTCGTGTCACTGTTAAGTCAATATTTTTTAAAAGTGGTTGCGTACTCAAATTATATGAAACCCCTTTAACCTCAAAAACAATTTTACTAGATTGATCAGCTGCTGATAAATTCATTGTCATATTTTTTTCTGTTAAGTTTGGTCGTTGAATAATTTCAAGTTTATCTAAAGCCTTTTGCATGCTTCGAGCTCTAGAAGCAAATTTTTCATTGTTATAAATATGCGCCCACTCTTTTAATTGATGAATACTTTGCTTCATTTTTTTGATACGATCTTGCTGGTCACTATACTTTTGAAATGCTTTTTCAATTCTGACTTGTTTTTCTGCCACATAAAAAGAGTAGTTTCCCTCATACAGGGACGAGCTTCCGTCTTCAATTTCAATAACTCGCGTTACGATTTGGTCGATAAAATGACGATCATGGGAGACTACAATGACAGCCCCTTTATAATTTCGGATATAGTCAATTAGCCAATCAGTTGTTTTTAAGTCCAAATGATTCGTGGGTTCATCCAAGATTAATAAATTGGATGATTGAACGAGTGATAATGCTAATTTTGTCTTAGTTCTCTGCCCGCCACTTAAAGTTTGCCATTCTTGTGATAACAAATCACCTATTCCCAATCCGTTAGCTATGGACTCTATTTTCGATGTCATTTCATAACCACCAGATACTTGAAAGTCATCTAACAGATTACCATAGCGCTCATAATCCTTTTCAGAGAGTATTTCGCCTGCTGCCATTCTTTTTTCAAGTCGTGCTATTGCCTTTTCCATCATTACCAATGATGGAAATCCATTTTTTAATATATTGAGCACTGTTTTATGTTTGACGTCATTGAGACGTTGTCCAACACAAGCAATTTTTGTATTTTTTTGAAATGAAAGTGTCCCTTTTTGGGGTTGATTTTCTTGTGCAATAATTTTTAAAAGTGTCGATTTACCACTCCCATTACGTCCGACGATGGCAACTTTGTCTTGTTCTGAAACAGTAAAAGTAATGTCACGTAGAATATCGTTTCCAGCAAAGCTCTGCGATATTTGATTTAAATCTAGTATATTCATGATTGATCCTTTAACCACAAAAAAACTGCCCCAAAATGAGGCAGCCATTAATTAATGGTTCTCTTAATTTAGGTTATTAAAAACGTTCAATTTTACGAAGATTGACAGACTCCACCCCTTGGTGTATCAATACGTACAAAATCGAGTGTACGCGACTAACCCATTGTGATTGAACGTGTGCCATGAATATACCTTTCGTTTTCTAATTAGTGTCTATAATAACATATTAATAATATAAATTCTAGCTGGATCAAGAGAAATAAAGTATTGAAATACTTGTTAAGTGATAGCTAGCCGAATGACTATAAGTTTTGTCATGATAATTAACTGTTAAATTTAGGTGTCGGACCAATCTGGCGCAAAATGTTTGTGAGTATTTTACTCAATAAATAAAAACATAATGTCAATCATGACTAGTTAATTGCTTTTGAATTTCTAAAAAAAATTTCTGCTTCATGAAACATCTTTTATTGAAACATAATACGCTTATCAAACGTTTCTATTAGTTCTACAAACATATGATCGACAATTTACTAAAAACAAATCGTGGCACCATCATTCCAATTTTTTGTAAATGGTCTGTTATTTCTAGAATATGTCAATTGGTCTAAAACAAAGCTGCTTGTGAAATGGCTCAAAAATGTGTGCTTGTGAAATAGAAAAATGCGCAATTAAATTAGCTTGTGAATTCTGCAATTTCACAAACAAAAAACAGGCTCTTGAAAGCCTGTCTCTGCGTTACTTTAAATAGCAAATGTTATGTAAAATACCATACTCATATCATAGTAAAAGAGCGACATAACTGTCACGTTGTGTCGCTCTTTTTTGTCATCAATGAAAGTAATCATTCAACCCTGTAATTAATTTTTTAATCTCATCACGAACTTTACGAAACTCTTGTAGTTGTTCTTCTACAGTTCCTGTTGCTTGCGCTGGATCGCTTAAAGGCCAGTGCAAGCTTTGGGATTGCGGAGGAAGCATGGGACATTTATCCTTGGCATCGCCACATAAAGTAATGATTAAATCTGCAGCATTAAAATAATCAAGATCAATTAATTTAGAATAGTGGTTACTAATATCCACTCCGTCTTCAGCCATAACTGTAACTGCATTTGCGTTTAGTCCATGAGTCTCAACACCCGCACTCTCAACCTCAAAATTATCGGGTGATAGTATGCTTCTGGCATATCCTTCAGCCATTTGACTCCGACAAGAATTTCCTGTACATAAAAAATAGATTTTTTTCATTTTTAAACACCAGTATTTTAGTTTGTGTAACATCATTATACACAATAACAACCTCTAAATGCTGAAATTTGAAGCCATAATTATCTAGATGTAAACTATATTTTCATTCGTTATTATTTTATTTTATAGTACACAAATCGTCAAAAAGCGCAGAAAACTTTTAAATAATTTGCGTTAAATTAAAAAAAACAGACCCGTTATATCAAGGTCTGCTTTTTGCTATAAAAAATATATTGATTTCATTTTGTTAGTACACTATTTAGTATAAAATCAATGATCAAAACACTAACACTTATTGGAATTCCCGTTCTGAAAAAAAAGGAAGTCTGTAGGATTAAATTGACCAAACACTTTTAATCCTTATTCAGAAACGTGAACCATAAGTTTTTTCATTGTCTTATTCAAAGTGTGCCATTCATCTGAATCCAATCCTGATTTTTCTAATAATGTTTGGGGAATAATTGCTGAATCTGCTTGCATCCTTTTCCCCTTTTCAGTCAATTCAACCAAAACAACGCGTTCATCCATTACATCACGATGACGAACGATAAGATTTGCTTTTTCCATGCGCTTTAACATTGGAGTTAATGTCCCAGAATCTAAATCTAGTTTATTCCCCAGTTGGGAGACAGTTTGTGGACCATTTTCCCACAAAGCCACAAGTGTTAAATACTGTGGATAGGTTAAATTAAGATCATCTAGTAACGGACGATACATTCTTTGGATCGCTCTAGAAGTTGTATAAATAGAAAAACAAAGATGATCATTGAGTGAGACAAAATTTTGGGAGCGTTGTGTCATAGTTAATAGCCTCTTTTAATAGCTTTAGTTATTCTCCATTATAGACCCTCTGCCAATTAAATCAACCAAAATATTATTGTTATCAATTTAATTGTTGACAACATAAAACAATCGCGGTACAATATTTTCACACCCAAAGGGTTGTGCACAATTTAATTGCTCAAAGCTAAAAGGAGAATACCATGGCTGACAAAAAAGTAGTACTAGAACAAGTCACACAAAAATTTGTTGACGAAGCAGCACAAGGGGCGCAATTATACGAGTTGCCCGTTGAAGAAGGACGACAAGGTGTTGATGAGACACAAGCAGGAGATATTCTCAAACCAGCAGCTGAAATTGACAGTTTGTCTATTTCAGGTCAAATTGATCATAATGTTGACATTAAGATTGTTCGACCTGAAAATTCAGTTGGTTCATTGCCAGTCATTTTATATATCCATGGTGCGGGTTGGGTGTTTGGCAACAGCCACACACATGATCGTTTAATCCGTGAATTAGCTACCGAAGCAAATTCGGCCGTTGTTTTCCCAGAATATAGCCGTTCACCAGAAGCAAAGTATCCAACCGCATTAGAAGAAATCTATGCCACATTAGAATGGATTTCAGACCATGCGGCCGTTCAAAATTTTGATGGTGATCATATCACAGTAGCGGGAGATTCAGTTGGTGGTAACATGACAGCTGCCATTACATTATTGGCCAAAGAGCGCAAAGGGCCAAAGATTGCCAAACAATTGCTCTTTTACCCTGTGACAGATGCTAATTTTGATACCAAATCTTATCATGAATTTGCCGAAGGATACTTCCTCACACGCGAAGGCATGAAGTGGTTCTGGGATCAATACACAACAGATGAAAATCAACGTAATGAAATCACAGCTTCACCATTACGAGCTAGCTTAGATGACTTAAAGGGATTGCCAGAAGCATTAGTTATTACAGCACAAGCCGACGTATTACGAGACGAAGGCGAAGCGTATGCAAATAAGCTACGTGAAGCTGGTGTTCCAGTAACACAAGCTCGTTTCCAAGGTGTAACACATGATTTTGTCATGCTAAACGTTTTGTCAGAAACTACTGCCAAGAAAGGCGCCCTGCTCTTGGCAACCAATTGGTTAAAAATGTAATGATACAAAAAAGCGCAAAATACTTTTTAAGTAATTTGCGCTTTTTTAATGGCATGATATACTTCTATTTGTGTAATGCAATTTAGTTGTGCAACTTTATGAGGTGAAATATGACTGTTTATGGATATGCTAGAGTGTCTACTGCTGGACAATCTTTGAATGAGCAAAAAGAGACTCTAAAAAATTCCGGAGCTAAAATTATTCTCAGTGAAAAATATTCGGGTACAACAACATCACGACCACAATTTGAAAAACTCGTCAATCTGATTGAGCCTAATGACACATTGATCGTCACCAAACTAGATCGCTTTGCTCGAAATACACGTGAAGCATTAAATTTAATAGATGATCTCCTTAAAGAAAAAATTATGATTAAAGTGTTAAACTTAGGTACCATTGATAACACCCCAATGGGTCGTATGATTGTCAGAACTTTGCTATCAGTTGCAGAAATGGAACGCGATATGATCATTGAGCGTACACAGGCTGGTAAAATTTTTGCAAAACAACATAATCCTAATTATAAAGAGGGTAGACCAAAGAGACAAAAAGATAGTCGTAATACACCCATTTTTGAATATTCTCAAACCCACACTGTTAGATCTACAGCAGAAGCATTCAGCATTTCCGCTAGAACAGTCCAATACATCAAAAAAATGTTTAATTAAGACGTGTTATGTAAACATTCATTGGTTTAGCAAATATCAATTAAAACATCCCACACAAAATCAGTAATCCACTAACTAAAAAAAGACCAAGTGTCTTAACTTGGCCTGGTCAATAGTCAATATTATTCAGATAATAAACGGCCTTATACAAAACTTATTTCTTTGGTGTCTCCTTGTGAATCTTTTTTGCCGTGATGACCAAGTTGTTTTCTTGACCTATTCCGTCTTTGGCTTGACGATTCCAGATAGAATCAAGTTGTTTACGTTGTTCACCCTCAATTGACTTGGGTAAAACATTTCTGTATTTTGGATTTTCATCCAAAATAATTTTCACGGTTTCGTTAATTACAATTTGTGGGTCATATTGTTCGTGCGGAAAGTTTAACTCTTGATAATCAAATACTCGGGATGCAACAGCAGTGCCCCATCCACGGTAAGTTTCAAACATCCGGTCATTAAAACCTGTTAGGAAAGGACCCGGATTGATAGTGATGACATCAATATTAAACGGTCTAGTTTCCTTGTACAACGCTTCCGCGAAAGCTTCCACTGCATGCTTTGAGGCAGAGTAAGCCCCAGAAAATGGATCAACTGTCAAACCTGCAACAGAGGACATAAAAATGATTCTTCCGCTCTTGCGCTTTAACATTCCCCTTGCAGCTATTTGCGTTAAGGCAACAGGCCCCACCACGTTAGTTTGAAACTGTCTCTCGATTGCGGAAACAGGAATGTCTAGTACTGACCCTCCTTCACTAACACCGGCATTATTAAGTAAAATGTCCACATCCCATTCTAGAACTTTTTCGCGGTCGTCACTGAGTGTCACATCTAATTTTTCAAAGAATATATTTGAAAGCTTTAGCTCTTTGGCTTTTTGTTCTAACCGAAAAATTTGAGCATAATTTTCTGTAGTTGCAATAACACTCAAGTCAGTTAGTTCAGCAAGTTTGAATGCAATACCTTCCCCAAATCCTGAACCTGCTCCTGTAATTAGTATTGTTTGTGACATAACTAGCCTTTCATTCTTTAAAGTTAAAAGTGAAAATTCGGGAAATTATTCAAATTCCTCATACTCATTTGGATCTTGATTATCCACTCTACCATCTGTTTTTTCTAAGGCGGTTATTTGTTTGATTTCTTCAGATGCAAGTGAAAAATCAAAAAGATCTATATTCTTTCTTTGATGTTCAGGAGAAACTGCTTTAGCAATTGGCAGAATGCCTCGATCTAATTGCCATCTCAATATTATTTGACCAGTATTTTTACCATACTTTACAGCCAATTCTTTGATTACAGGTTCCTCAAGTTCATGGCTACCACGTCCTAAAGGACTCCAAGCTTCAGTTAAAATGCCATATTTTTGGTTAGTTTTAACTAGATTCTCCTGTGGCCAATAAGGATGAATTTCGTTTTGGTTAACAGCCGGTGTAACGCCAGTGGCTTTTATAATTTTTTCCAAATGTTCTTCTTCGAAATTAGATACACCAATTGATCTTACGAACCCACGTTTTTTAGCCTCAATCAAAGCTTGCCAAGCTTCCACATAATTATCACGTTTTGGCAATGGCCAGTGAATGAGATATAAGTCAACGTAGCTTAATCCCATTCGTAATAATGATTCTTCTATTATTTTGAGAGCATCATCAAAATGGTGATATTTACCCGGCAACTTTGTAGTTACAAAAAATTGTGAACGTGGTATACCAGAACGCCGTATAGCTTCCCCTACTGCCCCTTCACTATCATAATTAGTTGATGTATCGAGTAAGCGATAGCCAGATTGGATTGCCGTCAAAATTTGTTCAACGCCTTCATATCCACGAATTTGAAATGTTCCTAAACCTATTTTAGGAATTAAATGTCCATCATTAAGTAGATATTGTTCTTGATTGCCCATTTTTTCTCCTATTTTGAAGTGTAAAAAAGACCAAACTAATAGTTATGGTCTTCAAATAATTTATCTTTTAATTAATCAGCCTTTTTATAATCAGCATTCTTTGGATCATGATTATAAACATTTTCTTTATCAGTTGAATTTGGATCATTCTTTTTGTTCTGCTCTTTAACATCTATTTCTTTGTCTGTCATCTTAAATCCTCCTAGCTTTTTGAGACTGGTAAAATATTTATTACCATGCGTAAAGTGTACCATTTACTTTTTGATATGTTAAATAATATGCTTAAAAAAAATTAAATCAACATTTTTTTGGCGCTTGCACTTGAGTTGACATTTTTTTCAAATAATTATTATCGTACGCAATAGCAATCATAACCCTCAGTAATTAATCGTAAACCTAACAATTAAACACAATAATTGTTTCGCTACTTAGGTTAAATTTCCTCAAATAATTAGCGGATATTTATAATTATTGTTTCGAAAAAAAAAGCACCTTTTAAATCAATATTTCGAACGGAATTAAAAAACTGTTAAAAAAATATTCAAGTGAATTTGAATTAACGTTCGTTAAGGAGTTGTGTCTGATCAAAATAGTTTGACTGAATTAGTCAAAAAGTATTCTGTTGGCTGTGATTGCATTAATCGTTAGTGGTGAGATAAATCTATTGTTAAAAGCTCAATCGTCTCTATAATGCTCTAATACAAAAAATGGCTGTTTGTGTATAAGCTCAACAACTAATCTAATGCTAATCCAATCAATTTCAAGAAAGAAATCCCAGAACCAATCATTAGCTTTAAAATATCAGATACAGACACTGTGCATCTTATAGCCTAGAATCTGGGTTTAAAATTTTAACACTAAATGCATCACCAAAATCAAGCTAGCTATCATCTTAACCAGTTTGCGAAATTAGTATCACATATACGAAAATACCAATTGGTCTAAAACATAGTCGCTTGTGAAATGTGTAAAAAATGTGTGCTTGTGAAATAGAAAAATGCGTACTTAAATTAGTTTGTGAATTTTGCAATTTCACAAACAAAAAACAGACCTTCGAAATCCTGTTATAGCGTTACTTATGATAGTCAGTCTTATGTTAACTTAAATTGGTATATATCATTTTTAAATACAAATTTTTATAAATCAAGTTAATTGTTTAAGTGTTTTGACTTTAAAGTGTCAAAATGGTATTGAATTTCTGTAAAATTTGATGACTTATTCAATATCTCGTATTTATCAATATAATTATTATAAGAAAGATTTTTTGTGGGTTTAGAATGACCAGAAACTATATAATAATACTCTTCTTTTTTAATAGCCTTTTTGAGTGCTCTTATACTAAAAAACTTACTAACATTAAAGGTGAAGATTATTCTCGACGGAGATGATCTTCACCTTTTTTGGATTTATTCTAAAATTGGTAGTGAAACTTAGGTCGTTGGTCCTTTTGACACC
>NZ_VJYC01000026.1:0-13678 GCF_030400235.1 Leuconostoc sp. UCMA20149
TACGAATTGACTTCGCAAATTTGTTTTTGTTACCTAAGTAACAGCCACAGATTCGTTTGTTCAAAGTTTTGTTCAGTTTTCAATGTGCTACTTATTGCCCCTTGAGACAACTATATTATCTTATCACATCACCAAATTTTGTAAAGACTTTTTTCATAATGACACCTCCCTTAATTTTTAAAAATTAAGGAAGGTGTATTTAAGCAATTTTGATCAACTTAGCTAATAAAGATGGTAAGTTGACCAGCGGTGGAACAGCTAATGAAGGAGATAATTCTGCACGGTTTACTTACGGAGGGTCATCTTCAAAACCAAGCATGACAACGCTAAAATACAATTTAGGATTTATCTTCAAATCTATTGGTTGCTCAAAAAAGGGTCTCTTTTAAAAATAATCCCTTACAAAACAGCCCCTATTATCTACCGATTAGATAATAGGGGCTATTTTCTTGTAAAGTGATATAATAGGACTTAAAATTAGGAGGTTTTAAACATGAACAGTGTCGAACGTATTTCTATACTAGAAAAATCTATCTCTATAAAAACAGACGGCCAAAATGAACAAGAACTAGCTGAATATTTTAAACAAATTCTGAAGTATCACAACATTGAATCAACAGAAATACCATTTGCCAAAGGAAGATCTAACCTGATATTTTCGATAGGAGAGGGTGATCGTATACTAGGTCTAACTGGACATATGGATACAGTGAATGTCGGGCCATTGTCAGATTGGCAAAGCGATCCGTTTGTACTGACCGAGATGGAAGAAAAATTATTTGGACGTGGTACCTCGGATATGAAAGGAGGATTGGTTGCTTTAATCATTGCCTTAATCGAACTTAAGGATGAGAAGGTAGATTTAGGTGGAAAAATTAGAATTCTAGCCACGGGTGGTGAAGAAAAGGGCCAATTAGGATCTGCTAGCTTATTAGGTCATCACCTAATATCAGATATCGAAGCACTAATTGTTGCTGAACCGTCTCGACTGTCTAATCCCAAATTGGGTGAAAGTACTCAATTCGCAATCTTTGCACAAAATGGTGTGTTAGACTATGAAGTTATCTCTAAAGGAAAATCGGCCCATAGTTCGATGCCAGAGCTTGGTATAAATGCAATTGATAATCTACAGGAGTACATGAATCAACAAAAAAAATATTTTGGTAACATGGCTCAAATAGATGATAGTGTGCTGGGTAAAATTATTCCTGTAAACTCTATTATTTCCGGTGGTGAACAAATTAATTCAGTCCCTGCGTATGCGAAATTAACAACAAAAGTCAGAACAACCACTAGTGTTAATGCAGAGCAAATAATTAATGACTTAGAAGATATTATTATTGCATTGAATAAGGTTGCAGATATGAATTTAGAACTCAATGTTCTACGACAATTAGATCCTGTAGTGACCAGTAAAGACTCTTCAATCATTAAATTGGTGTCGCTATATGGACCAGAGTTCTTTAAACAGCAAATCACTTTGAGAACTGTAGCTGGTACAACTGATGCCGCAACATTTATCTCTGAAAATAGTCGAATGGATATTGCCCAAATTGGTCCAGGAAACGATTCAAGCCATATGGCTAATGAATATATCTTTAAGCAGGATTTTCTAGATTACATTGATTTTATAAAAAAAATCATAATCTCGTACTTAAACGATTAATTAGTTAAGGATATTTAACGTATATGGTGCAACAAATCGTACTACCAATCAAAAACTCAAATGTTTTAAAAATGGTACAAGACACTTTACTAGATAGTTTTCGGGCTGGTCGCCGGAACTACACCATCTTTCAAGTTGGCAAAGCCACATTACTACGTGTGAGTGACGTGATGACCTTAAAAAAATCAGATGTCTACAATACAGATGGATCTATTAAAAATACAGCGTTTATTCATGATAAAAAGACCGGTAAAGCGAATACATTATATTTAAAACCCGTTAAACAAGATTTGATTCACTATCATGATTGGCTGGTCCAAGAAAATATCAATTCTGACTGGTTATTTCCCTCAACAGCACATGCAGATCGTCATATCACCGAGAAACAGTTTTATAAAGTGATGGCACGCGTTGGTGATCTTTTGGGAATCAACTATCTAGGAACGCATACCATGCGTAAAACTGGCGCTTATCGCGTGTATACACAATCAAATTACAATATTGGTTTAGTGATGCACTTATTGAATCACTCAAGTGAGGCCATGACGCTCACTTATCTTGGTTTAGATCAAGCTAGTCGGGAAACAATTTTAGATCAAATTGACTTTGGTTAAGGATTATAACTTGTAAATAGTAAGTAAATTGACTATGATTAAGATACTCAATATACAAGGATAGGATAGTAATGATGAAATTATTGATTATTGGCGCTACTGGAATGACAGGACAATCATTAGTCGCTGAAGCCGTTTCAAATGGATTATCGGTTGTTGCAAATGGGCGCAATCTAGATAAGCTCAATACTTTAAACAACGAATTTAAAGATATTACCATTTTGAACAAAGATGCGTTTGAAATCACATCAAGCGATTTAGAAGACGTTGATGTAATTATTGATGCGTTTGCAACCGCACCTGAAAAAGCTTACTTACAAATTGATCTTGCTGCACATTTAATTGCTTTACTACGTAATAGCAGCAAGCGTGTTGGCTTCATCCTAGGGGCAGGCAGTCTATACACTGATGAATCAAATACAAAACTTACCTATGATCTAATTGCCACAGATGATAGCACAAAACCGTGGCGTGCTATTCCTGAAAATCAATTATACGAACTTGAATTCCTGCGCCGGGTTAAAAATGTTAATTGGTTTGGTGTATCACCTGGCAGTAACTTTATTGCTGGTTCAAAATCAGAAAATATTTTAGTTGGTGATGATGTACTATTAGTGAATAATCAAAATGTATCAGAGACTACGTCTGGCACAATGGCATTTAAGGTCATTGAAGAAGTTAAAAATAACCAATACAATCAAAAGCGATTTACTGTAGCCAATGGTTAATGTGTCTAAGCTATTAAATTCAATATCTTACTTTATTAATTCTATCAAATAATAATTTTTGATTGTAATTATCTATGTTTATTTTGATAACTACATAATGCAGCTTATGAAACGTTAACAGCACCCCTATTAAGAATATTAGGTTGAGGCGCTTTTTATGTGATTTAATTTTGTGAATTCTACTGAAACAAATTGGTCTAGTTCTCACAATTCCGTCAGCAGGCCTTTTGGACTTTGTGAAACTTGACTCCATTAAATTTAAGCTTTTCTTCGAAAAAAGCCTGCCTAATTGGTGATTTATTACCACAAAAACACATATATTAAATAAACTAGCAACAGAGAAAAACCAGACAAGGGAGTTTGTCTGGTTTAAGAGAGAATATGAAATTAATTTGGAAGAGTATGGTCGTGTACTTGACCATACTTATACTATATTCTTAATAGATTAAATCAAAATCAAACTGTGTCAATGAGTGATTGATATCATCCCAAGTCATGCCAACAATTTTTTCAATATGAGCGTGACACGATAAAAATTATGAACACCAATAATCAAATGACTCAGGGCAACCTTTTTGATCGTTATTTTATTTTTTAATCTCCTTCAGTCACAGAAACAAGTTCGAAAAATTGGTTAGATCGTAACTGAAATTTTTTCATCACTTAGACTATTTTTGATCATTGCTGATGTAATTTTTGTTTTATTTGAGATTACGCTTCGATTTTAGAAATCAGAAAGACCACTGACCATTGCACATTTTGTCAAATTTTTGATTTTTGCTATGGTAACCGCGTTACATTTCAAAATCAGTCAACTCAAGCTCTTACAGACAAAAAGATTACTTAAGCGAAAAAATTATTTACAAAAAGTTTATCGCAATGTTTCACCCACAGAAATACCGACATCAGTCAATGAATAATTACAATTGATTAATCACATGTTGCAAGATTTAAACATTGATACTGCTATTCATCAAAAACAACCGAAAGTGATTAGTCTTCGTCAACCAGAGGTCATTTCGTCTAAATTTAATCGCAGTGAAATTTAGCGTTTTGCGTTACAATTTTTTTGTTGAAAATATTGCTCTAAACGCAGCTAATGCCACACTAGAATATGGTGATCTAAAACAAAAAGTGAACGATTTAGCGCTTAAACGAGAGAACGTTAATTTGAAAGCATAATGAGCTAATATGGAACATCTACTAGGATTTTTAAACACACTACAATATCGTCAACTTGAATATATTCCGGAAGTTGTTAATTTACAAAGTGGTTTTGTCAAATATAGCCTTAATCCCATTAATGAGACCCAGTTTCAACAATTTGATGTCCCTATTGAAATGAGTCCAAACACTTATTTAGGTAAAGCCTACGCAGAATATAAAAAAATTCGTGGTCGTTAAAAACTCGCCATTAAAAAAAAACATCAAAAAGGTAATTTCTATCCGGACTGATGTCAACTATTTCAATCAGAATAACCCAGTATTATTATTTTCAAAAATAGATTTTTGAACAAATCCATCTAAATCCCTTTAGAATCCGTTTTAAGGCATCATAACTTTTCATAGTTTATTGACAAAATATTAAAAATAACCTCAAATCGTTAACCAGAAACCATTAATCACTAAAGTGCTTAAAAAACAGCCTTTCTGTTCAAAAGTAAAAACGACAAGCTGCTGTTAATGTAAATCACACGTGATTAAAAATAATTTTTCTGTTGTAAGCGCCAAATACACCACTTTAAAAATTCGCTTTCATTCAAAATTTCAACGCTGTGCGTCTCAGCATACTTAATTTTTTTGGTGGTTAATATTTTGAACATGGACTGCTCTATTTGACCAGCAATCACATACTTTATTTTTTGATTCATGTTAGTTTGAGGAAACGCCCCTAACATCGCTGCCAATTGTTGGGCTTGTAGTCGTGTCAAACTGTTAAGTTTACCAGTAAAGATAATCGGTTGTTGCAATAAATCTTTCATGCCAACACTTCCTCACTAAAAATGACTATAAACACTGATTCCTGATTATAAAAAAATGCAATTTAAAGTCTGAATAGATTATGCCAAATCACGTGGAGGACAGACTTGTCCGTTTTAAAAGGTAGCCTAATCGTCCTGGTTTATTGTATCGAATATAGGCTAAGACGCTTTTTATGTCACCACAATATATAACTATTTACTAACTGAGAGGCTTAAAAGGAATCTATATCTTAGCGAAAAAACGATTTTAATAACAGATCCCGAACATTGCAACAATATACAACTAAAAATTCACAATATTAGTGTAGATAAAACAGTAATAAAGAAATTCATAGTCATAAAAAGTGGCTACTTATATTCATTATAATAGTTGATCTATGCCGATTTAAATGATTTTTTTATTATATTGTCTCATTTTTGAAAACATATTATAGGACATGCTAGGTAATTTTGCACATTGATACAAAATTCCTGTATCCCTTAACCCCCATACGAACTTGGGGGTTTGACTAGTTGTCTTTCGGTTAATTTACCCCCCCTATTAGTAATTTGGGGGCTACGCGATTTTTCTCATCTTTAGCACGTTAACCTTGCGATTAAGCGCTTTGACCCACCAACAGGCCACGACCTGTCGGTCTTTGTCCTTGGTCACAGCAGAGCTGTGCCCTGGTGGGTCATGCGATAAAAATAATTGGTTTAATTATAACATACTCCCCCATATTTAAATCAAATTTCGGTATAATAGGCTTCCAAAAATTCTTTAAAATAAGGCTGCTTATATTTAAGTAGCCCACGACCAGCAACAGTTAGAATTTCGGCATTTATTAAACGTAAACGATAAGTAGAAATGCTATTTTCATTCATACCGGTCAGCTCTCTTAATTTAGAATAAACAATCACATTCCCATCCATGGCAGCTAACGAGGCTTTAATGACACGTTGATCATTTTGAGATAGATCAGTCATCATTGGTTCATACACTGCTTTAAAGAGTCCTCGTTTAGAGACTTCCAACGCACTATCAATATCGTTCTTAGTATATGCTGTTTTGTTCATTAACCAAACATTGAAGCCAATTAATTGGAACATAAAAGCATAGTTAGCTGCCCCTTCAGCCATTTCATTAATTAAATTAAAAGGGACTCGATCGCCAAACACTTGTGCATAGTTGGTTAAAATATCTTGCTCATTCAAGGCGGCAAGCTTAATTTGATTAGCACGCTTAAAAAATGTGAGCACATCATCATTTAACATGTCATTAATTGCACTAGGTAACCCAGCCAAAATTGTTGCGACAGGCAGTTTTTGCATTTTCCATTGTTGATAAGCAGCCACATAGTCACGTAAAGCTTCAGAATGTTTTTGAACCTCATCAATGGCAATTACAACCGTGACACCTTGTGTCTGAGCAAACGTTAACATATCTTCAATATCATATCTAAATGAAGCTGATTTTGTAGGTATTTCAAAACCAAAATCAAATATAGCTGGTAACTTAACGCCAAGTGTTTTAAGTTTAGGTAATCGCGGTAACTTTCTTTGCATACCAGCGACAATCTCAGGTAATAATTCACTTGTCCCTGCGTTAACAGAAATAACAACAACATCATCACGTGTTGAAGATTTCCCAATAATATCCGAAATAACGGTTGTTTTTCCTGAACCACGAATCCCAGTAACAATCGTTTCGCGCCATTTATCCGTTAAATTATCTAATCCTGATAAAAATTTATCACTGATCCAACTATTAGTCACATAATACGTTGGTACAGCACCAAATGCGGGATTATATGGATTATTAACCATCTCAACCAAACCTTTCAAAATACTTAAATCAATAAAATTTACTATAATTTACTATCTATAAATATATTTTACTATTGTTTACTATTATTGACAAACAAACAATAAACTCTCACATCAATTAAACACATACCCTAAATAAATCCATTTCTGCCACCAAACACAGAAACCGCGCGACAGCCAACCGCCACCACAACAGTTAAGCTCGCCCGTGGTTATTATTATGATTGTGGCATTTTTATTGTCTTTAAATATAAATCAATAGAGAAAACTAAAAGAAATTGTTGACACAAGCAAGTCACAAATGCTTGATTGAGAGTGAGGGAAGTTTTGAGCCGAAGATAGTTTTTCCCTTGTTTTTAGGAAGAAAAAAACTTTAATCCAACAAACACTTGACCGATCGTTCAGTCGTCCGTCACCTTATCCATACAAGCTTTGGTTTTACCCACTTGCTTTAATCAATTACTTAGTCATTGAACCAATAAAAAAACGCCCTTATTGGCGCTGTATTACTATATTTATTCTCTTTGTCGCGATACAGCTTAATTACAAGCTCTGTGTCCTTAAACACCGTTTTACCTGCCGAGCCGTTAATGGTCGCTCTCACCCTACTACACGCCCAGTATGGCTTGTTTGTGTAGCACCCAAATATTTTTGTACAGTAGTGTCTGGGAAAATGGCACTTGTCTATTTTTTCGTACACCTGATACAGCAATTTGGATCTACCGAGTTGCAAGAAAAACAACTACCCCCTACCTGTCATATCAACCATACCCCTTAAAGTGTTTGGCTTCACTCTTTTTGAAATCACCCACATTTACAACACAAAGGTTATGTTGTATAATAGAACTACACTGATCAAACAAATAAGATGTATGTAGCTATCAAGAATTGGAGTTCTTGGTGGCTTTTCTTTATGCAAAAATTTATTTTTGGTAATTAAAAATAATCTTTAAATCTATACCGTTGATATTAAATGTTTTGAAATTTATTGTCAACAGCCACTTTTTAATTTGTAGTAATTTTTTGTCTAATTTTTGTAGTAAGATAGTATTATAGTGAAATAGTAATATAGTACAATAGTATAATACTGTTAAATAAAACTTTAAATATTGATTAATAGGCGTTTACTACCTTTATTTTATGTAGTAAAATAGTATTATAGTAAAATAGTATTATAGTAAAATAGTCAGATAGTATAATAGTAATGTTTTTAAAAATGACTTAATTTATTGAGGAGATAAATATTTATGACTACAAAAATGTTATTTGGAAACTTTAAAGGTGGAGTTGGTAAGACTACCAATTCAGTAATGGTAGCATACGAATTAGCAAAAAAAGGATATAAGACTTTAGTATGTGACCTAGATCCACAAGCAAATTCGACACAATTATTACGTAGAACATACGGACTTCAAAACGGTATAGAATTACCAATTGAAAAAACAATGATGGTTGCTCTTCAAGAAAATACTATAAAAAATTCGTTAGTTGAAATAATGGACAATTTATATCTTTTACCTTCACACAAAGATTTCGTTAATTATCCTGAGTTTCTAGAACTTAAATTCTTACCAAACGAACCAGATTATAAAAAGAAAAGAATTAGTTTTTTTCAAGATCAACTTTCTAAAATTGAAGATGGTTTCGACTACATTATATTTGATGTACCACCAACATTATCAATTTATACTGACACAGCTCTATATTCATCTGATTATGTCATCATTGTTTTACAGACACAACAACGTTCTTTAGACGGAGCAGAAGCATTCTGGGAATATCTACAAACTTTCTACAACACATACAAAGATGTTGATTTTGACATTGCCGGTATTCTACCAGTATTACTAAAAAACAATGTTGGATTAGATAACCAAATCATAGATGACGCAAAGACAATATTTGGTGAAGAAACACTTTTTAATGTCATCATAAAACATATGGAAAGATTAAAGCGATATGATCGTCAAGGGATCTCCGAACAACAGATGACAGCGCAAAATGATTTTCATGATATTAAAGTTCACCGTATTTATTCTGATTTAACAGATGAAATTATAGAAAGGACACACCAAAATTAATTATGGCAAAACTAGAATTCAATAAGGATCTCAACCGTAAAAAAGCTTTTAAAAAGGTAGAAGAAACACACATATCAGAACCTAAAAAAACTTTTTCAACTACTGCAACTCTTGATAATACGCCAAAGCCTTATAATACAACACCAAACCCTAAAATCGGTAGACCAAGAAAAAACAAAACATACAGCACTATTCGCATACAACGCCACACCGTCAATAGAATTAACGCATTACAGAATACTTTAAATTTTGATACCCAAGATGATCTAATCATCAATATGTTGGATAAGTTAGAAACAGTGCTAGATTCTGAACAAAAAACAATGCTTGATATGTACATGAAAACATACACAGCTAAAGAAAAAAGACAACATTCATAACTGGTATAGATTGTGAAAAACGCTTAACACAGACTTTGTGAACTGTCGGAACAGGGCAGTGGGATCAAAATTCACAAGGGGTACTTCACAACGGGCGAGAACAGTTGATATAACGGCTAATTTGGGTAAGACGTGTTATGTTAACTTGAATTGGTCTAAAGTCTTAACGTTCAATCAATTAATTAAAATTATTTGGATGGCGATTATCAAGTAATTACGGTTACAATGTTCGATATACTTTAATCACATTATTTGATTAGATTTAATCTTGTTTTACTAATGGTTTACTTTATTTCCGATATATCGGAAACATAGGACATCTTGTAAATAAGTGATACAATACATTTATATGTAAGTACTATGTCAATTATTCTTAATTTAGGAGAAAAATTATGAAAATAAAATCGTTTGTCTACTTGGCAGGATCTGTTTTATTACTTTCGGGAGGAACATATGTAGCCGAAAATGTTGGTTTGTTAGAGCCAATTAAGGTATTTGCTGCTAGCTCAAGGACCGTCACTGTTGAACCTACTAACTTTTTGAATTACTTTCAAAGAAATGGATCGGCTGCCAATTTCACATATAATACCTCTACCTACACTCAAACTTTAACACCAAATCAAGGGTCTCAGGCTGGAAATGTAACTTTGAAAAACAAGATTGATATGTCTCAAGATTTTAGTTTCTCCGGTCTCTTAAATCTTGGCGATAAAAGTAAATCTCAAGGTGGTGCGGATGGTATCGGTATTCTATTCCACCCCGGTGACACAGATGTGGTTGGATCTACCGGTGGCGCTGCGGGTATTGGTGGTGTTCCCGGTGCATTTGGTTTCAAATTGGACACATATTATAATGGATGGAGTAGTAATGATTTTACAGCAGATCCATCACAATATTCTAACGGTCAATCCTATGGAGCTTTTGTAAATGGTTTGACTGGTCAGGCACAAACTATCAGTGAGGGATCCCAAGCCATTCCTCAGCCAACAAACAATAATTTTGTTCCATTCACTATGAATTATAATGGTAGTACAAAAGTTATGACTGTCACCTATGGTAATCAGACATGGTCATACAATGTTGCCGATTTAGTTGGAACTAATAAGGCGATGTCATTTTCGATATCTGCTTCTACTGGCTCATTTATGAATTTACAGCAGTTAAGAAATGTTGAGTTCACCTATACTGTAGCACAAGGAACAGTTACTGCTAAATATGTTGACGAATCTGGTAATATTATTTCTGATTCATCAACAACTAATGGTGATTTGGGTACTGACTACAATACAACTCAAAAAGATATTCCAGGATATTCTTTCAAAGAAGTTACTGGTTCTCCTGTGTCAGGGCAATATACTGCTAATGATCAGGCGGTAACTTATGTTTACACTCGTAATCAAGGAAATGCCGATGTGAAGTATATCGATGATACTGACAATCAAGTTCTTTCAACAAAGAATTTATCGGGAAATACCGGTGACAAAGCAGATTATAGTACTGCTGAAACCATTCAAAATTATGAAAATCAAGGTTATGAACTTGTAAAAGATAATTATCCAAAAGACGGTGTCACATATACTGATGATACCCAACACTATGAAGTTCATTTGTCACACAAAATAACTGAAACAACGGAGAGTAAGACAGTTAATGAAACCGTTCATTATGTTTATCAGGATGGGACAAAGGCATCTGATAATTATAAAGCCACGCCAGTAACATTTACAAGAACAGTCTCAACTGATGCCGTCACTGGTGAAAAGACTTATGGTGAATGGTCTGCTGATCAAACATTTGATGTAGTTAACAGTCCAAAGATTAAAGGCTATACACCAAATAAAGAACAGATTGATAAGCAGACAGTTAAGGGGGACTCAAATGACTTAGAGTTTACCGTTACTTATACAAAGAATGATCCAACCGTTACAACGGAGAGTAAGACGGTTAATGAAACCGTTCATTATGTTTATCAAGATGGGACAAAGGCATCTGATGATTATAAAGCCACGCCAGTAACATTTACAAGAACAGTCTCAACTGATGCCGTCACTGGTGAAAAGACTTATGGTGAATGGTCTGCTGATCAAACATTTGATGTAGTTAACAGTCCAAAGATTAAAGGCTATACACCAAATAAAGAACAGATTGATAAGCAGACAGTTAAGGGGGACTCAAATGACTTAGAGTTTACCGTTACTTATACAAAGAATGATCCAACCGTTACAACGGAGAGTAAGACGGTTAATGAAACCGTTCATTATGTTTATCAAGATGGGACAAAGGCATTTGATGATTATAAAGCCACGCCAGTAACATTTACAAGAACAGTCTCAACTGATGCCGTCACTGGTGAAAAGACTTATGGTGAATGGTCTGCTGATCAAACATTTGATGTAGTTAACAGTCCAAAGATTAAAGGCTATACACCAGATAAAGAACAAATTGATAAGCAGACAGTTAAGGGGGACTCAAATGATTTAGAGTTTACCGTTACTTATACAAAGAATGACGTTCCTTTAAATCCTGTTGAACCAACGACTCCTGACAGTCAAACACCACAAAGTCCAACAGTCAATGTGACTTTTAATAAAGCAGGCCAAACTCCTGCCTTAAATAAAGAAACAGTTGGCAATTTGCCACATACTGGAACACAAGTTGATGTTACAAAAAGCTTGAGTTTAAGTGCTCTAATCCTTGGATTAACTACTAGTTTCTTGCTATTCTTGAATCGTAAGTTTAAATAGTGACATGATTGATTAATAGGTTGAGTGAATTACATTGAGCCAACATAATTCGCATTAATAAAAGTGAAAAAGCAGATCTTATTTTTATATAAGGTCTGCTTTTTCCTTAGATTATTAATGCGAAAAACTTTTGAAAATGTTGCACATTTTTACTTAATTATCGAAAAAATAAAAACCTTATTATGAATAAATCGTTGTAATCATAATAAGGTTTTTATATAAATTCTACTTTTATATTCAAAAATTGTACAATAAATAACTAGTTTTCTCCCTTATTTTACAAAATAGAGAATTTTATATAACATTCCGTCTTAAGTCTAAACTATTATCATTATTTTTGTTGGATCCAAGAATGTTTTATGTCTTCAAAAATACTGAAAACATTTTCCGTAATATCTGTATATTCTTTACTAATTTCCCTGTTAGTTAACATTTTTTCGAAGTCTTCAATTTCGTAAAATAGCGCATCTTCCGTTTTGCCATCGGTAATTGTTTCAATTTCACCAGTTTTGTCATGATACCAAATAGCTTTTTGAGCTCGAGGATACTCTGAAATTCTAATATAGCCTTTTGTTCCCGAAATCGTCAATTCTTTAGGTTGTTTAGCTTGTAAACTAATTGAAACAGTTGCCGTTTCTCCCAATCGATTATGAATAATAGTCACTGATTGTTCATCTACACCGGTAGGCGAATAATCAACAAAAGATTGAACATTATCTGGTTGATCGGACATGAAATAACGTGCGCCTGAGACACCATAAACACCCATATCGAGTAGAGCACCACCACCTAAATCAGGATTGAAAAATCGATTTTTAGGATCGTAAGGTTTTACACTTCCCAGTGTTACATTGATATGTTTAATATTACCCAACACTCTATTATCAATCATTGATTTTATTTTTTTAAGTAATGGCATATGAACCAGCGTCATCGCTTCTAACAAGACAACATTGTATTTTTCTGCAAGTTGTTCAAGGCAATCTAAATTTTGTTTGTTCAGCACGATTGCCTTTTCCATTAACACATGTTTGCCATGTTCTATTGCTTGGCGAGCAATATCAAAATGTGTATTATGAGGCGTAGCAATATACACTGTATCCACATTATCATCAGAAAACACATCTAATAAATTAGTAAATTCATTATTAATACCGTACTTATTAGCAAATTTTGCTGTTTTGTCAATATTTCTACTAAACACGCCATAAATTTTATGATTATTTTTTTGGAGAGCCGTCGCCATCTCATTTGCTATAACGCCTGTTCCAATAATTACCCAATTAACATTCATACCTTTGTCCTTTCATTAATCTAATATCCTAATGTTAATACGCTGAAATCTAGCTACATTAAAAATTTTCTTTATTTTAACCCAGTATCAATTTTTGGTTTATGTGATATTTTGGCCTTACTGTCTTAATGATTTAGAGACCATCTAATTTTTAATAATACAAATTTTTGTAATATGTTAGGAAACCGTAAATTTATCTCGTTAAGCTTCATCATACCAAGAATAGTGGAACATTTCGCCGGCTGGCTTATCCACACGTTCATAAGTATGAGCGCCGAAGTAATCCCGTTGTGCTTGAATCAAGTTTGCTGGCAAAACAGCTGATCGGTAGGAATCGTAATAGGCGACTGCAGCAGACAACGACGGTGTTGGAACACCGGCTG
>NZ_VJYC01000027.1:0-10847 GCF_030400235.1 Leuconostoc sp. UCMA20149
TCATCTGTTCGCGCGCGAGACCGATTAAACACTGAAACGGTGTAACCACGTGACTCAATGTTGAGTGCCAAGTTGCGACCCATTACCGCTAAGCCAACAACGCCAAAATCTGACTGTGTCATACTATTTACCTACCTTTTTTATCTTAAAAAATTACTTGTCAATAAATACGTAATACCGAATTACAATTACTATAGTTTAATTTATTTCATGAAATAAATTTAATGCAAACCGGCATATCTACATTATCTTTCGTTGTCACATATTCTAACCTCCCATTAATTATTTCAAATATCGAAATCGAGCTGGACTTTTGATTAGCAGAAAATAAATATTTATTGGCCCTGTCGATAGCAATATCTCTGGGAAATTCGCCGAAAGAACTAATATTTTGTACTAGGTCCAATGTTAAATTACCTGATGTATAAATAATTTCAAATACAGATAGTGAATCATGTCCTCTATTTGAAACATATAGAAATTTTTTATCTGCCGATAATATAATAGCACCGCCACCATTGTATTCTAAATAGTTTCCTGGGACAGTAGATACTAGTTGTTCTAAAATCAAAGAGCCTTTAGCGTAACGTAATACTGCAACTTCACTAGACAGTTCACCTAATACAAAAATATGACAGTTATCATTAGCAATACACAAGTGTCTAGGGCCAAATCCATTTGGAAATTTATACACGTTTACCAAATTTAACAGCTTACCCGTTGCTGATATATCAAAAATAATAGCCTCATCTGTTCCTAAATCTAAAACAATCAAACGGTTATCCGGTAACAATCCAGAGTAATGAATATGAGAAGTATTCTGCTGCGGCCTTGTTCCTACTCCATTATTAATAAATATGTCTGTTAATTCGAATCTATTTTTTGATGAAAACTTGAAAATATTCAAGTTTCCACCATTATAGTTACTAGCAAGCAAAAGTTCACCTTGAATATTTATGTGCACCGGTGCAGGTGAAAATGATAAGTGTTTTTCTAAAACAGTCAATCTATTTTTTTCTAGATTATATGATCCAACACCCCCTTTGCTTTTTTCTGCCATCGCAGTATAAATATTACCAGTCTCAGATATATCAAAATATGTTGCCAAAGCAACATCTGCTAAGATAACCGGACTAGATAAATACATTGTGTCTGTATCAAAATGTAACATATAAATTCCGTGGTAGTAACTACCAAATATTAAATTTTCTTTCATAAATTTATACCTCATTAATCACTTAAACATATATAGAGCCAGTGCCACGTTTAATCCAGCTGATATCCATCCATAGGGCACACCTGTTAGTAGAAATTTCTTAACAGGAATTTTTGAGTCTTCGACTAACCATAAGTTCCACGACTGTGTAATACACGTAGATATAGCAATAGAAACAGAAGGAATTAGCATTAACGCAAAAGCAAAATATTGATTAAAAATTCCGGTTCCTGCTAAAACAGCAACTGTTGCTGAACCAGCCCCCCATACCATGAGAGGACCTCTAAACAAAGCTAATGGTGCTAATATAACTATAGATATGGCTAAAATTGTAGGACTATTAGGTACAATTGAATTTAATATATCACTAAATTTAGCCGCATTTTTAACTGCTGTTGCACTAAACATTGTCAAAAACAGAAGCATTATTATTAAGCCTGATATATCAGTTATGGCAGTTTTTATGGAATCATTAATAATTATCAGTGCATGATTATAGGTCTTTAAATTCCCAGTAATTAACAAAACTATAGCTATAGAAAGCATCAATGCAGGGATTGGTTCCCATCCAAAGGCTAAATTCATAAAGACTGGAAAAACCGGCATAATATATGATATTTTTGGCACTCTAAATGTACTTGTTAATTGATGATCACTTTTTTCACTTTCATTTTTATGAATTGTACGCGCATGTAACAAGATAAACAGAGTGACTACAGCTAGTTGGATAAACATGGCTGAGAATCCAAATTTTAAATATTTGGCACCATATAAGACATTTGGAAAAAATATCTGCAGTTGTTTAATGATCACGATATTAACGTACATAGCCGAACCAATCGATAAAGAAAAGGCAACTACTGCTATGTGCTTTGGTAATCCCAAGGAGGTTAATACTGGTATCAAAATAACAGCCAAAGCTATAACAGCTCCAACACCGTAGGAGCTGGTAAATATGAGTGAAGTTACTAAACAAATTAAAATCGACGCAATTATTGGATGTTTATAACTCACCTTGACAGCCTCATTACTAATTGCACCAGCTACCCCTGTGTCGACCAACACACGACCAAACCATGATCCAAAAATTATAACCATAATTGTAGACCCATAGTCTAAAGCTGGCTTCGAAAAAACTTCAACTATTGCGGTTTTTAAAGGAATCCCACCAATTATGGTCCATAAAATGGCCATAACTAAAAATCCCAACATAATGTTGCCACCCTTCATTACAAACACTATAAAACCTAGAAACGTTAATATCAATAATATTCCAACAATTGTATCAATCATTTTTATTCCTTTCTTTGGACGCGGTAAACCTTCGACAAAAACACTATATTACAAAGTTCACAAATAGTCAATACACTTTTATATATGAATTGTAAACGCTTACTATTGTTTTTTATAAAAAGTAGTATTATACTTTATTTATTGATTTCGGTTTACCGATTTCATTAAAAATAAAAGAAAGAGAAAATTATAAATGGTTAGCAATAACATTGTTTTAAATACTTTGATTCTCAAAAGTGAATTTGATAAAGGCATTTCTCAATCTGACATTGTTAATGATTTAATTACTAAGTTATCTGTGTCTAATATTGAAATTCGCCGAGAATTTAATGCAGAAAAAATATCAGAATTAGTAGCAATTCGTGAAATATGTTTAGAAAAAAAAATAAATCTTTTTTATTCTGTTCCCGATAATTTATTTTTAAACGAACATATCAATCCTAAATTATTTCAATACATTGGTGAATCACAATTCATAGGTGCTAAACATCTCAAGATGACATTAGGTGATTGGAACAAGAGTCTGACTAAAGAACTTGTTTATCTGTCCAAAATAATACCTACAAATATTCAATTAAATATTGAAAACGATCAAACCCTTTCAAATAGTGACATTTCTTTATTAAATAATTTTTTCGAAACAGCTGATCAAGAAAATATTAATATTGGCTTTGTTAATGACATTGGCAACTGGATTTTTACAAACCAAGATGTTTATAAATGTTCTCTCACTCTGAGACCTTTTACTCGATTTGTTCATCTTAAAAATTATCAAATCACAGGCAAACATATTAGTACTACACCTTTTGATTCTGGTGAAATAAATTGGAAAGATGTCATTAAGTTATTTTCTAATGATATTCCTATTGCGTTAGAATATCCTTCTACGTTGGGTAATATTATGACGGACATAAATATTATCCAAACGGCTAAACTATAAAAACGAGGGAAAATATATAATGGAAAAAGAAAAACAATCTTGTAATCAAAATCTATTTGATTTAACAGATAAAGTAGCGGTTATAACTGGTGGTGCTAGTGGGCTGGGATCTTACTACACGAAGGCCCTTCTATCTGCGGGAGCAAACGTTTTAATTGTTTCATATGATGATCAGGGTGTTAAAGAAATGAATACATTTGCCTCAAAAGTTGGGCGAAGAATTGAATTCTTAAAATTAGACATTACACAAGAATATGCCGCTCTAACTGTCTCATCAGAAGTGATTAAGCGGTTTGGGAAAGTTGACATTTTAATTAACAATGCCGGCATACAAATCCGAAATGATTGGCAAAATTTTCAAGACAAAGATTGGGAAAAAGTAATAAACCTTAACTTGAATGCAGTTTATTACTTATCACACGAAATTGCTAAAGTTATGGATAAACAAGTTGGAGGAAAAATTATAAATGTTGGTTCCATGCAATCATTTCGTGCTGGAAAGTTTATTTTTCCGTATACGGCCAGTAAGCATGGAGTTATTGGATTAACAAAATCTTACGCTGATGCTTTGGCACCTTTAAATATTCAGGTAAATGCTATCGCACCTGGGTATATTGATACTCCGATGACTAAAGCTCTACAAGGAAATAAGACTCGCAATGATGAAATAATTGCGCATATTCCTGCTGGTCATTGGGCTAATCCTTCTGAATTAATGGGTGCTATTATTTTCTTGGCAAGTAATGCTTCAAATTACGTTACTGGAATTACTCTCCCAGTCGATGGCGGTTACTTACTTCGTTAAAAATGAAAGGAAAATTGATATGAGTCAAACAGTCGCTATTCCGAAAGGACTATCAGAAATTGGAAAAAAATATTTAAAAGATCACAATATTGAAATCATTGAGTTGAAATCATTTTCTGATGATGAAATATTAAGTAAAGCTAAAAATGCAGATGGTATTATTTTAATGACAGATCCATTTAGTAACGATCTTGTTAGACATTTGCCAAATTTAAAAATTGTTGCTCGCCATGGAGTAGGATACGATAACATTGATCCTATTTTTCTAGAGAATAACCATATTTGGGCAACAATAACGCCTAATGCTAATGCAGAAACTGTAGCTGAAGTAACAATCGCCGAAATATTTGACCTTTCCAAAAACATTACATCTATTTCTGAAAAAATGAGACAAGGTGACTTTGAGTATAAAAACGATCACCTAGGATTCAATTTATCTGGTAAAACAATTGGCATTGCTGGTTATGGTCGCATTGGAAAAAAAGTAGCACAAAAAGCAGATGCCCTAGGTATGGATGTCATTATTTACGATCCATTTGTTACTCAATCGAATGTTGGTACACTAGTTAGTAAAAAAGACCTTCTGTTAGACTCAGATATTGTCACATTGCATATGGCAGTCACAGATGATACTAAACATTTTATAGATGGTGAAGCCTTAAAACGCATGAAATCTTCTAGCTATCTTGTCAACTTAGGCCGTGGAGCATTAGTAGATCAACCTGCACTAATTGACTCACTCAGAAATCATGAAATCAGCGGTGCTGCATTAGATGTTTTTGATCAGGAACCCCTACCATTAGATAATGACCTATACAAACTAGATAATGTATTACTGACACCTCATATTGCATCAAATACTACCAATGCTATGAACAGCATGGCATTAGATTCAGCAAAAGAAATTGTACAAGTGTTATCTAATAAATTACCTAATTGGCCAATTAATCGCGTTCAATAAAAATTTAATCATTAAGTCTTATAAACAGTAAAAAACAGTCAACAGCGTTAATAACGTTGTTGACTGTTTTTTAATTATTAAGATAGAACAATTTATGTGATAAAATTGACATATAAAATTTGTCAATCGTATATGATCAGATATAGGTAAATTAAAGTGAAAAATAATAAAACCATGCGTGACGTCGCTGAAATTGCTCAAGTTTCAAAAACTACTGTATCGAGATATATAAACGGTCACACTGAAAAAATGTCTGATAAGACACAAAGAAAAATAGAAAAAACTATTGATAAAATAGGATACCACGTTAATTCTCATGCTCAATCTCTTGCTCAAAGAAGAACTTTTTTGATTGGTATGGTTGTTGCCGACATGACAAATATGTTCTCTTCTCTATTGTTTAATGGAGCTGACGAAATAGCAAACAATCAAAACTATCAAATAATTTTAATGACCTCTAGTAATTCAGTTGATAGAGAAAAACAGCAAATTAATAAATTACTGGATATGAGAGTTGATGGCCTTATTTTACAACCAATTAAAAAGGATGCAATGCATTATAACTATATAAAATCAAGTGGAACTCCAACTGTCATTGTTGATAGAAGTATTACGTCCTCTACCTGGCCGGAAATTTTAACTGACAACTATAAATATTCTCATATTATGACGGAGTATATTTATCGGAAAGGTTATCATAAAATTGTAGTCGTAAGTGAGCAAATCGATAACAATAATGCCAGAATATCCAGAATAAAAGCCGTACAAGATGTAGCACGTAAACAAAATATAGATTTTGATATTATCGAAATGCATAATAACATGACCGATTCAGATGTCTATAATCTATTAATCGAAAAAACAAACCTTCTACAAGAAAAAGTTGCTTTATATGTCATAAAAGGTGATTTACTATTGAAAATAGTAAAAATATTAATTGCGTTTGATATCTCCTTTCCAGACAAAATTGGCATAGCAGCTTTTGATGATTGGATAATTTCAGAACTAATTAACCCTCCAATTACAACCATACGACAAGATGCGAAAAAAATGGGTCAAGTTGCAGTTTCTAACTTAATTGACATGATAGAGCATGACATTAATCCTCCAAAAGAAATAAGTATATCTAGTGAATTAATCATTCAACGTTCCTTATAAAACCAAGCATGTAATGATACTTTATTCTGATAATCAAAATATGTGATACAAACTATTTTAGTGCAAATAACTTTTAAGTATTTTGCGCTTTTTTAATGTCATGATATACTTGTATTTACATAATGCAATTTAGTTCTGCAATTTTATGAGGTGAAATATGACGATTTACGGCTACGCTAGAGTGTCTACTGCTGGACAGTCTTTGAACGAACAAAAAGAGAATCTAAAAAACTCAGGAGCTGAACTGATTTTCAGTGAAAAATATTCGGGTACAACCACCTCACGACCACAATTTGAAAAACTCGTCAATCTGATTGAACCTAATGACACATTAATCGTCACGAAGTTAGATCGTTTTGCTCGTAATACACGCGAAGCGTTGAACTTGATTGATGATCTGTTAAAAGAAAAAATAGTGATCAAGGTCTTAAATTTGGGTACGATTGATAATACCCCTATGGGTCGAATGATAGTTCGGACATTATTATCGGTTGCAGAAATGGAACGTGACATGATTATCGAACGTACACAAGCAGGCAAAGTATTTGCCAAACAGCACAATCCCAATTATAAAGAGGGAAGACCAAAGCGAAAAAAAGATAGCCGTAACACAGCCATTTTTGAATATTCTAAAACTCACACTGTTCGAAATACAGCAGAAGCTTTCAATATTTCTGCTAGGACTGTTCAATACATCAAAAAGCTTTTTAATGAAAATTATTTAAATTAGTTTGAGTTAAACCGATTCAAAGTAATATTAATCACACTATGTCTAAAATTTTAATTATCAATGATTTATCATAAATATATTTGCTACCATCATCTAAACTGGTGTAACATTAATTGTTTCATAACTTTCTTCAGATTGCTTGAAATAGATAAGGAAATTAACAATAATGATCAATAACACAGTAAACAAAACAACTATTAGTATGATTGTTGCAACAGCTTTAATGGGATTTGCTGGCATTATGAGTGAAACAGCAATGAACGTCACTTTTCCAAAATTAGTAAAGGTATTTCATTTATCTTTATCTTCAGTTCAATGGGTGACCACTATTTATTTATTATCGGTCGCTATTGTTATGACTCTGAGTTCTTACATTAATAAACGGTTCACAGAAAAAACTGCTTATTACACTAGTGTTTCTTTATTTATTCTTGGCACTATCATCGGTGCTTTAAGTCCTGACTTCACAATATTGCTAATCGGTCGTGTTTTTCAGGGTGTATCTGCCGGTTTAGCAATGCCACTGATGTTTAATATCATATTCTCTAGGATTCCCACTGAAAAGTTAGGATTGTGGATGGGATTTGCAGCCATGATTCTCAGTTTAGCACCTTCTTTAGGTCCCACATATGGTGGTTTAATGATAGATTCATTGGGTTGGAGAATGATTTTTATTTTCACGCTAATCATTCCTGCTATATCATTAGTCATAGCAATTCCTCACTACGAAAATTCAAACACTCATTCAGAGCAAATATCTTTCGATTTTCTGGCTTTTCTCCTTTTGTCGTTTTCGTTAATCACTCTGTTATTGGCGATTAATTCACTGGCACATGGATCTGCACACTATGCATTATTTATAATCTTCTCACTGTTAATAATAGGGTTTATTTGGAGAAGCTCTAAAAGTAAAAAAGAATTTCTAAATATTACAGTTTTTAAAAGTTTGAGTTTTACAATGGCTATAATTCCTTTTTTTATATTACAATTCATGAACTTAGGTGGAAATTACATCATACCAAATTATCTGCAAATAGGATTTTCAATCACCAGTACACTCGCAGGATTTTCTTTACTCCCTGGGACAGTTATTGGCGCATTGTTTAATCCACTATTCGGAAAATTTTACGACTATAAAGGTGCTAAAATTCCTTTGTTTTTCGGCCCTGTAATTGTCTTGATTTCATTGCTATTTATGCTTGTGTTTGTAAAACATATGGGATATATAACGATCATGATGTTGTATATTGTATTCACATTTGGACGAGTATTATCATTCGGCATAACTAATACAACTGCCATAGCACATACTGACAAAAATTATCGATCTGACGCCAGTGCGATATTTCAAACGTCACAGCAATTTGCCGGTGCATTAGGCACCACTACAGTTGCTTTAATAACTGATAAAAACTCAGACATCAAAATAAGCATGAGCAACACACTAGTGTTATTTATATTCTTAACCATCTTAACTTTTGTTATGTACCAAGTCATGTTTAAAACAAAGGCATACAAACGTAATAAATTTTAAACTAGTGGCACAATTTGCTAAGAAAATAGTACATTTTATCATAAGTCAATAATTCGAACTATTTTTTATCTAGGGCTGAAGTGATTAGGCTACTTTTATTTTTCAATCGGCGGGACTGATTGCTCAGAAGTCAATAAATTGGACTATTTTTTTCGGTTACTCATGTGACATTTTAGATGCGGTTGCGATTATAAAATTTTCAGTCAAACCAGTGGCTACTTGGAATTAAGTTAATGTTTTATATAGTAAATAAAAAGCGATAATCCTAAATGATTTATCGCTTTTTGCTTTGATATTTGTTATGCAACAGAAAACAATAATAACCTATCACCATAATCAATAGTATTGTTGTAGTCACATAATTCCAATTAATCATCAGTTCTCTACTATAACTACTAGGTATCCCTTTACTTGTAACCGTCAGTAACTCTTTGATAGAGTGATTATGATCTGTCACTATCAATGATCCTGTAATCATGATGATAAATTGGTAAATAATACTACCTGTACTCTGTATCGTATTTTTTACCCAAATTCGTTTATCTGATGGCAGATTATTTTGCTGTACGTAAAAATGGTTTAATTTTGAATTTAAACACCCTTTCGTTGTACTTAACACTAAGATACCCAATGAGAAAAGAGGTCTAAGAAACATCATACTGAGGCCTACCAAAATCATGGTAAAAATAGTATGATGATTGTTTTTGACTAGAACTTTATTGATGATTGGTGCGATGAATATGCCTACGACATATGGTATATAAAATCGGATAAATAAATCATCATGACCATAGTATCCAGCAACATATAAAGATGCGAATAAGAATAAATAGTTGCCTAAGGCACCATTTATGATTGCTATATAACTCAAAACATTAGGAACACGACGTTGTGGTAATCTATGAAAAAAAAGTTTTGACACAATAAGAATAATAGCTAGCAGTAATGAACCCCATATAAAATAATCAAATTGCATAATATTATTCATCAATCGACTAGATCGCAAACTAAATATTAAAACGAAAAATACTACAAATAATCCCAAATAGCGATATGAATAACTTTCTAAATCATGAGAATCTACTGCGTATTGATTAATCGTAGATATTGTCATAATAGCTATCAAGTACAAAAATGTGTAAAATACAAAAAATATAATAAAAGAATTTTTAGATGGGACAAACAGTATATATCCGATTAATATCAAAGTTAAGACAGTAAAATATTTATTTTTAGCTAAAAGTAAATGACTTTTTATATTAAGAAAATTAATTGACGTATTAGCGGTTGGTAACCAAGCAGCACTTAATCCCAGAAAAAAGGCAGAAATCATATAAAATTCCGGAAAAAAATTTCCAATTATGCCAAACATAGATCCTAATGTCCCAACGTAAAGAGAAACTTTTAGCAGACTAGCACTATTAAGCCTTGTTTTGATACCTCTAATCAAAAATATTCCGGTTGTCCGTAAGGTATAAAAAATAACAAAAGGTAAAACTGACAATACTGTATGTGTCCCGCTAATTCTCAGAAAAAACATAAACGGTAGAACAATCACCGTACTACTAATAACATTTAATCCCGAATTACCAATAGTTAAAATGTATTTTTTCATAAATACTCCCCAAAGATTTTTTAATGTGTTTCATTCAGTGTCGACGTTTATTCGTTTTAGTTGACAGATATGCTTTAGCTACTGTAGCCACAAAAATTGTCATTAAACCAATCCCTACCGTGGAGTACAACATCGTAAATACTTTTCCAAAATCCGTCACCGGATGAATGTCACCGTAACCAATCGTCGTTAAAGTAACAAAGCTTAAGTAAAAAGCGTTAAGTAGACTTAAATGTTCTACCGTACTGTAAAATAAAGCACCACTTATTAATGTCAAAAATATGACTATCAAGAGTCCTTTAGTTTCTTCTGATTTGAAAATAATCCAAAAAGAGGAAAATAATTTTTTGACTGACAATATCATTGAAATCACATTGATTCTCCCTGAAAAGTTTTTGTTCTATTGTTGAGTATGCATATTTTTTTAATCAAAGTCAATATAAAAGAGCAATCAATTCATCATTAGATTGCTCTCGTTCTTCTTATGTACGGCACCGCATCGTCCTATCCTCGCAGGAAGCGATCCTCCAACTACTTTCGGCGCTATAGAGCTTAACTTCTGTGTTCGGTATGGGAACAGGTGTGTCCTCTATGC
>NZ_VJYC01000028.1:0-6295 GCF_030400235.1 Leuconostoc sp. UCMA20149
GACTTAAGTGAACGTCCTTCTTGGTGAAGTTTAACCAGTGAATCTTTAAAATCTTGTGAATAACGAATTGACATAAAAATACTCCTATACTTTCATTTTACGGACTGAATAAAAATAGTCCATTTTTTTAGTATAAGAGCACCAGCACCTAGACGTACTTCTAGGGGTATGAGTACCCAACAAATTTATAATGAACCATTACGAATTATTGATGAAACTGGTAAAGATAAACAGTATTTACCCTAAATAATTTAGAGTGTTTAATTATTGACTAAGGGAACAACTGTTCGTATAATAGTTATAGTAAATAAAACGACTGGAGCTGTTTGAGCTATGAACCAAATTGATGCTGTCATTGGGGATATTAAAGAAATGTTTGCTAAGCAACCTAACACAATATATGAAGTGAGAGTTGTTGACCAAATTTACTCAAAAAAGGTCAATATATTCTTTGAATGGTATAAAATTGGCAAGGCTACAAAGTCGCAACAAATAGCGCAATTCGATAGCACCTATACGGAAAAAATTCCTGAAATTATTAAGAAAATTCGTAAAGAAACAGGTTTAACGGTTCGTACAAATATATATGATTAGTCATAAAATGGCTTAATGCTAAAAAGAGACTAGCTTTTTTGTTTGCATTTAAAACCTAAAAAAATGAAGATGCCTGCGTTCATTCAATAATGCTATGTAGTGAATAAATATCACAGCACTTCATATGTTAAAAATTGACTATTTTTTTCTTTCAATTACACTGTTAACTATGCTGCCCGACAGATATGTCTGTAAGTTAGATATTGTAATGGATAACAGTCTTTCGCGTGTTTCAAACGGCGCCCAGGCAATGTGAGGGGTTATATAGCAGTTTTTAGCTTTAAGTAAGGGATTATTTTTTTGAATTGGTTCTTTGGTGACGACGTCAGTTGCCAAAGCGTATAGTTGATCTTGATTCAGGGCATCTGCCACATCGCTTTCATTAACTAGTTTTCCTCTTGAAGTATTCAGGAGAATAGCAGTAGACTTCATTTTAGCCAGTGTTGTCTTATTAATTAAATTGATTGTTTGAGGAGTTTGAATAACATGTAGACTAATAACGTCCGACGTTTTCAATAGTTCATCTAACGAAACTTGTTTAAGCCAATTTCCTTTTATTTTTTTAGGACGATGATTATAGAACACTACATTCATTTCAAATGCATGAGCTAATTTTGCTACTTTTTGAGCTATATGACCGTAGCCAATAAGACCTAATGTTTTATCTTTTAATTCATATAAAGGCTTGTCCCAAAAAGTGAAATCGGGTCCTTGTGACCAATGATCTTGATGAACTAATTGGTTATGTAGTCCAACTTGTCCAGTCACTTCAAGTAAGAGAGAAAAAGTGAATTGAGCCACCGCATCACTAGCATAGGTAGGAACGTTAGTTACCTCAATATTGTGCTTACTAGCACTTTCTAGGTCAATAACATCATAACCTGTACCCATAATTCCAATATACTTCAGGTTTTTAGATTGGGAAATGACATAGTCATTTATAGGAGTTTTGTGAGTGATAACAATTTCTGCACCATCAATTCGGTTTATTATTTCTTTTTCATTAGCTGTATTGGTACGGTCATAAAAAGTACAGTCGCCAACAGATCTTAACTTATCCCAATCTAAATCGTCATTTAACTCATAGCCATCTAAAAGAACAATTTTTACCATATTGCTAATACCTCTTTTTCGTTAATCATATCATGAAATTTATTAAGCATAGTTTATTTTGCATAGAAAGTAGACATGGTAAAAGATTCAGAAATTATCTGAAAATATAAAAAAATTGAGAATTTTTTCAACAATAAAGAATTAGCCACAAAATTAGTTAGTGCTTAACAGCTACTAGCTTTTTTGGTTGCATTTAAAAGTGAAAGGAATAAATAAGATGGCAACAAAAATATGGTTACAGCCAGAACAATTAGAGCTGTATATTAAGCAGTTAGAACGGTTTAGAGACTTATATAGTCAACTAAACCAAACGTTAGAAAGTGATAGACAAGGCTTTCAATTCAAAGCTGGTGCGCCAAACTTCCAAACAACTTTAAGCGTATCAATGCAATTACAAGCTAAAATCAGACAAGCACAATCTCAAACATACGGAGATGGGCTTTTTTTTAACAAAGAATTAGCATCTAGAGTACAAGATTTGGTTTCAAAATCAATTGAGTTAACCTTTGCGTATCGTGATTTAAATTTGCTGATTAAGGGAACTGATCGCAACACTGAGAGTGGTTTGAATAAAATTGAAGAACAGTTGTATCAAGCAAAAAGACAATTGACAGAAAGTAAGTACTAAAAACTTCGAATGTTGAAGATTTTGAGTATATTGTTTTACAACAATATTTAGTTATGTTATATTTGCAGTATTAAGTGGCGCTACTTAATATTTGAAACAATCACGCATTATAAGAAAAGAGACTATTTTATGAAAAGATGGCACAAATCTTTTCTTGGCTTGCTGTGTTTGATTTATATTTTTGTACTGTCAATGACTATTTGGCCAGAAAGTATTACGGTCACAAATAATTTTATTGCTAAGATATCTGAGAGTAGTTCAGTCAACCAACACGAGTTTTTAAATATTGCTCAGATAAGTTTATTGGTACTGACTGTATTAGTCTTGGTGATTATTGTGTTGATACCTGCTCAAAAAAAGGGTATTCTGCTGGAAAAGAATAAACAAGGTTTACTCTCTCTTAGTAATGAGGGTGTGATTAGTTTTATAACTACAAGACTCTCCGGCTATAGCATGTCTAATATCAAGATTGATTTTAAAAACACCAGGAAAATTAATCGTTTTGATATCACAGCTGAGTCATTATATAAAAATCATGTTATCAAACAATTACCAGAAATTAAGCATACATTGACAAGTGAAATTCAAGAGTTACTGTCTGGAATAGATGAAAAAAAAATAGAGATTAATATTAAAGTCAATCAAAAACAGTCAAGTAGTTCACACAAAAAGAAGTCTACACGAGTCGTGTAGTAAAGTGGAGGAATCCAAGTGAAAAATAAAATTCCTAATAGTTGGCTATTTGGTGTTCTAGGCTTTATCTTAGCAACTCTACTAATGACCGTTGGCTTTGCTAGTACTTTTTGGATT
This sequence comes from Leuconostoc sp. UCMA20149, assembly GCF_030400235.1. Classification (NCBI taxonomy): domain Bacteria; kingdom Bacillati; phylum Bacillota; class Bacilli; order Lactobacillales; family Lactobacillaceae; genus Leuconostoc; species Leuconostoc sp. UCMA20149. The sequence continues at coordinate 3,146 of NZ_VJYC01000028.1, forward strand.
GTAGTGGTGACAGTATTAGCAAGTGCAGCTGGTTACTGGCTAGACAAGTATGATTTTGATTTCACACCATTAGTGCAAATTTTCAAACGTAAATAGCAGTCAAGGAAACTGACTAATTTCATTTATACAAACGTAGAAGGGAAGTTATTATGGTTACAGAAAACAAGAGTACACAGAGTGCAGGAACAGATGTTAAAGGTGAACTAACTTTTAATGACAAAGTCATTCAAAAAATTGTTGGGTACGCCATCGAAAACGTTAAAGGTCTTCTCGGCGTAGATGGTGGTTTCGTTTCAAATATTAAAAACAAAATTGTCAATAGTGATGATCCAACTGATGGCATTGACGTGGAAGTTGGCAAAGAGCAAGTAGCTGTTGATTTAGATGTCATTATGGAATTTGGTCATAATGCGCATGATATCTACAAAGAATTAATTAAAGTAATTGAAACACAGCTAGAGAAAACAACTAGTCTTAAGTTAGTCGAATTAAATGTTCAAATTATTGATATTCAAACTCAAGCCGAATATAAGAATTCCAGAGTTACATTGCAAGACAAAGTTTCCGATGCGGGAAGTGCAATTAAAGAAAAAACTTCTGATGGTGTTAATTCGGTTAAAGAAACGGCCAGTAATTTAACCGACGATGATGGTCGCGTTAAATAAAACCTACACTAGTGAAAAAACCTCGAAACATAATTTCGAGGTTTTTTTTTGATTTATAAGTCAATATTTATGACAGTTATTTTTAAAGCTATGAAAAAGTTTATGATGAAAAATAAAATAATAAGCAACATTGTGAAATGTTAAACCTGTTCTAAGGGGTAAACCTAGACTGAAATAATCATAATTAAGGAGCAAATATGTTTTATGAGTGATGAAACAACACAAAAACGCAAACGACAACCACGGTTGAATGAGAACCAACGTCACATGATTGAATATTTGTGGAATATTGAGAAAATGACACAGGCTGATATAGCCAGACGTTTAGGCTATACACCGTCATCAATATTACGTGAATTACACCGTGGCAATACGCTTGATTTCTCACATTTAGATAGACGAACACTGCTAAATATGGATATACACGCACGTATCAAGTATTCGGCACAGCGTGGACAATATATTGCTTTGAAAAAGCGCAGTAAAATGGGTACTGGTCTCAAACTGACACCAGAACTAAAAGAAATCATTGAAACTTGGGTTAATGTTGAACATTGGACGCCAGAGCAAATTGCTGGTAATGTGCAAGATGTTGATGTGTCCGCATCTGTTATTAGGTTATGGTCTCGGCAAGGCCTTATCAATATTCGTAAACAGAAATATCATCGTCAAAATGGCACACCTAAAGAACGAGCTGTGGCACAAACTAAACGTGATAAGGAACGTGAAATTGCACGTTTGCGTGAACAATTAAAAAATGACGGAGAATTAGTCCGCCATTCGATATTTGATCGTTCACAAGTTGTGGAAAGTCGTAAACAGTTTGGTCATTGGGAAATTGATTTAGTGTTGCCAGCTAAAATGAATAATCAGCGTTATCAAGATACCACAGCCATTATGACATTGACTGAACGCAAGACTCGGTTTACCGCCTTAATATTAGTCCGTAGTAAGAAGTCTAGTGATATGGTTGATGCGTTTAAGTTGTTTTATGAACGTTACGGTAAAGCCGTTCGCACAATCACAGCCGATAATGGTTCTGAATTTATATCATGGGCCTTTTTAGAGTACGTCCAGAAACAACTAAAAATCAATTTATATTATGCGACACCGTCATCACCACAACAACGTGGTTCAAATGAGAACAGAAATCGTAAGCTACGTGATTGGTATCCTAAAGGCACGTCATTTAAAGATGTGAAGCAACGACAATTAGATGAAGTGGCTTCAAAAATGAATGCAATGCCACTTTGCTCAGAAGTCAATAAGTTGGACTATTTTTATTCAGTTACTTAGGCAACATTTGAGATACGATTGCGATTATAAAAATTGATATACCAACCAATGGCTGCTTGGACTTGCGTTAATGTTTTGTATGCCTTCAAATACACCTCTTCACGTTTCAATATTGAATGAAATGCTTCCATACGGCCATTATCGTATGGATGTCCTTTGAGTGAATATGAATGTTTCAAGCCATAATTTTGACATTTAATATTAAATTCAGCACTCGTGTATTGTGACCCCATATCTGAATGAATAATTAACGGCTTTCGATGCTTATCTAACGCCATCTGTAAGGCACTTGTGGCTAGCTCGGCTGTCATTTTATCGCCAATTTTATAGCCCAATACCTTTCTCTTCTCAGGATCCAAAACGGTCGCTAAATAGACCCATCTGTGATTAGTCAACTGAATATAAGTGATATCTGTTTGCCAAACACCGCTCAAATCATGCAAATGTCTAATCAGATTGGGTTTTTGAGCAACCGTCACAACAGTTTTGGGTTTGCGATAACGTTTTTGCATGCGCGATCTAATCCCTAATTCACGCATCAATTTGAGTGTCATATACTCAGATACTTTCGGACCGTCGGTTTGTTGACTATAAGCAGCAATACGACGATAACCATAAAATTTAAAGGTTTTCCAAACGTCTAAAATATAAGGTTTCAGGGATTCTCTAAGCTTTTCTTGTCGACTGGGTTGCCAATGGCGCCAGTTGTAATAGGTACTAGGTTTGATTTTAAGTGCACTTAAAATACGCACAAGCGCGTAGCCTTGTGCTAAAAATTGGTTAACGAGCGGCAATCCCACATTACGGACTATTTTTTGGCTAGTAAGATGGCCGCTCAATGCCTGTCAGGCTATGCGTGATAAAATTTCGTTTTCTTCCTCCAAAATAGCGAGGCGCTTCTCTAGTTGCTTGACGTCTTTTAAAGTCTTTGACTGACCCTTGATCATGATTGGGGTAGCTTGTTTAACCCAAATAGCAATAGAATCTTTCGACGGACCAAATTCTTCTGCTAATGATTTAAGTGAACGGCCTTCTTGGTGAAGTTTAACCAATGAATCTTTGAAATCTTGTGAATAACGAATTGACATAAAAATACTCCTATACTTTCATTTTACGGACTGAATAAAAATAGTCCATTTTTCTACCAGAAGTCAAGTGTTTCAAGGCTTTTGACTTCTTTTATTTTGAA
>NZ_VJYC01000029.1:0-5998 GCF_030400235.1 Leuconostoc sp. UCMA20149
CATACCAAACATTAACTGAAGTCCAAGCAGCCATTGGTTGTTATATCAATTTTTATAATCGCAATCGTATCTCAAATGTTGCCTAAGTAACTGAATAAAAATAGTCCAATTTATTGACTTCTGAGCATAGACAAGCGCTGTGTGATTTGTGGTAAGTCTCACGCCGATTTTGCACACGTTGATAGTGTGGGTGCTAACGGCGGCAATCGTCAGAAGATAAAACATTTAGGATTACGATCAATGAGCCTGTGCCGTGAACATCATCAAGAGCAACATAAGATAGGCATTCAGTCATTCATGAATAAGTACCACCTGAACGGTATCAAGATTGACGAAAAAATAGCTTTGGCACATGGACTGAATATGAGGTGAACAAACTGAATAAAGTAATTTTAGATTTAACGTTTCTTAAACAGGTGACGATAAACAAATATATTGACGCAGAACGAAAAAATAGGTATGCAGGAGCACGTTTAAAACGTCTCGCTACTACTTTTACACCAGAAACGTTTTTTCACAGGCTATGGTCGATAATATAGCTTTTGAATGGCCGTGCAAATTGAAACTTGATTAGTATTTACCAGATGGCAGAATAGATCCAGATAATTGGGCGTTTCTCAAGAAGTTTATTTTTGACGGTATGCAGACAGCTAAGGTGCGAGGCAACATATTTTTACAAAATGACAACATAAAACACATCAAGGGGTTTGACGAAGATTTTTATATCGATACATCAAATCCAAGATTGGAAATATACGAGCTAATTGTAACAAAAAAGCCATCAGACAAAAATGAACACTGTGGCTAGAAGAAAAATTATGATTGCTTGCCAACAGAGCCCGATGGCGGACCAAAAAATTATGTGGCTGTTTTTAATGACAATACCTATAATTAGCACTAAAAAAATAATGATTGCAAATGAAATGACATAGGTCATACGATTCCCCCAAATTTTATACAAAATATTATTCTAACAAAAAAGGAGATAAATGCAAATTGATGATTGAAATAGGACACAACTTACAGCATGCGATTGAGTTGGGCATGTATTTGTCAGCAATGGTCGCAGCGGTGCATATCGTGATGAAATTTGTGACAGAAATGAAAACTCACTATAAGTGATTTATGTAGACAAGCATCAATACTTGTATTGTTATACCGAAAATAGAAATCGCTTTCGTGCCACGGCTATGTATTAAAAAGCCAATCAGAAGAGTGATCAGCAATAGAAAAATCATAAAGTAAATTAAAGCGTGAAGTAGTAATAAGGTCATAGTACCTCCTAACGTTTTTAATATTATAACATGTAGAAAGAAGAGCGAAAAATGGCGGACAGGATTGATAAATATCTAAGTGATTATTTCTCGAGCGTGATCGAAATGCAGATTAGGCTACGCATTAGAGAACTTGAAACGCCAACGTCATTTGATGAAAATATAGGCGGTGGAAAGGCAGAAAATAAGCGTAACATTCAAACTGAAAATGACAACATCATTCAGGAAAGCGATTATATTTTGCAATCATTCATTAGAGACAGATGGTTTATGACTAATTTCCTAAAGGTGCTGACCAGTGAAGAAAGAGCCATGCTTGAATTGCGTTATGATCGTAGAAGAAAGCGAAGCTGGCTTCAAGTGGCAAGCATATTGTCAAAGTCAGAGAGTCAGTGCTACCGAGATATGCAGAGAATTAAACAGATTTATAGGACTTCTGTTTTTGCTAGTCGAGCTGTGGAAAACTGAAAGTCTCAAAAAGACGCGAGTTTTGTGAAAGTTTTTAGCTTGAAAACGGTGCTATTTTTGTATCATCAAATAGTTAACAAAAAATACTGATGAAGTAGTAATATACTTCTGTGGGGTTTATTAGCGAAGCACCCACAATACTCCTGGGGAGTACAAATCATAACAAAATACGTTGATTGAAATATCGACAACACCGAAGAACGCCGACGACGTTCTTTTTTATTTGGGGTTATTGCTCATTCATTAAAAGCAAACGTGACTTATGTTAAGATACCGGGTGATTTGTAAATAATAAAAATGTGTAATATTGCCAATAGTATTTACGTTGACTATTACAAACCAGTAGTCGCTTGTCTGCGATTGCGTAAATAGTGGTAGTTTTAAAAAAATAATATACATTGTTAATACTAAAAAAATTTTCTAATAGATTGGACACTTTTTCAGGTTGCTAAAGCATTTATACTTTGTTAATATCATAAAGAAAAAATAATCTAATTTTAAGTAACGATTATAAAAACACAAATTTGAAATGAATTCATTCATTCATTCCGGTTTAACTGGTGAACGACTATGTTTTTAGGACGGATTGAAATTTCTTGTGAAAACAAAATCAAAAACAAAAAGAATTGATCGTAACATTTTAGCCAATGGTGCTATGAGTTTACTAGCCACCATTATCGGTGGGCTTATAGCATTTGTTCCAGTTATCATTCAACAAAATTATGAGACTAATCGATCTAACAGAGAATACATAACACGAATGAGAATTGACAAAGATCAGGAATTATCTAAAGACTTAGTAGTTTATTACAATGGATTAGATGATTATTTATCCAGTATAATTAGCGAATATCAAATGAAATCAGTTGACAGTAGTGATGAGTTTTTGAAAAGAAAATTAACTATATTGAGTAAGTTATACTCGTATAATATGTTAAATAATAAAGATTTTAGAAATGTTGATATTCTAATTCCGTTTTCGTCCGATAGCACAGGTGAGAAATGGGGAGAAATGCAAAATTTATCAAAGGCTTCATTTGATACATTAGTCGAAAAAGCTCAACCCAACCTTTTAAACGAGAATAAATCTATTTCGGATCAAGAGACGTTGAAAACTTTTATTTACATACAAAATAATATGTATTCAAAATACAAACAGTTGATTCAGGATGTAACAGAAGATTTGTCGAAACAAGTCAAGAAAATTGAAGGAAAACACTCGTAGAAAAATTTTGTGATAGTTAATATTTGATAACTTTCTTATCACTAAAATCACGCTGTCCAATTCGTGTATTTGTTATAGATACGCAAGTTGGACTTTTTATTTGGAGAAAACTATGAAAAAAGATGACGATTATGGACTTGTCGCCAGTAATGATGAATTAAACATCTACCGCAGGCTAGACAGGCAACAAAAATATAACAAGAAGCACAAGAAGGCATCTAAACGCAAGTCGAATACAGACAAGCGCAAAGATGCCTTTTATGATGATAGGAAGTGGCGATAATGGGCTACACAAAATGGACTGATGAATTAAAGAAGCGTGTTCAAGAATTGAGTAAGCAAGGACTTGATTCAAGAAACATAGTTGAAAAACTTTATGATGAAACAGGCGTTTATTATACGAGACGTTCCGTGCAACGATACGCAAGCGTAAAAGCACCACAACCTCATAATGACGAAAATGGCCATTTTAGTATCGAGCCTCAATATAGCTATGTTAGCGACGGCAAGGTTGATGATATTAAAATCACAGCCAAGTATCTACTACTGAATGAGCAGACACAAAAGACACCAGAAGATATCCTTGAGTATCTTAATCTTGATGTCAACGACTGGCATATCGTGTCAGCAATTCCAAACCAATGGACGACACAAACAGACAATGGACCAAAGTGGAACTTCCAGTTAAAGGTTAATGTTAAGCCAAAGCTAGATGATGAATTAACACCACAAGATATTGTTAATCTGTTCAAAGCAGACATTAAGCCATACACAGTCAAACAGGTTGCACGAGATACGCACAATTTGGTTGTACCGCTTCCTGACTTACATTTTGGTATAACAACTAGCATGCTTGATGTTAAAGGTCACTTAGATAGGCTTTTAGAGCTTATCAATAAGGGATACAAAACGATTGTGATTGAACAGCTTGGTGATCTATTCCATTCTAGTCAGATGTGGTCATCACAGACTTTAAAAGGCACGCTAGTTGATGAAGTCAATATGGTACAAGCTGTTGAGGATGCTAAACAGTTCTTTGACGTGCTGGTAACTGCTGCATTGCAAAACAATACAACGCTTCACATCAAACAAATGGCGGGCAATCATTCAGGCAACATGGAGTACATGTTCATGGAGTATTTGAAAGCCAAGTACCCACAAGTTGTTATCAAGAACAATATCCAGTTCCGTGATGCTTATTTGTTGGATAACGTGGGTATCATGTTAGCTCATGGTGACTTAGCACCTAAGAACTTGCCTATGCTATTTGCTAATGAGTTCGGTGGTGTCTGGTCACTATCTCATAGTCGTGAAATCCACAAAGGTCATTTCCATAAGGAAAAGATAGTTGATGAGGGTGGCGTGATTAGTCGACAACTCGGAACAGTTAAGCCGAATGACAATTATGAAATCATGAACGGTTGGACGTTATCCAAGAAAGAGCTATATGCACTTGAGTATGATAGCGACAAGTTAGTTGCCGAGTGGCACGTTTAACTAAAAGTAGTGAGTCATCTCATCAATGCTTTCAAAAAAGTGGTTAATGAATTCTAAAGCGCCGCCTGAAACCAATTCAAATACCATGAAAAGCAAGGCGACTAATAACAACAGCATTATCCATGTTTGTTGAGCATTCGTGAATGATGCGCGAGCAGGATAAAATGATATAACAGTTCCTATAGCGGTTACGATGATGAGCACTTTTAATAAGTCAATAATTATATTGATCATAATTGTATATCCTTAATTTAGATTATGTTACTAATATTTTAATCCAAAAAATTAGGTTAATGTAAATAACGCTTGAAAAATATACAATCTGCAATTTCTAATCCAACCCACGTCTCTCTAGTAGTATAATTACTGCTATTGGAGGCTGGAAATGTGAATCAAAAAGAGGCATACAAAAAATTGACTCAACTGTATGAAACTGAGAAGATTAACTCAGTTTTGATATATGGAGAGGATATCAAAAAAATTATATTGACGACATTTGTTTTTGCCTTAAAAATGTCTGGCAAAGCGGGAATTCTTTTAAGGGTTCACAGTTATTATTATGCTCAACAACTCATAAAGAAAACATTTGAACAATATTCATATCATTATAATATAAACTTGAAAACGCCTTCTGAAGTATCTATTTTTGGTAAAAATATACTGTCACATCGCTGGGACCAATATAACTGTTTGCCAATTAGTTATGATGTTAGTGTGTATTTGAAGATAAATAACTCTGTTGAACACTCAGACGGAGTAATGTTTTACAATTTGAAGCGGGCTTTAAGTAATGACACTTCACAACTACGTATATTGATATTTGATGGAAGCGAACCGCCATCCAATTTATTTGATATTCAAGACAGAACCAGCACGTGTATTCAAATTGATTAAGCGCATAAGCGCTTTTTATTTTGCAGTGAATGAGGAGAAAAGATGAAACAATTTATACATGATTGGATTCACTTAACACAAGGAGAAATGTTTATAAAGTATTGGCATTTGTGGTTGTTTATGGTGTTGAGTGCGTTACTGATTTCTATTGTTGGCGTATGGTGGCATGATGACATTTTCAACCAACATTAAAAAACATTGCAAGAACGTGTTGATGCTCAAAAAGCAAAAGACTTACGTGACAAGTTAAAACAATGGGAACGACACATTGAACCACTTTTAATCAAACGTGGCGATAGCGTTGAATCTATACTTCGATATAAAAAACTTTATTTTAGTGATGATGATGTTAGAAAATAACTTGACTATCTTTATTTAAGAAAGCTTTATCCAAATCGGCATTCTCAGCGTGAGCCAACTAAACCAACTAAGCAGTGAGGAGAACGTTATGCAATGTTTAATGTTCAATCGCATACTAAGCCGTAACGAGAAACAACTATTAAGGAGAAATAATGCTCTTATACTAAAAAAATGGACTATTTTTATTCAGTCCGTAAAATGAAAGTATAGGAGTATTTTTATGTCAATTCGTTATTCACAAGATTTTAAAGATTCACTGGTTAAACTTCACCAAGAAGGA
>NZ_VJYC01000003.1:0-257667 GCF_030400235.1 Leuconostoc sp. UCMA20149
GTCAAAATTATGGCTTGAAACATTCATATTCACTCAAAGGACATCCATACGATAATGGCCGTATGGAAGCATTTCATTCAATATTGAAACGTGAAGAGGTGTATTTGAAGGCATACAAAACATTAACTGAAGTCCAAGCAGCCATTGGTTGGTATATCAATTTTTATAATCGCAATCGTATCTCAAATGTCGCCTAATTAACTGAATAAAAATAGTCCAATTTATTGACTTCTGAGCAAATTATAGTGGTCCTAAAATTGTGACTGTACCAGCTAAGACTATAGCAACAATCGTTGTTGACGTTAACATGCCGCAACAGCCTTTCAATGGTATTATCGAAGGTGGTATCTATATCACAAAACAGTTAGATGATAAGATCAAAGAGCAGGGTGGTATGCAGAATCGTTTTAGTTATGTGATAGGCTGTGTGATACGAGAAAATGATCAGCAGGTTCAACCAAAAATTGTTGCTAAAACCATCAAAACAAAGACACAATTATATCGACCCAATGTCATCTGGAAAATGTCGGCGCCAAATCAAATCAACATTTCTGATGTAACTGTTGACGGTGATATAACAGATCTTCAAAATAAAAAACAAATAATGTCACGTCATGAAACCCAACGTCAAATTGCGCCAACATCTAACTTTAATTTGGTGTTTAAAGGGGATAATGATTTGAAGTCCGGACGTTACTTGGCTAAAGTAGTGATGAAGGATAAACAAGGGCATATTTGGCGATTCTCGCAACATTTTACAGTTGGTACTCCTGTCAAAACCCAAATGGTCAAAAGGTGGACGATGAAGTGGTGGTATTGGCTCTTGATCATATTGTTAATTATAATCACTTACAAACTTTATCAACATTTTAAGCAAAAGAAGCAAATCTTACGGCATGAGAAGAAGTCATAACAGCTAACGAATCATGTTGAGCATATTGCTCAACAATACATAAAATAGTCATCAAAAAAGTCAATTTCGATTTTGAAATTGACTTTTTTGTTTATTGAAGTCCAGTTTGTGATTTACTGCTAGCAATCAATTGGACATTATTTTCACTGCCACTTGGTGTAAATATAATGACTACTTTGGCACCGCTTTGACTCTGCCATGTGGCATAGGCATACTGGCTATCAGCCGTCAAATAGGTTGGGTCACCATAAGTTTGACGAATGGTATTGTATGAAGTGCTACCTAAGGCTAAGTTGTTATATGCTGACAGTGTCCACTTACCAACTGTGGTTGTTGCAACACTGCTTGAGGCTGCACTTGACGAAACACTGCTGCTGGCTGAACTATCAACGGGTGCTTGTGTTGCGTCTTGTTTTGCACTACTAATAGCAGCTGCGACTTCGCTACTAGCGCTTGCTGGTGCTTGTGTTACAGTGACAGTACTTGAACTTTCAGCGCTAGAAACTTCACTTGTAGAAGATTCTGTACTAGAAGTTGATGCTTTTTTAGTTGTTTTTTTCTTTTTACTTGAACTCGTACTAGATGATGAAGTGGTTGTTTTACTGTCATTAGATTGTTGCCCAAGAACTGTAAAACCGACAATAACCAGTGCGACGACGATTACCAACGTGATAATTAAATTCCGTTTTTTATGTGATTTTTTAAAAGGTTGACGCTGCATGAAAAATAAATTCCTTTCTGAGTGGGGAAAACTTTGCCAATGACTTGACGTAATTTGATCAACAAATAATAGTCGAGCGTAGGCTACATCAATAATAACAGAAAATGAGAGAAAAGTATGTTAAAATAGAAGCTAGTGAAGTATCGAGACAAGCAACAAGGATGACCTCAGTGTTATAAGACCAGTAGAATCCTGTTATGATTTATACGAAAAAAAGAGAAAGCAAACAACCCTGTTGCTTGCTATTTTCAAATATCATTTATAAGGAAGAATTATGACTAATTTAAGTATTATTCCGTTTGGCGGAGTCCGCGAAAACGGGAAAAACATGTATGCTGTGACTGTGAATGACGAAATTTTTATTTTGGACGCTGGGCTGAAATATCCCGAAACTGATCAGCTTGGTGTTGATGTGGTTGTACCAGATTTTGAGTATTTAATCAAAAATACAGATAAAATTGCTGGTGTATTTTTATCACATGGACACGCTGATGCGATTGGGGCATTACCTTATTTTCTGCAACAAGTAAATGTGCCAATATTTGGCTCTGAATTAACGATTGAATTAGCTAAACTGGCTATCAAGGATCAAGACGCCTTAAAAGATTACGACGACTATCATGTTGTCAATGAAAAGACTGAAATTGATTTTGGCGATGTCAAGGTATCATTTTTCAATACTACACACTCAATTCCAGAATCGCTAGGGATTGTGCTAGGGACTGAATACGGGCAAGTTGTATATACCGGTGATTTCAAATTTGACCAAACTGCTGAAAGTTACTACCGGACAGATATTGCACGTCTAGTGGAAGTTGGCCAAAGTAAAGTCTTGGCATTGTTGGCCGATGCGGCTGGTACAGAAGGCGGCGCTGACTCAGTTAATGAATCGAAAATTGGCGATTATATCTTAGAGACTTTCCGAGACAATAAGAAAAAACGCATTATTGTTGCTGCGGTTGCGTCAAACATTCAAAGAATTCAGCAAGTAATCAATGCCACTGCTGCAACAAAGCGGCAACTGGTTTTGTCGGGAAACGATATTGAAAATGTCGTGAGAACAGCAATTCGTTTGAAAAAGTTGGATTTGCCAATTCCTGAAAGTAAGCTTTTTGTGAATTTGAAAAATGCAAAAAATTTGGCGGCTAGTCAAACCGTCATTCTTGAAACCGGTCGCATGGGAGAACCGATTAAACATCTTAACCGGATGGCTAATGGCGAGGATAAGTACGTTCATATTGGTGAAGATGACCTCGTATTTATAACGACGACGCCTTCAACTGCAATGGAGGGCGTTGTTGCGAAGACGCGGGATATGTTGTTTAAACAGGGAGCAGATGTCAAGCAAATCAGTAATGATATGCGGTCAAGTGGTCATGCCTCTCGGAATGATTTACAAATGATGATTAACATCATGCAACCGGATTATTTTATGCCTATTCAAGGTGAGTATCGTGTGATGACAGCTGCAAAAGATGCTGCTGAGGAAGTCAATATTCCCGAAGACCATATCATGATGGCTATGAAAGGTGATCAATTCAAATGGTTGGATGATCACTTTGAGTTACAAGATTCATTTACAATTGGCGAAACACTGATTGATGGCGCAGGGATCGGTGATATCGGTAATGTAGTGCTTCGCGATAGGCGCATTTTATCTGAAGATGGTATTTTTGTTTCCGTTGTGACGATTGATCGCAAAAAGAGGCAAGTTGTTTCAAAACCCAAGTTAACGTCGCGCGGTTTTGTGTATGTTAAAGCAAATCGTGATTTGATGAAAGAAGCCTCAGACTTAACGGTTAAACAAATTGAAGATTACCTTAGTAATACTAAAAATTTTGATTGGAATGAGCTGAAAAATAGTGTTCGAGAAGTACTTTCAAGATTCTTGTTTGAACAGACTCGTCGTCGCCCAATGGTGATGCCTGTGGTAATGGAAGTTAATCAAAACAGACGACCAAATAACCATAAGTCAACAACGACACAATCAGGAGCGCAATCAAATAAGCGTCAAATACCAAAAAAACCGGGTAATCCCAATGTTACCAAGGTGACAAAGACTGTTAAGAAGGGACCACGTCGTCCTAACAATCGTCGTCCGCAACCCAAAACGGCTGAATAACAAAAATCCCAACTCAAGTGAGTTGGGTTTTTGACTAATAAAGAAAGGAGCATCGTAACAATTATGAGTTGATTCTTAATTTTCATAATTTGTTATGTGACCGAAAAAATGACCGACCATATTACGCCAGAAACACAAGCACTTATTGACCGTGCACAACTAGAAATGAAACAAGAAAACTGGCACGATGCTGCGGAAACACTTGCTGACTTATATGAAAACTTGCAGACCTTTGACATTAATTATCGCTTAGTGACAGCTTTATTTATGGATAAACAATATCAATTGGCTTCCTCTTATGCTGACGATTTTTTGGCAGAATATCTCGACGATGAAACACATTTTCGAATGATAGTGGCACTGGCAGTCCAAAATCAGAGCTTTGTTTACGCGCAACAATTAGCAATGTTATGGGATGATGAACAAACACAGTCAGATATTCTAGATGAAATTAGAACTGCTGAAAATCACGCCAAAGAGACAATGGCAACAACTTTAGCAACGATTAGTCGTCAGTTTTATCACATGAGCGACTACGACTTGGATGCGCAACGTAATCGTTACGAGGCTGCTAGAAGGCTACCGGTGGCTGATTTTGTTATCGGCGCTAAATTTTTATTAGTTGATCCATTTGCCTTGCCGCTAATACGCGCAACTTTATTAGAAGATTTACAAAAGCTAGATATTCAAGAACCCGTTCAATATCGCTGGCTAGATGAACAACTTTACACTATCCGTCTTGACCACATTAATCCATTGACGAGTTCCGAAGTTTTTGAAAAAATTGCGACATTAATTGACGATCGATTGGGTCAAGAAGATCCTGTAGCGTTGGAAATGTTAGCCCATCAAATGAGATTAGAGCTAACACTTTTGTACCCACAAACTGACGACGTGATTATTGATGCTGACAGCTGGGTTGATAGCAGTCTAGATCGCTACTATGGACAATCAAATCATACTGAAGTTGGACTGCAAAAATATTGGCATGATAAAGTAAATGAAATTACAAACAGCTTTTTTGAAAATTAATGTTAAAAGTGTTTACATTTTCTTAATAAGTCGGTATAATAATTTTTGGCTTCAAGAGCCGGAAAAATGCAAGTTACTTGTTGTCTTTTGACGGCTTGCGTTGTAAAATATATTTATAAACATTTTTCAGAATTACTGAAAAATGAATTTTGGAGGAAACTACATTGGCTAAGGAAACTTACGTTCGCACTAAGCCCCACGTTAACATTGGTACTATTGGACACGTCGATCATGGAAAGACGACTTTGACTGCTGCTATTTCAAAGGTATTGTCTGAAAAGCAAGGTAAAGTAGCAACTGATTTTGCTGAAATTGATAACGCGCCTGAAGAAAAAGAACGTGGTATCACTATTAACACTTCTCACATCGAATACGAAACTGAGAAGCGTCACTATGCCCACATTGATGCCCCAGGTCACGCGGATTACGTTAAAAACATGATCACTGGTGCTGCTCAAATGGATGGTGCTATTTTGGTTGTTGCTGCAACTGATGGTCCTATGCCACAAACACGTGAACACATCTTGTTGGCACGTCAAGTTGGTGTTGACTATCTTGTTGTGTTCTTGAACAAGACAGACTTGGTTGATGATGAAGAATTGATCGACTTGGTTGAAATGGAAGTTCGTGAACTTTTGTCTGAATATGACTTCCCTGGTGATGATATTCCTGTTATCAAGGGTTCAGCATTGAAGGCTTTGGAAGGTGACCCTGAACAAGTTAAGGTTATCGAAGAATTGATGGATACTGTTGATTCATACATTCCAGAACCAAAGCGCGAAACTGACAAGCCTTTCTTGATGCCTGTCGAAGACGTCTTCACAATTACTGGTCGTGGAACAGTTGCTTCTGGTCGTGTTGACCGTGGTGTATTGACTACTGGTACTGAAGTTGAAATCGTTGGTTTGAAGGATGAAGTTAAGAAGACTACTGTAACTGGTATCGAAATGTTCCGTAAGACTTTGGAAGAAGCTCAAGCGGGTGACAACATTGGTGCATTGTTGCGTGGTGTTGATCGTAACGAAATCGAACGTGGTCAAGTTTTGGCAAAGCCAGGTTCAATTCAAACACACAAGAAGTTCAAGGCCGAAGTTTATGTCTTGAGTAAAGAAGAAGGTGGTCGTCATACACCATTCTTCACAAACTACCGTCCACAATTCTACTTCCACACAACAGATGTTACTGGTGTTGTTGAATTGCCAGAAGGTGTTGAAATGGTTATGCCTGGTGACCAAGTGACATTCGAAATCGAATTGATCTCACCAGTTGCCATTGAACAAGGTTTGAAGTTTACTGTTCGTGAAGGTGGCCACACTGTTGGTGCCGGAACAGTTACTGAAATCGAAGACTAATATTATTAGTTTTAAAAGGGCATGCATTGCATGTTCTTTTTTTTTAATAAAAAACAAGTACGCAATAGCATACCTGTTTGGTGTGATTATTTATGTGTCTCAGTCTCGCTGTCTCGACCTAAAGCAGCCGTTCGTGCAACATCATCTTCCTTTTCATTTGGTAAAACGAAAAGGTCATCTATCGGGGTTGTTTGAGTTTCTTCACGATTAACAATTTTTGCCATTATGGTCCTCCACTTTTTCTTAATTTTACATTATTTTTTATGCAAAAATATACATTTTATTCAAATTATAATGTATATAAACTGCATATATATGAAAATCGTGTATAATATAAATTAATAATTCGAAACGGAGAGCGATATGGCTGATTTATTGGTGATTGAAAATTTAACAAAGAAATTTGGTGACAAAACAGTTTTTAAAGATATTAACGTTACTGTAAAGAAAGGTGAAGTGATTGCTGTCATCGGCCCATCAGGTGCAGGTAAATCAACATTTTTGAGAGCGATTAATATGTTAGATGCCCCGACAAGTGGGGACGTTTTGTTCGAGGGAAACCAACTAACCAATTTAAAAGAAATTCAGCTTGATCAGCTTCGTGAAAAAATGGGTATGGTTTTTCAAGGGTTCAATCTATTCCCAAATCTGACAGTTCTTGAAAACATCAAACTAGCACCCCTTAAAGTAAAGGGGCAAGATGATAAAATTGCCACAGAAACAGCTAAACGGTTATTGGCACAAGTCGGACTGTCTGACAAGGCAGACCAATATCCTGCAAGCCTTTCTGGTGGTCAAAAACAGCGTGTGGCAATCGCACGTGCGCTGGCAATGTCCCCCGACATGTTGCTTTTTGATGAACCAACAAGTGCACTAGATCCGGAAATGGTTGGTGAAGTCTTGGCAGTAATGAAACAACTGGCAGAGGATGGCATGACGATGATTGTGGTCACGCATGAAATGGGTTTTGCACGAGAAGTTGCGGATCAAGTGTGGTTTATGGCTGACGGTGGTATTCAAGAAATTGCTGAACCAAAAACTTTCTTTGAAACGCCCAAAACAGAACGAGCACGAGACTTTTTACAGAAAGTTCTATAATCTTATGCCTGCGATTGATACTTAAATTTACTGAAAATGATGTAAGTTATTAAAAGCGCTTACATTTTCGAAGAAATAGCGTTATAATAAAAGTATCAAGAACGATAAGAGGTTGGGTCATGGCATATCACAATATTTTAGTAGCAATCGACGGTTCAGAGGTATCGAACACGCTAATTAAAAAGGTGATTGAATTTGCTCCAGAAGCGCATATTGACATTTTAACTGTTGTCGATACCAATGGCGGTGGCTATTTTGGTTCAATTGCGATGAGTGATGATGTTGTATATCAGATGGAGCAAGATGCTGAAGCTTCAATCAACAAGGCTTATGAGTATGCGCAGAGTTTAGGTCATACCGATGTCGATGTTCATGTTCGTTTTGGATCACCAAAGCAAGTAATTGCTCGTCACTTTCCTAAGGATCACAAAAATGATTTGATTGTGATTGGGGAAACAGGGTTGAGTCGACTACAACGGGCAATGGCTGGAACTGTTCCATCATTTGTGACACAAGTTGCGAATACAGATGTTCTCATCATGCGTACTTCTGAAAAGTAAAAAAAACACCAAATGTTGAAAATCATTTGGTGTTTTTACTTGGCTTCTTTAATGATCGTGATGTTCGTAATTTTGACAGGATCAACTGGTTTTGAAGCTTCTCCTGAACTACTGTCTTCAACCTTTGCTTCAGCAATTTTGTCTACTACTGACATGCCTTTGATTACTTGACCAAAAACAGTGTAATCGCCATCTAGGCTAGGGACACCGCCTTTTTTATAGGCATTATAAATTTTTGAAGGGTAATTATTGGCGTCGACTTGCTTTGAAAGATTTTTTTTGTTTTGAACGATGAAAAATTGACTACCATTTGTGTCTGCTCCAGCATTAGCCATTGATACGGCGCCACGAATATTATAAAGTGATGTGCTAATTTCATTTTTGAAACCATTACCACTATCAATGCTACTGTCTTTGCCTTTCCAAATTGACTCTCCGCCTGAGCCGTCACCCTTGGGATCGCCACCTTGAATCATAAAATTGTTAATCACACGGTGAAAGATTGTATTGTTATAGTAGCTTTGTTTAGCATGAGTGATAAAGTTTTCAACAGCTAATGGTGCATATTTGTTAAATAATTTGATAGTGATATCGCCATAACTCGTATGCAGCGTGACTTCACTTTCATTCTCAGACACAGTATTAGTCAATTGAGGTAAAGCAACTTTTTCTAACTTTGGATCCTTTTTTGTGGTTGACGTCTCTGAGTTTGATGAGTTAGCGAAATGCTGGTAGCCAACAATACCAGCGATTAGCAGTACAAGAATCACTGCCATTATGATTTGTGGGGCGAATTTTTTCATGATTAAATCCTTTCGATGATAAATGTCTGAGTTGTGGATGTCGTATAGTTAGCTTGACTGAAATCTTCTGGAATAAGTTCTGACAAATAATCTAGCCAATCTTCTGGCGTTGCATTAAATTTTGTAATCAAGAGACCACCATGCGTTAGTTTTGGCAAAACTAACGAAATTTGATCAATCAGATTTGAGGGCTGATCATGTGTGTTTTCTGTATCAGACGAATAATCAAAAATTGCAACACTAATTTGTTTTCGTTCGCCCATATCAGTACGTAATTGTGGTGTAATTTGGTGGCCAAGCAAAGTGACACGTTCTGATAAACCGCTCATGAAGAGTGAGGCGGCTGCGGCGTTGGCGTTATCTTTTGTGGTTGCATAGCTCAATACATGGCCTTCGTTACCAACACGCGTTGCTAAAAAGCGTGTATTAACGCCATTAGCTGTTGTCCCATCCAAAACCAAATCACCAATTTTAATATTTTGTTCAATTAATTGATGTGTAAATGTATTACTTGACGGAATCATCATGTACTCCTTTATTTTTGAAAAATAGTTGTTGACTGGCAAAGAGCATGGTATATGCTATTGTCATGCCAGCTAAGATATCACTCGGATAGTGAACATTGACGTAGACGCGACTAATGGGAATTAAAATGATTAATCCAATCAGCATATAGGAAGCTAAGTGGCGTAGCCAATTAGATTTTAGGTGACGATGTAAAATGATAATTAGGCTGCCATATAGTAAAACGGCTACCATCGCGTGTCCCGAAGGAAAACTAAACCCAGATGCAGGAACCAAATGAGGTGTTGGGCGCGGTCGAGCAATAATATTTTTAAAGATTTGGTTGCTTAAACCCGCAAACACAATCACATTAAATCCAATGAATAGCGTTTCACGATAAAAGTGGTGATAGATGAGCCAAAGTGAAATAGTTGCCAGAATAATAGCACTCCAACTGACATTACCAATACTAGTAATTGTTGTGAAAAACCAGTTATGTTGATGATCGTAATGTTGAATTAATCCTTGCCCAAAGGTGTCAAGTTGTTGTATGAATTTAGTTTTTAACAACACACCAATTGTTAAAGTCATAAAAGTTATCAAAGATATCCAAGGCAGAATGGGGATTGTGTGTAATTTACGCATACAATGATTATACCCGATTGTGTAGAGATGTGATATAATGAAACCATTATAGTCAACATTAGTACGTATGGCGGGGTTGTAGAGAATAAGTGGCGCTGAAAACTTATCAAACAAAATACGGAACTCGGTTGATTGAATTACGGGTGAAACATCAAGTAG
Source organism: Leuconostoc sp. UCMA20149 (assembly GCF_030400235.1). Lineage (NCBI taxonomy): Bacteria > Bacillati > Bacillota > Bacilli > Lactobacillales > Lactobacillaceae > Leuconostoc > Leuconostoc sp. UCMA20149. The sequence goes on from NZ_VJYC01000003.1 coordinate 9,910, forward strand.
TCTGTAACGTTTGCCCGCGTTAAGGCAAATAGAGACGTAGTAGTACGTGAACATAGGTGGTACCGTGAATTCAAATTTCACCCTATGTCATGCTTTTTTGCATGGCATAGGTTTTTTTATTTGAAGCCGGCTAATCTAAAGAGTGCTTGATGTTTCACTTGGAATAAATCACACAAAGGAATAAATTTATGGCATATAATCACAAAGAAATTGAGCATAAGTGGCAAAAATATTGGGAAGATAATCAGACATTCAAAGCGCCGGATAAATCAGATAAACCTAAATATTATGTTTTGGATATGTTTCCTTATCCATCAGGTCAAGGGCTTCACGTCGGGCATCCAGAAGGTTATACAGCAACGGATATTGTTAGTCGTTACAAGCGTGCTAAGGGTTTTAATGTCTTACATCCCATTGGCTGGGATGCTTTTGGGCTGCCTGCTGAACAATACGCTATCAAAACGGGAAATAATCCTGCCGGCTTTACAAACAAGAACGTCCAAGTTTTTAAAAAACAGATTAAGTCTTTAGGCTTCTCGATTGACTGGTCAAGAGAAATTAATACAACTGATCCGGAATACTATAAATGGTCACAATGGATTTTTGAGAAGTTGTACGAAAAAGGTTTGGCATATGAAGATGAGATTATGGTTAACTGGGCGCCTGATTTTCCAGGCGGTGGTATAGTTGTTGCCAACGAAGAAGTGGTTGATGGTAAAACTGAACGCGGTGGTTATCCAGTTTATCGCAAACCCATGAAGCAATGGGTTTTACGCATTACTGCGTACGCAGATCGCTTGTTAGATGATTTAGAAGAACTAGATTGGCCTGAAGCGATTAAAGAACAACAACGGCATTGGATTGGTCGATCAACTGGTGCTTCTGTTAACTTTAAAGTTGATGGCTTTGATGATGAAATCGAAGTTTACACAACGCGACCTGATACTCTGTTTGGGGCCAAATATATGGTATTATCTCCTGAACACGACTTAATTGAAAAAATTACGACGCCAGATCAAGCAGAGACCATTGCCGCCTATCAAGCTATGGTTGCAACTAAGTCTGATTTGGAGCGAACTGATCTTAACAAAGACAAGACGGGTGCTTTCACAGGTGCTTATGGTATTAATCCAATAAATGGTGAAAAATTGCCAATTTGGATTGCCGACTATGTGTTGTCATCATATGGTACAGGAGCGATTATGGCGGTTCCGGCTCATGATGAACGTGATTTTGCATTTGCTAAGAAGTTTGATTTGCCAATTACACCGGTAATTGCTGGTGGGGATGTGAATGAAGCTGCATATACAGGTGACGGCACGCATATTAATTCTGGTTTTTTGGACGGATTAAATAAGCAAGAGGCTATTAACACTGCGATTGACTGGTTGGAAGACAATCACGCTGGACATAAACAAGTCAATTATCGATTACGGGATTGGATTTTTTCTCGTCAACGCTATTGGGGCGAACCAATCCCAGTCATTCATTGGGAAGATGGGACGCAGACACTTGTACCCGAGGAAGAGTTACCACTTCGCTTACCAGAAATGACGCAAGATCAATTGAAGCCTTCAGGTACAGGTGAATCACCACTTGCCAATGCGACGGAGTGGTTAAACGTGACACGAGAAGATGGTGTTAAAGGACGACGTGAGACCAACACTATGCCGCAATGGGCTGGATCTTCTTGGTACTTCTTACGCTATGTTGATCCACATAACTCAAAGGTTTTGGCAGATCCAGAAAAGTTAAAATACTGGATGAATGTCGATTTATATGTTGGTGGTGCTGAACACGCTGTTTTGCACTTATTGTATGCTCGTTTCTGGCATAAGTTTTTGTACGATTTAGGTGTTGTACCAACGAAAGAACCGTTCCAAAAGCTTGTCAACCAAGGTATGATTTTAGGTGAAAATCACGAGAAGATGTCTAAATCAAAAGGCAATGTGGTTAATCCAGATGAGATTGTTAATGACTATGGCGCCGACACACTGCGTGTATATGAGATGTTCATGGGACCATTAACACAAAGCAAGCCATGGTCTGAAGAAGGCGTTGCTGGGTCACGCCGTTGGTTGGATCGTGTGTGGCGATTACTAGTTGATGATGAGGGCAAGTTGCGTGACCATGTAACAACGGTAAATCCTGGCGATCTGGATAAAGTTTATAACCAGACTGTCAAAAAAGTCACAGATGATTTAGAGAACATGCGTTTCAATACGGCAATCTCGCAATTGATGGTTTTTGTTAACGACGCTTATAAGTCAGATGCTTTACCAATTGAGTATATGAATGGCTTTGTACAAATGTTAGCACCAATTGCACCATTTTTGGCCGAAGAATTATGGCAGAAATTAGGCAATACTGAAGGTGTGAGTTACGAACCATGGCCAACTTATGATGAAAATCAGCTTGTCGAGAACACGGTTGAAATTATTTTCCAAGTCAACGGTAAGGTGCGTGGTAAAGCAACTGTTGCCATAGATATTGATAAAGATGCTATGGTCGAGGCTGCTAAAGCAGACGATAATGTCCAAAACTTCATTAACGGCAAAGAAATTCGTAAAGTTATTGCGATTCCTGGTAAGTTTGTTAATATTGTAGTAGGCTAAAAATTTAAACGTTGTGACATTTATATCAATGATGTTACGTAAATCCTCACCTAGGTGAGGGTACATATCAAAAAATGGGGTCACTAAATATGTCGGATGATCAACGTCCAGAAAATCTCAATAGCGGAAATCGTGTTGATAAAATCAATGTGGATGGACAAATGTTAAGTGCTGAGGAAATTTTGGCACGTGCACGCAAACGTGTGCAAAATAAACAGTCACCATCACGCGCCGGTGTTTCAGTACCTCAGTCTCATCAACAAAAAGTGATGTCCGATGCTGATGTTGCGTTATTAAAGCAAAAAAATGATCAAGCGCGCAAAAATATTATCCAAAAAAAGCCTAACTTGACGGTAACAGAGACCACAAATACGCGACCACAAACTGTTGTACCTTCACCTATGCCAGATGTTAACGACAACCAGGCAACATTGGTAAAAGGTTCCGCATGGCTGTCAGTTGGTAATATGGTGTCGCGTATCTTGGGTGCGTTGTACATTTTGCCTTGGATGGCAATGTTGGGTGTGTACGGTAACCGAGCAAATGGTTTATTTACACAGGGCTACAACGTTTATGCTGTTTTTTTGGCTATCGCGACGTTTGGCATTCCAGCGGCGATTTCAAAGATTGTTGCCGAGCTTACTGCCAAACGCGACATTTACCGTTCGAGACAACTCACTCGGCAGTCGATTTGGCTTGGAATTGGTTTGGGCATTCTCTTTGGCGCCATTTTATATGTTGCAGCGCCGTGGTTGTCTAATGGTAATGCTAATGTCATACCAGTACTACATTCGTTGGCCCCAGCAGTAGCGATTTTTCCACTTATGTCGATGATTCGGGGTATTTTTCAGGGGCACCAATTGATGAGTGTGTCAGCGATGTCACAAGTGATTGAGCAAATTGCTCGCGTCGCTTATATGCTTGTCACGGCAGTGATTATTTTAAAGTCGAACCCGACAAATTGGACAGGTGTTGTCGTGCAGTCAACTTTCGCCGCGTTCATCGGTGCTATTTTCAGTATGCTGGTTTTGATATGGGGATGGGCAAAGTATCGTCACATTTTGGTGCAACCAATTGAGAATGTGCAATCGACAAATCATGCCCCAACATTTGGTTTGGTTTTGAATATTTTAAAAGAGTCATGGCCGTTTATTATCATTGGATCAGCTATCACGCTTTTCCAACTGGTTGATCAGTATACTTTTTTTGACATTATGAATCATTTTTTTGCCAATTCAAACACTGAACTACTCAATCAATTTGCATTGTTTAGTGCCAACCCTAACAAGTTAATCATGATTATTGTGCCGTTTTCTACTAGCATTGCAGCTACGGCCTTGCCAATGATATCGGGCAGTAAAGCAACACTAACTCATGAGGATATACAGACGCAATTGAAACAAGTTATGAAATTGTTTGCTTTAATCATGTTACCAAGTGCTTTGGGAATGTATGCTGTTGCGGGACCTTTATATAAAATGTTTTATCCAATTGGGCCCTCAAATCAAGATGGAATCTATTTGCTTCAATATTCGACTATTTTGGCCATTGTGTTCAGTCTATTCATGCTACTATCATTCGTGTTACAGGCATTGTCGGAAGTGTCGATCGTGATGAAAGCATTTGTAGCAGGATTTGTAATTAAAATTGTTTTGCAAATACCGTTAATTCGTTTTTTCGAAGGAATGGGTGCTCTAATGGCCAGCGTCATTGGCATGGCGGTTGCGATCGCTTACATGCTTGATTTCTTGAAATCAAAGTATGGCGTATCATTTAGTACAATTGGGCGTGAATTGTGGCGTATGTTTGTGGCATCTGCTGTAATGGCAGTAATTGCCAGATTAGTCGTTTTCTTTTTCAGCAATTTTGTATTTCCGATGGATACTAAACTATCTGTTACGGTTACAACGTTTGTTGCCGTATTAGTTGGAGGCACTGTTCTGATTATGACTTACCTTCGTATCGGGTTAGCTGATGAATTATTAGGATCTAAGATGCGATTTGTGCCAAAAATATTACGTTCAAAGCGATGAGTAGTCATCGCTTTTTTGATAACATAAAATATTCTAAAGATGGTATTTTTTAGACGCTTTATACGGTATGCTAAAATTAGGTTTTAAACTAGTGTTTCAACGGAGGCATATCAAATGACAGAATCACAAACTGTATTGCAGCCGGAATTAATTAATCGGCTTGATAGTAAGATAATGTATCTTGGACAATTACAGTCCGCAATTATGACTCATCAGATACCGCAAATCTATGAATTAATCGATTCTCAGCAGTTTAATGAACAAATTCGGCAAAGAGCACATGCGGATAGTAATGCCAGCCTAGCACAAATGGTGGTTGACATTCACAATGAGTTAGCTACATTTCTTGCGCCCGAATTGATCCACTATTTAAAGGCACATTTTCAATTTCTAGTATTTGAAGCTATTGATGGTGAGCCCGCAATTTATCAAGTTTTCATAGGTGATTGGTGGAATCATCGCCAAATTGGTACGCTTGATGTTTTGGCTTTGACCCTAGAGGTTGATCAAAAAATGATGTTGACCTTGCACAATGTTTCGCAATTGCCAGATGGGGTGAACAATAATGATAATCAAGTCCGTGAAATTAAACAAATCATGACGGGGTTGCAGGCATTTTTAGATGATGAGACGAAGCGAAAACTTGAGGTTCAAGTGATTGAAGATCAATTAGCGCAATTGAAAGAAAATAAGTCAGGTTTACTTGGACGTACAGACAAGAAAGCCCGTGAAGAGCTTGAAAACAAGCGAGAATTATTGCTTGCTTCTCAACAACGAGTGCCTGAAGTCAAAGAAAAACTGCAGTCACATCAAGCTGAAATTTTAAAATTAGAAAAAGATGATGCGATTCATCGCCTAGAGCTGGAACAAATTTTAACATATTTTGACAGCGTCAAATCATTTGGTGAAAAGATTAGTTATCTTTATGTAGATTATTTAAACGCATTACTGCAGAAGAAGTAATATGACTTTCGATAATTTTGAGTATGCCCAACAATTGAAAAAAGATTTAATGGTGATGCAGCGATGGCAGGTATTAGTTGAAACATTGTCTCAAGCTGAGACAACAACTGACATCCTAGAAGTCGTTGATAAGATACTGGCATTTGATGTTCATGAGGCTACAATTCTTCGTGTTGCCAGTGAGCATTGGTATCCCAGTACGCACTGGGTAACATTGGCTTTCGCGAAGCTCGCTAGCATGTCTTCTTTATCTGAGACAAGCGTTGTGCTGCCACAATTGCAAAAGGTGGCGGAACTGCATTTTGCTGAATTTCCTAATGCATCATTTCGATTCACATCAGCACCTCTTGTAGCAGGTGGTTATTACCTAGAAGAAATTTCACAAAACTTGCGTGTATTGTATTGGGATATGTCGCGTCGTCGTTTTTATCTGGATACTAACCAGTTTGGTCAATTGGTCCAAACAGAAGCATTACAGTTGGCGGGACTACCTGCTTTGAAATCGTTTCAACAGCGCTTGACCGGCATTGCTGATCAGCTTAGAGAAGTGGATTACGATGTCGATGTAATCGGAATTGACGCTAAAAATAGCCTTGATTTAACCATGAGAGGTAAGGATCTACCAGTTGATGTTTTAGATAGTTTATTTGTTGCGGCTGCAAAGCAGCATTTTGTGCTAAAGAGCCATCAAGGACAAAAAACAGGTGCTACGCTACAAATTGCCGATGTAACCCTTGATATTATTCAAAATCGTGATGAGAAGGGGCATAGCTTTTGGCATTATGATATTATAGATAATAGCCAAGATGTGACACTGTATTCGTTACTTCAGCAATTACCATTTTTGGCACAGTGGTACAACGTGTGGTTAGAACAAGTTGGTTTAAAAGATCATCGAGAAGTTTTTGTAGAATGAGAGGGAAATCATGACAATAATCATTGTAATAGTAATTATCGCAATCCTTGTGTTGGCTTGGATTGGTATATACAACGGGCTTGTTAAAGCTAGAATGCAAACCCAAGAATCATGGAGTCAAATTGACGTGCAATTAAAGCGTCGAAATGATCTGATTCCTAATTTGGTTGAAACGGTTAAAGGCTATGCCAAGCATGAAAGTGAAACATTAACCAAAGTGACACAGTTACGTCAAGATGTGGCAGCAGCAAACACGCCAGCTGATAAAATGGCGGCTTCTAATCAATTAAGTGGTGTTTTATCAGGATTTTTTGCCCGTGCTGAAGCTTATCCAGATTTAAAAGCCAATACTAATTTTAACAAGCTTCAAGAAGAGCTGACAAATACTGAGAACAAAATTGCTTATTCTCGACAATTGTTTAACGCCACAACCGCCAACTATAATACAAAATTACAATCATTTCCTACTAATGTTGTTGCCGGCGTTCATCATTTCCAACCTAGCGAATTTTTGCAAGTTCCTGAAGCAGAGAAAGAAGTACCAACGGTTAAATTTTAATGTTGTATCAACAAATACAATCAAATAAAAGACGGACCATTGTTTTGTTGTTGGCCTTTTTTGTCTTAGTTGCACTTGTAGGCGCAGCCGTGGGCTATCTATTGCTTGGTTCTTTGGTATATGGCATTGTAGGTGCGATTATTATTGGTGTCATTTACACAGCAATTATGATTAGTAATTCAACTGCTGTTGTGATGGCTATGAACCATGGTCAAGAAATAACGAATGCTGATCAACAGCCAGAACTGTGGCACGCCGTAGAGGATATGGCAATGGTTGCGCAAGTTCCTATGCCAAGAGTATTTGTCATTTCTGATGACAGTCCCAATGCTTTTGCGACGGGTAATGACCCAGAACATGCTGCAGTAGCAGCAACAACTGGTCTTTTACGGATAATGACTCGCAGCGAGTTGGAAGGCGTTATCGGACATGAAATGAGTCATGTTCGTAACTATGATATTCGTATCTCTACAATAGCTTTAGCATTGTCGGCCGCTATTACCTTACTCACCAATATTGGTGGCAACTGGTGGTTTTGGGGAAGTGGGGAAAGGCGCAGAGACAATGATCGCAACAATAGTGGTGGGCTGCAGGCAATCCTGATGATATTTTCGATTTTGATGATGGTACTTGCGCCACTAGCTGCAGCAGCCGTACAAATGGCTATTTCTCGAAATAGAGAATACTTAGCTGACGCTGGCAGTGTTGAACTGACAAGAAATCCACAAGGATTAATATCAGCTTTGCGAAAATTAGGTGGTTCAGAACCAATGCAGGATGTCGATCCATCGTCAGCAGCGCTATATATAAGCAACCCTTTAAAAAATAAAGAACATTTATTCGATACACACCCACCAATTGAAGAACGAATTGCGCGGTTAGAAAAAATGTAATCCTCTAGTTAGCGTCCATTTATTGGACGTTTTTTTGTTTCAAAATCATTAAAGTTTGTTTTGTGATATGATTTTTTAAATATAAACTAACTATAGTTCGCAAAATAACCGTATTTTATATTTATTAATAATACAATATACGTAAAATGCTTTACAATATTATTGCAAATATGGTTAAATATAAAAGTAACAAATTCAGGGTATAAAACACACGGGAGAAATAATCCAATGGAAAATAAATGGTTACGAGCTGCCTTACCGGCACTTCTAATTCATGGCAGTATAGGCACAGTCTATGCCTGGAGTGTTTTTAAACAATCAGTTGCAGATTATATTGGTGCCAGCGTACCTGATGTGGAATGGGCATTTTCTATCGCAATATTATTTTTAGGACTTTCCGCTGCTGTATTGGGACACTATGTTGAAAAAAATATTAAGCGGTCGGCGTTGTTAGCAACATTATTTTTTGTGGCTGGTATGTTAGGAACAGGTTTTAGCATTCAACAGCGATCATTAATCGGTATTTATATTTTTTACGGTATTGTGATGGGTATTGGCTTAGGAATTGGTTATCTGACTCCAGTCAAAAATTTGATGCTATGGTTCAAAGATAATAAGGGATTGGGAACCGGCTTGGCGGTTGCGGGATTTGGTCTTGCGAAAATGGTGTTTTCTCCTGTTATGATGACTTTGCAAAAATCAATTGGTTTATGGCAGATGTTTATCTTTTTGTCGGTAGTCTTTGCAATCATGATGTTGATTGGAACTCTACTAATTCATAAACCAATTGATTGGCAAGAAAAACCGCTACAAAAACCATTCCAACCACTAAAAGTAATGGGGAACATGACATTTGTTGGGATTTGGTTGATGTTTTATCTGAATATAACAGCAGGTTTAGCTATTATTTCACAAGAAAAAGATATTTTATCTAATTTAACATTACAAAACGGGAGCGCGGTATTTTCACTTGGCGCGATCACTACTATTTTGAGCGTTGATGCTTTCTTTAATGCTGCAGGTCGAATTGGTTTTGCGACATTATCTGATCGGCTTAAAGATAGAAACAGTGTTTATCAGTTGATTTTCGGCATTTCAATTGTGATGTCCTTACTGTCTTATTTTTTGCCTAGTGGTAACTTTTTAATGCCAATTATATTGGTTGGAACATTCTTTTTAATTAATGCTGGTTATGGTGGCGGCTTTTCGGCCTTGCCACCTCTACTAGCAGATCGCTTTGGTATGAATGCAATCTCAAAAATCCATGGGTTAGCACTAACCGCTTGGGCAGCTGCTGGTCTTTCTGGTAATCAATTAGCGAGTTATATTGTGCACGTCTTAGGCATGCCATATCAAACTGTCTTTTTGGCAATTAGCATTTTGTATATTATTGCCTATCTGATTTCACGATTTATGGTAAAACCAACCAAAATGTTGATCGTTTAACTTTAAATGTACCGGAAATGAGTCTATTTTTTAGTGACTAATTTCATGTAAAAAGCATACAAAGCAAACACAATTTGATATGATTAGTAGGTAAGTGACCACGTATTTTAGGAGAATCATATCAATGGCAAATATTCAATTTAATTGGCGCAAAATCTTTTTAACAACCGTTGTATTCATTGTCAGTTCTATCATTCAAGTTATTTCGCTGAATGCATTTTTAATTCCTAATAATATTTTTTCAAGTGGTTTTAATGGTATTGCACAGTTGCTGTCATTGTTTGCGCAACATACTTTTCATATGAACATTCAAACTGGAACGTTTATGATGGTGTTTAACATACCAATTGGAATTGTTGGTTGGAAATTAATTGGTGGTAAGTTTACGATTTTAAGCTTTTTAAATGCCATATTTGTGTCAACAATTCAAATTATAGCACCGACAAAAGCGTTGACGACTGATCCAATGTTAGCAGCACTATTTGGTGGACTACTGTTAGGTGTTGCAATTGGTTTGGCAATGCGGTATGGCTTTTCGACTGGTGGCATGGACATTGTTGCCATGGTTGTTCAAAAGCGAACAGGAAAATCAGTTGGCGCGTTGATGAATATCATTAACTGTGTTGTTGTTATTGTTGCCGGTTTCTTCATTGGTTGGCAAAATGCCCTATTTACGTTAATTGGTATTTACGCAACAGGTCGAGTTGTGGATACTCTGTATACGGGATATCAGAAATTAACTGCGATGATTGTCACCGCAAAAGGGGATGACGTTGTAGAAGCTCTTCATAAAGATTTGATACGTGGTATTACTATTCTGCCATCTAAAGGTGCTTACACAAAAAGAGAATCCACTACCTTGATGATGGTGATTTCTCGCTACGAATTATTTGAAATGCAAGAAATTGTCCATCGCGCTGATCCTAAGGCCTTTGTTAATTTATTGAACACAGTTAATGTGTCAGGTGAGTTCTTAGATTCTGACAGACAATTACAAATGAAAAAAGCTATTGCTGTTCCAAAAGTTGAAACGATTGAGGCACAGATTGAAGCTGAGAAACAACTAGAATCCCAGCTTGAAAATGTGACTGATAATCAGGTAAAATAGATTTTAAATATTAAGGAGGGCTATTTATGCCTATCGTACAAGTTGAACTACTAGAAGGACGTTCACACGAACAACTCGCTAAAATGGTTAAAGATATCACTGATGTAATCGTTGCCGATGCTGGGGCTTCACGTGAAGCCGTACATGTCATTTTAAGAGAAATGCCAAAAGACCACTACGCAGTCGGTGGCGTTTTGAAGAGTGACCAATAAGTCATTAAAAAACAATCCCATGGGGTTGTTTTTTTGTGTAATGTTATCAAAATGTGACAATTTGATGAAATAATCAAGTTTTGGTATTTTCTTAAGGTTTTACGTGATAAACTTAATATGTTAAGAGAAACTTAAGATTTGAGAATTTTGTCAAAGTGGCTATGGCTGTTTTGATATAGGCAGAAAGGGTGAATATATGGAACGTCTGGATAAAAAAATTATTGCTTCTGGCCTTGGCGTGCTCGGACTTGTTGGTGTTGGTTCAAGTATTGTCAATGCTGATCAAGTGAAAAACGCAGTGGACAAAGCCGTAAGCTCAGTTGCTGAAGCAACTGGTTTAGTGCACACGAATGAGGTCAGTTTGTCAAAGACAAATTTGACGATTCCAAAAGATAAGGTGTTACACGTTAACACGCCAGCAGAAACGAAAGCGGCGCAGACTAATACTAAAAAGAAAACCACTACATACCGCGTCAAAGCGGGTGATTCACTCTGGTCAATTGCGCAAGCTCATAAAGTGAGTGTAGATACATTAGTTGCAAACAACAATAATTCTGATTTGATTTCTGCCGGTCAAATTTTGACTTTACCAACAGATGAATCAGTATCTCAGAATGCTACATCTGTGGTACCTGAAGTGGTTTCTACCACTTCAACAGGAACAAGTTCAGACAGTTCATTAGATACTAGTTTGAGTAGTGCTGATGTGGCTTCTCCTGCTAATGAGGTTAGTACAGGGACAACTACTGACGCTACTGACCTAACATCGACTGTTGTCGCAGTAGCTAGTAAGCCAGTGGCTTCCGACGCTTCAGTTTCAAGCGCAGCTGCTATGACGTCTGTGGTGAGTGCCGCTTCTTCTACGGCGCCTGCAACAGATGTTGCCATCAGCGCTAATGTGGCAACACCTGTCACATCGTCATCTGCTGATATACCGGTTTCTGAAGCAACTACGGCGTCAGTTGCATCTAATGTCAGCGAGGCAAGCCAAGAATCAGCTGCCTCTGCAACGGCAAGTTCAAACGCCTCATCAGCTGCCTCTGCAACACAAGGTTCAAGCGCCTTATCAACTACGCCACAGTCTGAACAATCAGAGACTGCAACACCAGCGGCCAATCAAAATGTTACAGCTGCAAGTGCGGCGATTGTTTCATTAGCTAAGCAATTAGCAACTCAAAATATTCCGTACGTGTGGGCTGGTTCTACACCACAAACAGGTTTTGATTGCTCTGGTTTGGTCAGCTATGTATTCCAAAATGCGGCTGGTATTTCGTTGCCCCATTCATCTGTTGCACAAGAGTCTTACACAAAAACTAAAGCAGTTTCACAGGCACAACCTGGTGACTTGCTGTTCTGGGGAACCAAGGGCGCATCGTATCATGTGGCCATTTACATTGGAGGAAATCAATACGTTGCTGCGCCACAACCAGGAATGAACGTCCGCGTGGAAACAATTTCGGCGAACTTTATGCCTAGTTTTGCAGGCAGTGTACAATAATTTATGTAAAAGCAACTGTTTGTTCTGATCTGACCAGTTGCTTTTTCTCATAAAAGCGTGTAACATGAAACCAATAATTAAAACATTACTTTGCAGATATAGTGCTGGAAAATGGCCAGCAGTTTCTACCACGCACCAAACGTCGTGACTATCCGCAAGTGTTTTTGACCGTTCAAAAGCACTTGTGGATCTGTGTATCCCAAGTGTTTTTTTATTTGTATTTTTGGCGGATCTGCTGACAATTTTGTTGGCAAAAAGGCCTGATTAGCGAAAGTATATTACAACGATTTCTCAATTGGTTTTATAATGAGCGACGGTGTGATCTACGACTATAATTTTTTTGGAGAATGTGATGGAAAAGTTTAATTCAAAAGGTAAATTCGTCCCAATGGGATTAACGTTTGAAGATGTCAAGCTAGTGCCAGAAAAAAATTCGCCAGTCAAGGCGGATGAGGTTGCTTTAGGAATCGATTTGACACCTACGTTGCATTTGCATATCCCGCTGCTTTCTGCTGCAATGGATACGGTGACCGAGGCAAGATTTGCCATTGAAATTGCTAAATTGGGCGGATTAGGTGTCATTCATAAGAATATGACGATTGCGCAACAGGCTGAACAAGTACGCCAGGTTAAAACAGCAAAATTTGATCACCAAGCCTATGCTCAGGCTGCTGTAGATGCCGATGGTCATTTGCTGGTTGCTGGTGCAGTTGGCGTGACAAATGACACTGTTGATCGTGTTGCGGCTATGGCAGACGCTGGTGTTGATGCAATTGTTTTAGATTCTGCTCATGGGCACTCAGAAGGCGTTTTGCGTAAGGTTTCAGAAGTACGTCAAGCTTTTCCAAAACTCAACATCATTGCTGGTAATATTGCGACACGTGAAGGCGCTGCGGCGTTATATGATGCCGGAGCGGATGTTGTCAAAGTAGGCATTGGTCCTGGTTCAATTTGCACGACTCGAGTTGTAGCAGGTATTGGTGTACCACAAATTTCTGCTGTACGTGAAGCTGCAAAAGAAGCTGCTGTGCGGGGTAAAAAAATCATAGCTGATGGTGGTGCCAAAACACCTGAAGATATTATCAAAGCAATGGTTTCAGGTGGTAATGCGGTTATGCTTGGATCAATGTTTTCAGGCACAGAAGAAACACCAGGTGATTCATTTGAAGATAATGGTCATCTTTATAAGAGTTATCGTGGTATGGGATCAATTGCGGCTATGGAAAATGGATCGAAAGACCGTTATTTCCAAGGGGAAGTCAATGAAGCTAACAAAATGGTACCCGAAGGTATTGAAGCAAGAGTGGCCTATAAAGGTGCACTAGTGGATGTGTTAAATGATATTTTGACAGGTATGCGTCAAGAAATGGCCTCATTAGGTGAATCAGCGGTAACTGGATTAGTGGCAAATGGACATTTAGCAAAATCAACGCAAGCTGTTGATTTTGAAGCTCTGTTGACACAAAAAGCATACACTGTTCTTTAAATTATTCTTAGGAGAAATCATGTCTGAATCAACTCAATTTATCGGCCTTGGTTATGATCAAGCTTTACTTGTACCGGGCGCCTCAAATGTTTTACCACATACAGTATCATTAGCCAGTCATTTATCACCAAATTTTAAATTAAATATACCACTAATTTCTGAGGCTTATGATGCTGAAACAGATCAACGTGTTGTACCAATTGCACTTAATGGTGGTTTGGGTATCTTTGTGCAACAAGAATCGGTGGATGAACAAGTTGAATTAGTCAAATCAGCAAAAGCTACTGTTATTGACGAACAAAAATTTCCAAATGCTTTAACAGATGAACAAGGAAAATTAGTTGTTGGTGCTGAAGTTTGGTTGGGCGCTGAAGCCAACCAACGGGTAGATGCTCTGATCAATGCTGGTGTCAATGCTATTTTCTTCTACTTGCATGCTGATTTGGATGATAGTGCAACAGCAATTATTAAAGCAACAAAACAAACACACCCAGAATTGTTGGTAGCTGTTGGTGTTGTCGAAGATCCTAATGTTGCTGCGCAAATCTATGAAGCTGGAGCAGATGCTGTTCTCGCAGGACGATGCGTCAACTCACCTTTGCCAAATGATTTGACTTATCCATTTTTGACAGTGACAATGGGCATAGCAGATGTGGCATCAAATTATGACAATAAATCAGTCATTGCCGTTGGCGGTGTCCATTATTCTGGGGATGTCGTGAAGGCATTGGCTGCTGGAGCAGATGCAACGCTTGTTTCTGATTTGTTAAAAGGCGAAGTTCTTGAAGCAGATGGCTCATTTAAGGGCGGTGATATGGCAATTGATGATGCCATCTTCCAAACTGATGGTGGCCTTCGAGCTGGCATGGGCTATACTGGTTCTGCAACAATTCAAGATTTAAAATTACATGCTAAATTTGTGCAGATTACAGATAATGGTCTGCGTGAGTCACATCCGCATGATGTTGAAATCACGAAACAAGCCCCTAACTACGCGAAAGGATAATTCATGGCTGACGCACTAGATAAAGTTTTAGTTCTTGACTATGGTAGTCAATATAATCAACTCATTACTCGTCGAATTAGAGAGATGGGGGTTTTTTCTGAATTAAAATCACGAAAAATGACGGCTTCAGAAATTCGAGAATACAATCCAAAGGCAATTATTCTTTCTGGCGGTCCTAAATCTGTTTACGAAGAAAATGCTTTTACAATTGATAATGAAATATTTGAGTTAGGTGTTCCAGTTTTGGGTGTTTGTTATGGCATGCAGTTAATGGCACAAAACCTAGGTGGAAAAGTTGAAGCCAATCCGGGAAACGGTGAATTTGGTCAAACCACATTAAATCACACTGAACATGCTGGTCGACTGTTGGCGAACACACCAGCTTCACAGACTGTTCTGATGAGTCATTCTGATAATGTGACAGCATTGCCAGCAGGATTTGAAGTAATTGGTGGTTCGGAAAAAACGCCGATCGCAGCTATTGCTGATGAGAAACGGCGTCTCTACGGTGTCCAATTCCATGCCGAGACAACATTGTCGGAGAACGGGAAGCAAATCTTGCAGAACTTTGTTAAAGATATTGCTGGTGCGACGCCAAATTGGGACATGAGTGGCTTTATTGATGATCAAATTGCCAAAATTCGTGAAATTGTTGGTGATAATAAAGTGCTACTTGGTTTGTCAGGTGGTGTTGACTCTTCCGTCGTTGGTGTTTTATTACATCGCGCAATCGGGGATCAGTTAACTTCTATTTTTGTAGATCATGGTCTGTTGCGTAAAAACGAAGCAGAACAAGTCATGTCCATGCTTGGTGGTAAATTTGGTCTGAATATTATCAAAGTTGATGCACAAACGCGTTTCTTAGACAAGTTGGCTGGTGTAACTGATCCTGAGAGAAAACGTAAAATTATTGGTAATGAGTTTATTCAAGTTTTCAATGATGAAGCAAAAAAACTTGATGGGATTGAATTTCTAGCACAAGGCACACTATATACAGATGTCATTGAGTCAGGCACAGATACTGCACAAACGATTAAGTCTCACCATAACGTTGGCGGGTTACCTGAAGACCTGCAATTCAAGTTGATTGAACCTCTTAATACGTTGTTCAAAGATGAGGTGCGCGAACTTGGTGAAAAGTTGAATATGCCTCATGAGATGGTTTGGCGTCAACCTTTCCCAGGACCAGGACTGGGTATCCGTATTCTTGGCGACATTACTGAAGATAAATTAGAAATTGTGCGTGATTCAGATTGGATCTTGCGTGATGAAATTGCTAAAGCTGGACTTGAAGGTGATATTTGGCAATACTTCACCGTACTCACTGGTGTTCGTTCAGTTGGTGTGATGGGAGATTATCGTACGTATGATTATACAATTGCCATTCGCGCAATCACATCGGTTGATGGTATGACGGCTGACTTTGCTCATATTCCGTGGGAATTACTTCAAAAAATCTCAGCACGAATCGTTAATGAAGTAGGGCATATTAACCGTGTCGTGTATGACATTACCGCTAAGCCACCAGCAACTGTTGAGTGGGAGTAATCTTTAATAACTGGATGATTGAGTTGTCAAGTAATCCTTTATAATTAAACAAGCAAGTATTACTTGATAGTTGCACCTAAATGGGTGCTTTTTTATTGGAGAAGATTATGTGCTACAATTAAAAAAAATATTGGGAGCTGTTCATGGAATATCATACACATTTAACACCAAAAAGTTATAAAAAAGCGGCTACGCAAAACGCAGATATAAATAATTTACGAGCAAAAGTTACTTATTTCTATATGGGCTTAATGTTTATCTTGTTCGCATGTCTTAGCGCCAATGTTTTATACGGTGCACATACTTTTGGTTTTTTAGATGGTTGGGCAGTTTTTCTTACAATAAGCTTTGTTTTAGCTGTGATATTTGGGGGTCTGCTGGGATATTTAAAATTTGCACTCTCGCTTCGTTCTGCGATTAAAGTTGGCGAAGCAAATGGCGCGTTTGATGAAAGCTTAATCACTTTAAATGATGATGGCATAAGCAAAAATATAAGTGATGGAAGCAGTGCCAATTTTGCAAAATCGCGTATTACAGATGTATATGAAACAAATGAATTTTTCATTGTGAAATTGGGAAAATACAGCATGATGATTTTTGAAAAAGACAATATGTTGACTGATAGCATATATAGACCATAAAATATTAGTTAAAAATATTTGAGGCCGCCTTGACAGCAAAATTAACAGTATAAAAGTGGCTTATGATAGGATTGAGTATTTGACAAAAGTAAAAACAGCAATCAAAAAGTTAATGAAAAGTAGGTAAGCAGTATGAGTGAAACAGCATCACATGGGTCATTATTATTAGGCGGGATCATTATTTTAGGTGTTTTGATTATTGTAGGCGGAATTTTGTATCATTTTTTGAAAAAATAATTTCTAATCCAAGCCACTGCTCTCTAGGAGTATATTTATGGCTATTGGAGGTTGGAGATGAGACGAAAACGTATAATTGCTATCTATACAGGGATAATAGCAGCCGTAGCTTTATTGGCAACAGATCATTTAGGTCTTGATTTGGGTAAGTCAATGTTCATTGTCGTTGTTTCTGTGATTGCTGGCAGTGTATTAATGGAAAAGTTTATTAAATGATTGATTAAGCGCATAAGCGCTTTTTATTTTGTACCTTCAAAGTGTTATATATTAACAAGTGAATGGTTGTTTAAGTAGTGCAATTGCTGTTATTGGAGGTCGGAGAGATGTTTAAAAATTTTAATACAGAAAACTGGTTATCATTTTTGTCAATTGGAGTACCAGTCATAGTATCTGCGATTGGATTTATTATAAGCCTTGTGTTAAGTCACTTTGCTGATAGAAATAAGAGTAGACCAGTAATATTAATTTCATTAAAAAAATATCATAAAAACGGTTTTTATAACACTGATTTAATTATCAAAAACTATGGACAGACAATCGGAACTATTATATCTGTTGAAATTAATCCTTTATACAAACCAGTGGAAGGTAATGATGAATTTGAACCAAACGGGTTTACAAATTTCAAAAACTTTCCTTTAGCTCCGGGGCAGGCAATAACTACGATGATAGCTTCGGGAACGTCAGCTAAACTCATTGAAACGCACAATAGAAATTTTACTATAAAGTACAAACCAGATTTTTTCAAAATACGGCCTTACACCGAAAAATATAGTATAGATGAAATAAATTATCCTACTAGATACGGTGATGGTAATTTTACCTTAGAAAAACGTGTAGAAGAGCTGACTAATAACTTAGAAAAAGACCTAGAATTGCTAAAGCAAGGTTGCTGAGAAATGCTATGTTACTTCTTATTTCAGCGCTGTTGTATCCGATGACAGTTGTGATGAATAAACATTGCAACAGTCATATTTTAATAAAATTACTTTGATGATATCATAATTTGGCTAACCTATTGTCATGTGATAAAATTAGAGTCATTGTGATTCCCATAAAGGGAAATGTCAACAAAGCTGTGTCACCTAGCGGACAAATTTTGTCCAGTAAGGCGCTACAACTTTTTTATTTGGAGGTCTGACATGTCGTGGATTTTTTTATTAATGGCTGGTTTATCTGAAATACTTTGGTCAACTGCAATGAAGCTGAGCGATGGCTTTTCAAAAGTTAGTTGGGCAATCGTAACGGTAGTTGGATTGATTGCAAGTATGCTGTTCTTGCTCCAAGCAGTCAAACATTTGTCGTTTAGCTTGGCTTATCCTATCTGGACAGGTATTGGTGCAGTTGGTTCGGTAATCATCGGTGTATCATTGTTTCATGATAAATTTTCTGGTGCCACTTGGTTTTTTGTGATTCTATTGATTGTGGCTATTATTGGCATTAAAATGACGGCCGGTGAATAGTTAGACGATACTAAAGTGACTTAATTTGGCGCATGATAATATCAAAAACAACAACACCGACAATGCCAATACTGGTACCAATTAAAATAGCGATTAATCGCGTGATGATTAAATTGGTTCCTAATTCAGGTCGAACCAGTTTGAAAAGAATAAGTGCAATTGGTGTTGTAAAAAAATTACCAACCAAGTAACTTTTTGGCATCGTAAAACAAATTATTCCCATCAATATGACTGCAAGGATCATCAATAAGAATGTTTCGTGGATGGTAGTATAGATTAACAATGCAAAGATACAACCAACAACACCAGCAATCACGTAGTGATATTGGCGATGTCTAGCAGTGGGTATATTCTCTGCTTGTAAAATGGTGATAGCAGATACTAACAACCAATAATAGTTATTGAGATGACTATGAATACCAATAAAATAAGCTAACATAGCAAAAAGAGAATAGTTAATAGCACGCATAAATTCAATTCTCTGATTAAATTTTACGTTTGTTAAACGAACTGTGATTGCATATTTGTCATAACACCAATTTTCGATTAGTGCGAAAATAGTTGCAATGCCTATCCCAAAAATAATGTATAAAGTGAATAAAAGTCTTGTTATGATTGATATTTGACCCAGACTGGATAACATACCGTTAATCATCAAGATAAAAAATGCTTGTGGCCCGAGCATTTGTTCTTTAGTCAGTATATATTGTGAACTAAAGGCTAATATTCCAATCCACAATACGGTAGCCATTGATCCAGCTAATAACGCGCTGATAGGCAAAGCTAGAACAGAAATAGCGTCTACTATCAGCAGCTGTGACATTGTTTTTTGCTGATTAGCAGGTACGTAATACATAAGTATCAATGCACCAAAGCAACTCATCACGCCTAACCATAGATTATGAAATAGCCCACTAATTAATAAGGGGATGGCCATTGTACTCATGCTAAAAAAAGTGTGAATGACATGTCTATTAATTTTCTTCATACTTAAATTACCTCGAAAAACTCAAATTTTTCCAGCCTAACATAAAAAAGTTAGTATTGTCAATCTTTACATGTTAGCGAGTTGATTAACAAAGTAAGATAGTAACTTCAGTTGAAAATAATCATGCGTTGCTTTTTGCGGCCATTCATGATTTCAAAGGTGATACAATTGTGGTTTAGTCATTTTTTTATGGTAAAATAAAAGATATATATTTAAAAAAGTGATGAGAGCAGTGATGACCATTAAATATCCAGCAGGCACACGCCAGAACAACTCTGTTCAAAATACAATACGAACGGGCAAAACAACAAAAAAAGCCTTGACTTTCGGTAAGCGTGGAATGGGATTGGAAGATGAAATTAATGAAGCCAACGATTATTACTTGGCCAATCGTCTTGCTGTTGTCCACAAAAAGCCGACACCCATTACAATTGTAAAAGTTGACTACCCAGCAAGAGCTGCAGCTAAAATTACGGAAGCATACTTCAAGCAGGCTTCGACGACAGATTATAATGGTGTTTATCAGGGACGTTATATTGATTTTGATGCCAAGGAAACTAAAAATAAAACATCATTTCCTTTGAAAAATTTTCATCCACATCAAATCACACATTTAGCAAACATTTTATCTCAAGGTGGTATTGGTTTTGTAATTATCAAATTTACGACCTTAAATGAGGGATATGTTTACCCCGCAAGTTCATTGATCAAGCAATGGCAAGATTTAAAGGGTAAACAATCAATTTCATATCGTGACATTGTGGCACAAGGGTACCTCATTCCAGAAAGCTTAAATCCAAGTTTGGATTATCTAAAAGCTGTTGATCTAATGCTTGAATCGTTAAAATAAATATGTAGGAGTTTTCCCAGTATTATGGCAAATGATAATTCAAATCAATGGTCGCGTGTTAATCGCAACCAAAATATGTATGATAATCAGCCAGGTCAAGAACCACCAAGGCCCAGACCCAAAGGCAAGGGTAGCGGACCAAAAAAACCTCGTAAGCCAAGAAAAAAACGACGATGGCTACTTGCCATTTTCCTTTGGCTATTAACACTGGGAATTATTGGAAGTTTGGCCGGTGCTGCGTTATTTTTCACTTACGCCACTGATGCACCTAATATTACTGAATCGGATTTAGCTTCTGAGAATTCAACACAATTATTAGACAGTCAAGGGAATGTGTTTTGGACTATGGCTACGCAGGAGCGTGATTATGCGAATGCGAACGAAATTCCTAAAACGTTGAAGCAGGCGGTTGTTTCAATTGAAGATCGACGTTTTTATAAGCACAATGGTGTGGACCCAATTCGTATTATGGGTGCCGCATTAGCTAACATTAAAGGGTCTTCTCTGGGGATGCAGGGGGGATCAACATTAACTCAGCAATTAGTTAAGTTATCTGTCTTCAGTACATCATCAGCCGACCAAACATTAAAACGTAAAGCTCAAGAAGCGTGGCTTGCGCTTCGAGTCGAAAAGAATTTTACTAAAAACGAAATTCTGACTTTCTACGTCAATAAAGTTTATATGGGCCATGGTATTTACGGCATGAAAACGGCTGCTGAATATTTTTATAGCAAGCCGTTAACAGAACTGTCGTTACCGCAGTTAGCATTACTGGCGGGAATGCCACAATCGCCAACTTATTATGATCCTTACTTAAAAAATAATTCTGCTGCCAAAGAACGACGGGATACTGTTATTGAAGCAATGGTTAAATATGGTGCTATTACTGAAAAGCAAGCCAAAGCAGCCATTGCTACTCCTGTTAATGATGGCTTACAAGATTTAACAACGAAAGCAGAAAATGCAGACCAAAATCGCAAGGTGGTTGATGCTTATGCTAAATCAGTCATTTCTGAAGCTCAGAAACTTGGATATGATACTTCTAAATCCGGTCTGAAGATATATACAAGTATGGATTCTAGTTTGCAACAATCTTTGTACGATAATGCGAACGATGGATCAGTTGCTTTTTCTAGTGCTAACTTGCAGATTAGTGCAACGATGACCAATCCTAATAATGGACGTGTTGTGGCACAAATTGGCGGTCGTAATGTCACGACAACATTTGGCTTAAACCGTGCGACACAATCGTCACGTTCATCAGGATCATCTATCAAACCGCTGCTTGACTACGGACCAGCGATTGAGTATTTGAATTGGCCGACGTATCGAACAGTTGTTGATAAAAAATATAAGTATGTCGGTACCGATAAAGATGTTTATGATTGGGATAAAAAGTATATGGGCAATATCACTATGCGTACAGCCCTGACCCAATCTCGTAATATTCCTGCTGCTCGGACACTTGAAGAAGTTGGTGGCGCTAATGCTGAAAAGTTTGTTAATGGCTTAGGCATTACAACAGACGGAACGCCTGGTGGTTCGGATGCCATTGGTATTCCGGTAACATCAGAACAAGAAGCAGCTGCTTTTGGCGCTGTTGCCAACGGTGGTACTTATTACAAACCAACTTATATTACCAAAGTAGTGACGGCTGATGGCACTACACATAACTACACAACGACTGGAACACGCGCGATGAAAACGAGCACTGCTTTCATGTTGACAGATATGTTAAAGGGTGTTATTAAACCTAATGCTACAGCTGCTGATGCTGCAATTACTGGCCTACATCAAGCTGGTAAATCTGGTTTAGTTGGGTATGATGAAGATGATAATATGCCTGATCGTGCTATTTCTGACGCCTGGTTCACTGGTTACACACGATCGTATGCGCTTTCTGTTTGGACCGGCTTTGATTATCCAAAGCAAAACTACATTCCATGGACAGAACAAGATTTGCCAGCACAATACTATGCCAAAGTAATGGCTTATGCTATGCAAAACAAGGACAACACAGATTGGACCGTGCCTGATACAGTTAAACAAACTGTCAAGGGAAATATCGTTGAATATGAAGTTAAAAATGCTTCTTGGAGTAATGGCGGTCTGCCGAGTGTAACTTCTATTGCTCAGTCGGGGGAAACACCGGCTGAAGCGGGTATTTCGGCGAACTCTGCATCAACTGGGTCTACAACAGGAAACAATTAATCAGAATTTGATCGAACAATCTGACCGCAAATGGTTTTGATTGTTCTTTATATTTGGAGGAGAAAATGCGGCTATGGGTAACCGGATATCGTAGTTATGAGCTTGGTACTTTTGGTGATCAAGATCCAAAAATTAAGGTAATTAAATTTGCCTTAAAGCAGGTATTAAAGGCGCAATTAGATGAAGGGTTAGAGTGGGTTATTACTGGTGGTCAGTTGGGAATTGAACAGTGGGTAGTGTCAGTCGTTCAAGAGTTAAAAAATGATTATCCAGATTTAAAAGTTGCTATGATGTTTCCTTTCAAAAATTTTGGAAATCAATGGCAGTCATCTAATCAAGAAAAGTTGCGAGACTTAATCACACAGAGTGACTTTGCAGAGAGTGTCTCTACACAAGAGTATCAAGGTGCGAGTCAGCTTAGATCTTATCAACAATTCATGCTGTCACACACCGATGGCGCTTTATTAGTTTACGATGCAGACTACCCAGGGAAAACACAATTTGATAGTCAAATTATTCAGGTATATCAACAAAAAACGCCTTATCCATTGACCCAAATTGACATGTTAGCATTACAAGATTATGCGACGGATTACGAGGAGCAACGTATAGAAAATATAATATTTGATGAATAATTGTTCATTTTTCTTGTAATTCTGAGAATTTATTGGTAATATAAATTAAGTTAAAAAATTAAACGAGGTGTTTCTTGTGGAACAAGTAAAATACACGCAAAAAGATATTTTAGAACGTGTTTTTAAACAAAAGCGCATGGGCGTTGGATATGATCCCGCCGATGTTGACAGCTTTTTAGATGATATCATCAAAGACTACGGTGCCTTTGGTGGACGTGTTGAACAACTTCAAGGTGAAGTCGCACGTTTGCAGACAGCGCTAAAAGATGCGCAGGATCAATTAGTTCTTGTCAAACAACAGAGCGTTCGAGCTGCAAATGTTACGCCTGCGCCTGTTGTTGAGACAGTAGCACCTGTTGTTACACCTGAAGTAAAACCGGTTGCACCTTCAGCTAATACTGTGACTAATCTTGATTTGATTAAACGTGTTGCTAACTTGGAACGAGCTGTTTTTGGCCGTGACCATTCTGAAAATGCGTAAGATATAATTCGCACTATATAAGTATCGGGTAATTGCGCGTCATATTTCTGGCGTGAGGAAGGTCCATGCTCGCACACTCTGAGATGGGTGTAGTGTTTGTGCCGGGATAAAGAATAAACCCGGGGACAGCAATGTTACGGCGATCGAAAAGGCTAAGGTTTCTAGCTATGTCTGAATAGATACGAAGGTGCCATAGAAACGTATATGTCAGTGAAAATTGACATTTGAGACGAGGTAAACCCCACAAGCGGGCAACCCAAACTTTTGGTAGGGGCGGCTAATCTAGTGAAACGAAACGATGATTGGTATGGTTTGAGCAATTGAACTTAGATAGATGATTACCGAAGGTGATATGTACCTGCATATCACTGGAACAAAACATGGCCTACAGATACTTATATCAGGTGAGCTCGCTTCGGCGAGTTTTTTTAATGAATAAAAAATAATAATATGCAGTTATTATTTGTATAAACAGAAAATATTATTGCATAAAAATTCATTATCGCGTAAACTGTTATTATTGTGATACAACACAAGGAGAGATTCGGATATGCAGAAAATAATTAAAAAAATAATGATTGTAACAATGCTTTCAATTATGTTAATGCCATTTGCAGGCATTTTAGGTCAAAGCAAGGTCAGCGCGGTAACCACTGATCCTGCTTTGACTAAAATTAAGAAGAAAGGCACATTAGTCATTGGTTTGTCAGCTGATTATGCCCCTTTTGAATTTCATGCGACCGTTAATGGTCGCGATCAAATTGTTGGTTTTGAAGTTGACATGGCTAAGCAAATAGCCGAGGACTTAGGCGTTAAGCCAGTTATTAAAGAAATGGGATTTGATGGTCTGATAGGTGCCCTACAAACCGGTAAAATCGACGTTATCATTTCAGGTATCAATGCAACACCGGAACGTGAACAAGTTGTTGACTTTTCGGAAGCGTATTTGAAACCATTACAAACGATAATGGTTCTCAAAAAGGATGCTAGCAAGTATTCGAGTAACTTGTCATCCTTTGCTGGTAAAAAAATTGGTGCTCAAAAACAAACAACTCAAGAAACTTATGTTCAAGATAACATGAGTAGCTCAACATTAGTTAGCCTGCAAAAAGTGCCTGATTTGGTTGCACAGTTATCGACTGGCAAAATAGCTGGAATTGTCTTGAATGAACCAATTTCTAAAGCATATACACAACAAAATAAAACTTTCAAAATTATTTATCCAAAGCCTGCTTCAGGTGAAGGGGCAGTTTCAGTGGCGATGCCCAAAAACTCACCAGTCTTGAAGTCAAAAATTAATGCTTCAATCACTAATATTGTAAAATCTGGAAAATTGGCGGCATATCAGAAAAAAGCCAATAAGTTAATGTTTGCTGATCAGTCTTTCTGGGCGAAGTACGGTAACTTATTTATTAAAGGCACATTGCTAACACTAGCGTTAGCTGCTATTGCTGTTGTGATTGGTGTTATATTAGGTACGGTATTTGCATTATTTAAGTTGTCACCTAATTTTATCCTAAAAGCAATTGGTAATATATATGTCGAATATGTCCGTGGCACGCCATTGCTTGTTCAGGCGTTTATGGTATTTTTCGGTACACAAGTGATTGGCTTTAACTTATCTGCTTTCGCGGCCGGTGCTTTAGCAATGGGATTAAATTCTGCCGCCTATGTGGCAGAAATCATCCGTTCCGGTATTAACTCCGTTGATAATGGTCAAAACGAAGCGGCTCGTTCATTAGGATTATCTAAAGGCAAGGCAATGCGCTATATTATTTTGCCACAAGCTGTTAAAAACATTTTGCCGGCTTTGGGTAATGAATTTGTGACAGTCATTAAGGAAGGATCTGTTGTATCCGTCATTGGTGTTGGTGAGTTGATGTTCCAAACGGGTGTTGTCCAAGGTGCATCTTTTAAGCCATTTTTCCCATTGGTGATTACATCATTAATCTACTTTGTCTTAACATTTGGTATTAGTCGTGCGTTGGGTTATGCTGAAAATCGTATGAACAAGACATCTCGTTAATATTATGAGCTATTAAAAAAGACTTGATTTTTGAAGTGAACCCAATAACTTTCCGAACAGATTTTTTATTCTGTCCAAGTTATTGGGTTCACTTCATTTTATAATCAGGTCTTTTTAGATTGCTTTTGCTTTTAATTTTGGAATGGTGAGCATGACACTGAGGCTAATCAGATACAAGACAGATAGAAATCCCATGACGATGACCAATGAATAGCGATCCATTAGAAAACCGATGAGAACACTTGAGAATCCGCCCACTGCACGACCAAAATTCATGATGGTATTATTGGCAGTGGCGCGAATTTCCGTGGGGTATAAATGGCCCATAATTGCACCATAGCCACCATACATACCATTTGCAAAGAAACCAACTAACATTTGTGCTAGAAGTAATTCTACTTTGTTTGATGCCATTGTTAACACAAAAACTGCGAGTGCTGAAGCAATTAGAAATATAGTATAAGCGCGTCTTGCGCCAAATTTATCCATAATGGCGCCAAAGGTTAACATGCCAAGGCTCATACCAATTATTGTGGCGATCATCCATAGGGACGAACTTGAAGCACTTAGTCCAATTCGCTTTTGCATGATGGAAGGCAACCAATTCATAAGTCCAAAGTAGCCAGCAATTTGAACCATGACCATAATCATTAAAGCGATTGTTTGCCATGCTTGTGCTGGTGTTGCAAATAGTGCCGCAATTGAACCAGGACGATACTCAGTGCTGGTTTGTTTAGCTTTCATATCGGTGAATACTTTACTTTCCGATAGGTGTCGGCGAATAAAAAAAATCAAGATGACTGGGACTAAACCAAAAACATAAAGCGCGTGCCAACCAAACATTGGCAAAATTACGGCTGCCAAAATAGCTGCTAATATGGCGCCAGCTTGACCACCAATAGCTGAAAGAGAAGTCACTTTGGCAATGGCTCTTTTGGGAAAACTTTCGGCAATAATAGCCATTCCAGAACCATATTCGCCGCCGGCACCTATCCCAGCCAAAAAACGCAAGACATAGACCCAATAGACATTCTTGGCAAAAAACATTAACGCAGTTGCGATTGCAAAAATCCAGATAGTGTATGTAAAGACTTTTACTCGGCCATACTTGTCAGCTAATATGCCGAAAAAGAGACCGCCAATCAGCATACCTAAGTTTGTGATTGATGATATCAGGCCAGCTGCTGCGCCTGAGATATGCAAATCAACAATCATGGATGATAGTGTAAAAGATAAAAACATTACATCCATGTTTTCCAACCCGAAACCTGCTGCAGTCGAAGCAATTACCTTTTTTTGGTAACCACTAAAGTGATGCGCGTTGAGCGGGGACATACCAGTTTGTTGCATATTAATTCTCCTTGAAATGATTACTCACAGGTAATCTTTATTTGCTGGTTAGAATTATCGACGTCTTGTGATAGTTCAAACGATTTGATTATACGCTTAATTTTTTGTCAGTGCAACCGGGCAATATAAAAACAACCACTTGGGTGTGTACCCTCGAAGTGGTTGTTTTGTAGTTGAATTTAATATTCAAAAGTCACGCGGACGCCCTCAGGAATAGCGAAGTCTTTTTGCAAAAGTGACAGTTCGCCAGACTCGCTGTCACGACCGTATAATGATACATTATCTGTATCTTGGTTAGCAACAACTAAGAATTGTTCGTCTTTGTCCCAATTCATATCACGTGGAAATTCCCCCTCAGTGCTAATAAGTTGGGTGCGCTCAATTTCTGCGCCAAGATTTGAAACTTTGAACACGGCAACTGAATTATGCCCACGGTTTGAGGCATAGATGTAGTGTCCGTCCTTGCTCAAACGAAGAGCTGCTGATCCGTTATGTTCTGTCCAGTCTGTTGGTATTGTAGAGGCAGTTTGAACGTGTTCAAAAGAGCCATCTTCAGAATTATACTTCAGCACGCTCAGCAAACTTGACAATTCTCCAAGTAAGTAGGCGTATTGACCATCTGGTGAGAAGCGAATATGTCTTGGACCAAAACCAGCTTCAGTTTTGAAGCGTGACGCTTCAGTCAGTTTGCCATCATCAGAAACATCAAAAGTAATGACTTCGTCAGCACCAAGATCCACAGCAACTAACCGATTATCTGGTGTTAAATTGCTGAAGTGAATGTGTGATGAACCTTGTTCTGGGCGCGGACCGGAACCTTCATTTTGCCATTGATCAGTTAATGTCAAATTACCATCAGCATTAATATGATAAACTTCCACAGTACCGCGGTGATAGTAGCCAGCGTACACTAATTGGCGTGCTTCATCAACGCCAATATAGGCTGGAGCAGATCCTTCACTGAGTTGTGAATCAATTTCAGCCAGCGGACGTACAGAGTTATCAAAGGTGACAACACCACCTTGACCATCACGATTTTCAACCGCGTAAACCTTATTTGCCTTTGAAACTGCAAGGTAGGTTGGGTTAGTGAGTTCACCAACAAGTGTCGGATTTTGTAAAAGCTTTTTCTCAGTATCAAGTTCCGCTTCATACAATCCCTTTGAGATTCTTTTTGTGTAGGTGCCAAACAAAATTTTATAAATTGCCATGATAGGACTCCTTTAAAATGTCTAAATTTATTATACTCGAATGTAAGCCTTTTCACAAATTTCTTTGTCGACATGGCTGATAATAAGCCAGAAAAGCATGATGAGACATCACGGTTCTGGCTGGCAACACGATTGTTATTTCTATGGTAGAATAATAATAAACGTGATGAATCGGGGAATATTTATGTTAAAAGACCAAGAACAACAGTCATGGTATAGGCGATGGTTTTCTGGCAACAACTTACTCAATGGACTCATTGTCATACTACTAATTTTGTTGATTATTTTTCTGGCTTGGCAGGTTCGATTTGTTTTTGAACCAATGCGAGCTTTATTTACGGCAGTAGGTGCCCCAATCATCATTGCAGGGGTTTTATATTATTTGCTAAGCCCATTGGTAAATTTGTTGGAAAAGCATGTTCATTTACCTAGAAAGTTGTCAATTGGCATTGTATTGATTGCACTTTTAGCAGTTATTGCTGGCGTGATTGTTGCTGTTTACATGGTATTGCGCACGCAAGTTGTATCATTTATTGATAATTGGCCACAATATTGGCGCACGAG
The DNA here is from genome assembly GCF_030400235.1 of Leuconostoc sp. UCMA20149. Lineage (NCBI taxonomy): Bacteria > Bacillati > Bacillota > Bacilli > Lactobacillales > Lactobacillaceae > Leuconostoc > Leuconostoc sp. UCMA20149. The sequence goes on from NZ_VJYC01000003.1 coordinate 38,850, forward strand.
TGAACGTTTTATTAATGATACATTTGCTTCTGATCAATTTAAATATATTCGTGATTACCTAAATCATACGAATGCTGATATCAACCAAAATGTGATTGACTGGAGTAAAAAGTATTTGACAAGCGGTGTCGCTGGTATTAGTTCGTTTGCGTCGACATTGACTTCAATTGGTGTCACTATGGTGTCTACGCCATTTATTCTTTATTATATGTTACTTGATGGGCATAAATTTTCGGCCGTTGTGGCTGATAAATTTCCACAAAAAGCACAAATATCAGTTTATCATTTATTGAGAGAAGTAAGCTCGCAAGTGGCACAATACATTCGTGGACAACTTGGTGTTGCTTTAGCGGTTATCATTATGTTCTCGATTGGTTACACCGTCATCGGATTGCCGTATGGTATATTATTGGCTTTAATGGCTGGCTTCTTTAATATGATCCCGTATGTGGGATCTATTCTTGCCCAAGTACCGGTATTTACAGTAGCGTTAATTGCTGGTGGGCCAAAATTGTTGATTTTGGCGATAATCGTTTTGGTAATCGAACAGCCAATAGAGGGGCATGTTATTGCACCAAAAATTCTAGGTGAAGCGTTATCTATTCATCCTGTCACAGTTATCGTCGTATTGCTAAGTGGCGGTCATATCTTTGGTGTACTAGGTGTTGTGCTAGGCGTTCCAGCATACGCTGTTGTTAAAGTTCTTGTCACGCACATTTACGAGTGGTGGCGACATAATTCAGAATTGTTTAAAGTGGAAGGAACCGTTGAAAAATGACTAATCATGTTGTTTTATTTGAACCCTTAATGCCTGCTAATACAGGTAACATTGCGCGTACAACTGCTGGTACGGACGCTGTTTTACATTTAATTGAGCCTCTAGGTTTTGATTTAGATGACAAACATGTTAAGCGGGCTGGTCTCGATTATTGGGACCACGTGCAATTGGTAAGGCATCCAAGCTTGCCGGATTTTTTGGAAACGTTGGCATCTACGGATCATTTGTATCTGGTTTCTAAATTTGCGAACCAAGATTATACAGAGCCTGATTATACAAAGACAGATGGGGATAATTACTTCCTATTTGGTAAAGAAACGACTGGTTTACCAGAAGTATTTATGCGTCAAAATCCAGAAAAGGCCATTCGGATTCCACAAGATGACACCCATATACGATCATTGAATTTATCAAATACTGTTGCCATTGTGATTTATGAGGCGCTACGCCAACAGTCGTTTCCCAATCTTGATACTGTTCATACCTACGAACAAGATAAACTGAAATAGGGGGTTGACGTCACTAAAAAAACTTGTTATGATTATATAGTTGTTTCAACAGCGAAATAACAAAGACCATGGCTCGTTGGTCAAGTGGCGAAGACGCTGCCCTTTCACGGCGGAATCGAGAGTTCGATTCTCTCACGAGCTACTAAAAGTCGCAACTTCGGTTGCGGCTTTTTGTGTTTCATTGTTGAAATTTTCCGACCCCGTTTACAGTTAAGCAATTCTTAAGAATTCGAGATGAACACGCGTTCGTATTTTAAACATGATAAAATAGAGCGTTAGTAATATATTGAGGTAATAGTTTTGGCGACCAGAAAAACAACCAGAAAACGACGAACTACGAGTTCACGTGCAAAAAAACAGCAACACCCACTTGCTAGAAATTTGACGTTATTAATTAGCGCTATTCTAGGTGTTTTGGGTACTTTTAAGCTGGGCTTGATTGGTATTTTTGTAGCAAATATTTTCCGCTTTTTCTTTGGTAACATTTACCTAGCAATTATTGTCCCCTTAACAATCGGTGTACTATATTATATGCTCATGCGGAAGTTGCCGAAAGTTGCTGGGCATTTTTGGATAGGAGCCAGCATGGCATTTGTTGCCATTGAAGTTATTTCCTCTTTACTGTTCTTCACCTATACGCTGCAAGATGGTACCGGATATGTAAATGAAGTCATTCGCATTATTAAACAAGATTTTGTTAACCAATCAGCTAACACCCCAGTTGGTGGTGGCGTGATTGGTGCTGTAGTGTACCATGTTTTGTTCATGTTAATGTCAAATGTTGGTACTTGGATTGTCACAACTCTGTTATTATTCGCTGGTGTGATTATCTTTTTCCGAATTCCAGCACGTGATATTGCTGAAAAAAGTGTTGAAAAAGCGCAAGAGGGTGTGGCCTATATTCAGGAACAAAGGGCTAACGCGCCAAAACGCGAGCCACTATTTAAAAGAAATACCCGTAAAAAAGATATTACCGATTATGGTGACAATCCTTTGGGTGTTGATCATTCAACTACGTCAGAAGTAGCTAATCAGGCTGACAATATAAATGAAGATGTCTCTCAACCTCAAACGCATGAATTTATTGAACCAGAAATCAAGTGGAATGGACCAGTGCCGACTGATGATGACAAACCATCAGATGAATTGCCTCAATCCGATCCAAAAGGGTCACAGGGCGACGAAGAGGTTTCACTAGCGACCGATACACCAGAAGCAAATAATCCAGACTATCAGCTGCCGTCAGCAGACTTGTTAACACAGGTACCTCCGGCGGATCAAACAAAAGAATTTAAAAGTTTGACTGAGAAGTCACGCCTAGTTCATGACACATTACAAAGTTTTGGTGTGGAAGCTGAAGTGACAAGTGTGTCGTTGGGGCCAACTGTTACGCAGTATGAATTAAAACCCGGACAAGGGGTTAAAGTGAATCGTATAGCCAATTTAGCAGATGATTTGGCGTTAGCACTAGCAGCTAAATCAATACGTATAGAGGCACCAATTCCAGGGAAACCATATGTTGGTATTGAAGTACCAAATGATACACAGGCAACTGTTGGGTTCCGAGATATGATTGAACATGCACCGTTTGATGATAATCCATTAAATGTGCCACTTGGGAGAGATGTTACTGGTAATATTATTATGGCCGATTTATCAGCCATGCCACATTTATTAATTGCCGGTTCAACAGGATCTGGTAAATCTGTGGGTCTCAACGGCATTATCATTTCAATTCTACTTCGTGCTAAGCCAAATGAAGTTAAATTGATGATGGTTGATCCGAAGGTAGTTGAATTATCGATTTATAATGGCATTCCACATTTGCTGACACCAGTTGTTTCTGAACCAAGAAAAGCTGCCAAATCATTGCAAAAAGTAGTTGACGAAATGGAAAATCGTTATAAATTGCTGGCACAGTTTGGCAAACGTAATATTGGTGAATATAACGCTGCAGTTGATAAACAAAATGCTGATGCCGTTGAAACAGGTGAGCCGATTATGCAAAAAATGCCATATATCGTCGCAATTGTCGATGAGTTTGCAGATTTAATGAGCACGGTTGGTAGTGAAATTGAGGTTTCGATTGCCCGATTAGGTGCCAAAGCCAGAGCAGCTGGCATTCATATGATTTTGGCTACTCAGCGTCCAGATGTTAAAGTAGTCAATGGTACTATCAAAAGTAACATTCCTGGTAGAATTGCTTTCAGAACGGCTTCAGGCATTGATTCACGTACGATTTTGGATAGTAACGGTGCAGAAAAGTTGTTAGGCAGAGGGGACATGATTTTTGCGCCACCTGGCAAGCCCACACAGCGTGTGCAAGGTGCTTTCATTAGTAACGCTGATGTTACTAGTGTGGTAGAATTTGTTAAAGCACAGCAAGAGGTTCAATATTCTGAAGCTATGACAGTGACAGACGAAGAAGTTGCTCAAGATAGTAGTGATATGTCGGATGGTAATAGTGAGGATGAATTGTTCCAAGACGCATTACAATTTGTGATTGAACAACAAAAGGCATCGACTTCGTTATTACAACGACGATTTAGGATTGGCTATAATCGAGCTGCACGCCTAATTGATGACTTAGAAGCAAGTGGCTATATCGGCCCAGCTGATGGTTCAAGACCGCGACATGTCAATGTTTCGGATGGCAGTTCTGGTATCGAACAGTAAAGAAAAATTGACTTAAAATAAGAGGAGATTAGTATAATGGCATTATCAAAAGAACAAATAGCAGCCTTACAAAACGTGTATGACAATGGTATTCTTGATCACGACGACGTTGCCCATGATGCTTTGAAGCAGGTGTTGGTCGATTTGAAAAAATAAATGCTTAAAGTCTTGATTGCGTGATAAAAAGTACTGACTGTCAGTGAGAAGATGACAGTCAGTACTTTTTTAGTATGCAACGTATATGATTCGAATAATCAAAATGGTCATTGTTGATCATTTTTGACTAAATGCTTAGCTTGGTATCGTTTGCTTAACCCAAAGATCGTCATTATTCCTAATAAGATGTTAAGTAACAATGACAAAATATGCTCTGATACAGCAGTTTTCGGTAAAATGTTAACATTGTGTCGATTATCACTTGAAATATTTTTATGAATAGCGGCACTTGTCATAATATTGTTTGTAGCAATATTCAACTTGTAAGGAGTTGTTGCTTTATTTGTTTGTGGCATAGTTGACAAAGATAATGTGAGTTGATTAGATTTTTTACCTATTGGGTGAGTGTTGAGACTTTCTTTTTCTTGCTTGTACTGCAATTTAGTATTCTTATATTTAATCTGTGCTTCATATTGATTTTGAGAGGCTGTTTTTAGAGCTGTGACGGCCTTATTGTAGTCGGATTCTGCTTGTTCAACCTTTTTTTGTGCCATAGTCAATGCCTTGTCAACCCCTGTTAAAACAGATAACTGATTTCGTAAATCTGTTAATTGATTGAGATCGTCATTTAAATGACTGGCATCGGTTGCCAATTTTCTTTGTGCCATTGTAAGCGTGTTTTGTTGATTTTCTAAATTTTGCGTTGCCGTTGGCAGCACCGCACTTAATTCGACCAATTTATTTTTAAGATCACTAAGATGCGACTGCTTGACTAGAATAATTTCGTTAAGATTATCTACCGTGTCCTGTGCTTGCTTTTGAAGTTGCTGATTAGCTGCTAAAGTGGCACGGTCTGTGTCAAGTTTTTCTTGCGCTTGATCCAATTCATTTTGGTATTGCGTTAGCTTGTTTTTGGCGACTGTTAATTTTTCTTGCTGTGCAAGGTAGTCGTTTTTTGCTGTGACTAAATTTTTTGCTACCTTGGCCAAATCGACGGTTGCTTGTGATAATTTTGATTGGTCAGCTGTGAGCTTTTTGTTGGCTGTTGCTAAATCAATAGTAACCTTATTAAGAGTGGTAGTCGCTGTGGTTACGGCTGACTGCAACATGCCATCCAATGAATCGGCAATACCTGCCGATTCATTGGAAATAGTTAAAGCGGAGGAACTGTTGATTTGGCTGCCATCTTCATAGAAATTGAAGGCGATATTATAACCACCGGCTGCATTAACTAGTTTTGGAGAAATAATTGATAATGACATATAAGTAGACAAGGAATAGCCATCCTGTGGATTATAACCATTTAAGAAATTCTTAAGATGACCCCAATCAGATGGCGCGTCATTCCAAAGCATTGCAATAATAATGTTTGCAAGATTTGCTTTAGCAACCAGCATTGTATCATCGCCAACTGCCATTTCGCCATTTTCAACTTTGACATATTGATCGTATATGCCAGCATTTTGTCCAGAGCCGCGTTGACCAATGATGTCATCAATATCTTTATCAGCATCGATGTGTGCATAGGTTGTATTTGTTTTTGCGCGATCTAATGCCATTGCCTGACCAGCCTTTAGAGTTAAGCTATTCATGTTGAGTGAGGGCAAACCAACCTCATTTCTCACTGAATTAATTAATTTTAGTGCATAGGCAGTTAATTCTTGCGTTTGTTGTGAATCTAAGACGCCATTTTGATCAAATTGTAATTTTGGAGATGAATCTTTGCTGCTATCGACCATGTAAAAACGGTCAACGAATCCTGAACCATCAAGAGGTACATTATAGGCAATGGATTCTCCGTCGCTCAAATACATAGTGACAGCAGTTGAACGATGTTGATTCAATTTTTCTTGATAAGGAATCGGCATAATTACTTGAGTTGGTAATTGTGATTCATCTGTTAGCATACCTTCGTTGGCGTTATCTGATTGTTTAACTGCTGCGTTACGATCAAATTCCTCGTGAGCAGATAATTTTTGTTGTGCTTCGGTCAAATTGTGTTTAGCTAATTCAAGTGATGAATTCAGCTGGTTAACGACATTTTGATCATTGACGACTTTATCACTAATTAACTTAGTGTTGGCATTACTTGAGTCCTCTAAATCTTGAGTATGATCCAAAATTGTTTTAGCAGCGTTAACAATATTTGTAGCTTCTTTGACAATGTTGGTTTGGTTTGAAATGTTGTTTTGGATTGTCGTGACATTATTTTCGACTTCAGCGACTCTTGTTTTACTGTTAGACACGGCTTGTGTTGCTTGGTTTAAGTCTTCGGCCACTGATTTGACATTTAAATGATCAACTTCATTTTGAGCATCATTTACCAGTTTCTGTTGTAATTCAATCTGTGTTTGCTTAGCAGAAACATTATTTTGAGCATCATTTACATCTTTTTGGGATTGTTGAACTGCCATTTCATCACTTTGGACAGTTTGTTTATCACGAGGAATGACGGTGTTGGACATATTATCAACGGCTGTTGAAGTTGTGGTAATGGTTTCAGATGTCGCTTGCTTTTTTTGCTGCTGAACGGCTGTTAACTGTTGTTTAGCGGTTTCTAGGTTCGCTTTGGATTGATTGACAGCCTGTTGCGATTCGTTTTTATCTTGCGTTGTTTGCTGAACTGCAATTTTCGCCTTTTGAATGTCACCTTCAGACGTTGCGGTTTTCTGATTCCCAACAGTTTGTTGTTGCGTAACAGCATCAGCATTAACGCTATTTTCAGGTTCCAAACATAATGTTGTGCTGATTGCTGCGGCAGTAACGCCAGCAATTAGCCAATTTTTTCCTGATTTGTACATTTTTTTTTGCATAATATTTCCCTCCAATATTCACATCATTAATTTTAGTTGTTATTGTGACTGAGAAATTAATGTTATTTTCTGCTTTTTGAAATAAAATGTTATAATGCATAATTTGCAAATTAAATTGCAAAAATTCTAAAAAAGTGCTAAGATTATTTTTAGAAACTTTGATGAGGACAACTTGATTGCTGTGCGTTTAAAGAGAGTTCATGTTTGGTGGAAATGAACAACGTAGGTTTGATAGACTACCTTTGAGTGATGATGAGTAGAATAGCGAAATTCATTCGGGTGACGCCGTTAGCTGTCATTTAAGTTGCATCTTAATGGTGCAGAACTTGGGTGGTACCACGGTAAAGCGTCCCTTTGAGTCTTTTGGCTCAGAGGGACGCTTTTTTCAAGCACTTAACAGGGTTTCAAAACGTAATTTGATATTTAATATGAAGAGGGAAAGTATATGACAGAAATTCAATTAACATTTCCAGATGGCGCTGTAAAATCTTTTGCAGCAGGTACAAAACCAATTGAGGTTGCAGCTGGCATTTCAAAGTCTCTGGCCAAAAAAGCGGTTTCCGCTAAGTTGAATGGTCAATATGTTGGCATGAATGATGCACTTGAAAATGATGGTGAATTCGCATTAATTACGACAAGCGATGATGAAGCGTTGGAACTTTTACGTCATTCAGCATCTCATTTGTTGGCGCAAGCCTTGAAACGCATTCCTAAGTTTGCCAATATGCACTTTGGTGTTGGACCATTTATTGATAATGGCTTTTATTATGACACTGATAACGGTTCAGGTAATCAAGTCTCAATTGACGATTTTGCAGAAATTGAAGCCATGATGCACAAGATTGTTGCAGAAGATTTGCCAATTGTATCACGCGAAATTTCACGTGACGAAGCGTTGACATTATTTAAAAATGATCCATACAAGATTGAACTCATTAATGATTTGCCAGCCGATGAGAAAATCACAATTGCTGTTCAAGGCGATCATGTTGAATTAGACAAAGGTGGACTTGTGCCATCAACAGGTTGGGTAAAACATTTCAAATTAACTTCAGTTGCTGGAGCCTACTGGCGTGGTAAATCATCTAATCCAATGATGCAACGTATTTATGGTATTGCTGAATGGAAACAAGCGGACGTCGATGCTGAGGTTAAACGCCGTGAAGAAGCTAAAGAACGTGATCATCGTACCATTGGCCGTGATCTAGACTTGTTCTTTACTAGTCAAGAAGTTGGATCTGGGTTGCCAGTGTGGTTACCAAATGGTGCAACTATTCGTCGACAAGTTGAACGTTATATTATCGACAAAGAATTAGCAAATGGCTACCAACATGTTTATACACCAGTGTTGTCGAACCTGAATTTGTATAAAACGTCGGGGCATTGGGATCACTACCGTGAAGATATGTTCCCACCAATGGATATGGGTGATGGCGAATTCCTAGAGTTGCGTCCAATGAATTGTCCTTCACATATTATGGTCTTCAAACATAAGCCACGATCATATCGAGAATTGCCCATGCGCATTGCAGAGCTTGGTATGATGCATCGTTATGAAAAATCAGGAGCTTTGACAGGATTGTCACGTGTTCGTGAAATGACTTTAAACGATGGGCATACATTTGTTGAACCCGAAAAGCTTGAAGAAGAATTTAAATCAATTTTGACAATGATGATGGAAGTTTATCGTGACTTTGACATCACTGACTATCGTTTCCGCTTGTCATATCGTGATCCTAAAAATACAGAAAAGTATTTCGATGATGATGACATGTGGGAAAAGTCTCAAGCACAATTGAAACGCGCAATGGATGATCTTAACCTTGATTACTTTGAAGCAGAAGGTGAAGCTGCCTTTTACGGTCCCAAGTTAGATGTCCAAACTAAGACAGCATTGGGTGGTGAGGAAACAATGTCAACCATTCAACTTGATTTTCTGTTACCAGAACGTTTCAACTTGACTTATATTGGTGCTGATGGACAAGATAACCATCGTCCGGTTATGTTACACCGTGGTATTGTGGGCACAATGGAGCGCTTTACAGCTTACTTGATTGAAATGTATAAGGGCGCTTTCCCAACATGGTTAGCACCACTACAAGTGCAAATCATTCCCGTGAATGTTGATGCGCATGGCGAGTATTCTCGAGATATTCAACAAAAGTTGCAAGCGGCTGGATTGCGTGCACATGTTGAAACTAAAGATGCCAAGATGGGTTATTTAATCCGAGAAGCACAAACAAACAAGATTCCATATACTTTGGTTCTAGGTGATTCTGAGGTTGATGGTCAAACTGTCACAGTCCGTAAATATGGAGAAGACAAGACACAAACCATGTCATTTGAAGATTTCCAAAACATCATATTGACTGATGTTTCACACTATTCGCGTGAAGTAAACGATTAACGATTGAAAAGTTCAATTATGGCGTTGTTATAAAAGCACCCTACGAATTTCGCAGGGTGCTTTGCAGTAAAAGGAGAATTAAAATATTAATATGTCAGAAACGAAAGAGAGTCATCAACCGCAGCAACATGGTCTAAAAAATCGACATGTGCAACTAATTGCTATTGGCGGCACAATTGGGACCGGTTTGTTTATGGGGGCTGGAAATTCCATTCATTTTGCCGGACCATCTATCCTGTTGGTTTATCTCATCATTGGTTTTTTTATGTTTGTGATGATGCGCGCTATTGGTGAGTTGTTATATGCGGATCCAACGCAACATACTTTTATCACCTTCATTACTAAATATATGGGGAATCGTGCTGGCTTTTTTGCGCGATGGTCTTATTGGCTAACAATTGTGTTTATGGGCATGGCCGAGTTGACTGCTGTTGCAAAATATATTCAGTTTTGGCTGCCAGATTTGCCAAGTTGGCTGATTCAAGTCGTGATTTTGTTATTGTTGACATGTGTTAATTTGGTGACGGTTGCTTTGTATGGTGAAACGGAATTTTGGTTTGCAATGATTAAAATCGTAGCTATTTTGGCACTGATTGTTACAGGTATCATCATGGCATTGACGGGCTTTAAAACAACGGTTGGTGATGTTGCATTCAGTAATGTTTGGCATCATTTTAGTCTTTTTCCAAATGGTGTTGGTAACTTTATTAATGCTTTTCAAATGGTGATGTTTGCCTTTGTTGGTATGGAATTTATTGGCATGACCACGGCAGAAACCGAGAATCCCCGTGCTGTCTTACCAAAAGCAATTAATCAAATTCCGTGGCGAATCTTGTTCTTTTATCTTGGTGCGTTATTTATTATCATGACGATTTATCCTTGGCAAAAAATTCCTGCTAATCAGAGTCCGTTTGTAATGGTATTCCAATTGGCTGGCATTAAATGGGCCGCAGCCTTGGTGAATTTTGTTGTATTAACTAGTGCTGCGTCGGCCCTCAATTCGGTGTTATTTAGTGCTAGTCGTAATTTTTACGCCTTGGCTTATCAGTCAAAAGCTTCATTTATAAAACCATTCCGCAAAATGTCTCATGCTAAATTACCAGTGAGAGCAATTTTGTTTACATCTCTAATGGTTGCATTTTCTGCAATTATTTCATTAATTCCAACAATCACCAATGCTTTTAGTTTCGTGACAAGTGCATCCACAGATCTGTTTTTGATGATCTATGTCCTCATTTTGATTGCCTACATGCGTTATCGTCAATCGAACGATTATATGTCGGATGGTTTCCTAGTGATTGCACCAAAAGTGCTTGTGCCAATGGCCATTGTATTTTTTGTTTTTGTGTTCATAACACTATTTTTCAATCCTGAATCCCGTGTTCCGGCGCTAGGGTCAACGATATGGCTCATTGTCTTTGGTCTCATTGCAATGAGACAACCTAAAACAATTAGCCTTGCAAAGTAAGTCTTAACGGCTTGCTTTTTTATTTTAAAAAGATATGATGAATGTTAGAATATGAAAAGGAAAAACTCATCATGGCTCATAAAAGAAAACTAAAGCGGTCCGAAGTTCCGGTGAATTTGACTTGGGACTTAACTGATATTTTTAAAACAAAAGCAGATTACGATAAAGTGTGTCAACAAACGACAGCTACAGTTAAACATTTTGCGGACTTTAAAGATCATCTGGGTGATAGTCCTCAAAATTTATTGTTGGCAACTGAAAAGTTAGTGAATGTGATCGACGTTAATATTGATAAAACTTAGGCTTATGCAGAACTTTTGTATGCTAGCGATATGACCAATCCAGTTGCCCAGCAAGTTAAGGGGGCATCTGAGGACCTCATGGCAACTTTTTACGCGGGGACAGCTTTTTATAAAATTGAAATATCAGGTATTAAATCCGATAAATTGAAGTCATATATGACGCAAGAACCAAAATTGTTAAATTATCAATTTTATTTTGACAGAATTCGTTTAAATAGTGCCCATCAATTAACAGCGACAGAAGAAAAATTACTGGGTACGTTAAACGCAACCCTTCAGAGTCCTAATGATATTTTTGACACGCTTAATGATATTGATTTGAATTTTGGCACATTGAAAGATGAAAATGGCGATGAAATTGAATTAACCATGGGGAATGCTTCGCAGTTTATTCAGTCGCAAAATCGCGACATCAGAAAAAAGGCTGTTGATATGATAGCGCATGCGCATATTAGCGTTTCGCACACCATGGCTAAACTTTATAATACCCACGTTCACAGTCAAAATACGATTACTGCGTTACGTGGCTATCACAGTGCGCGCTCACAGCAATTAGCACAAAATAACATTCCCGAAGCACTATATGACGTACTCATCAGTAAAACCCATGAACATATCAATACGGTTTACCGCTACTACGATTTAAGGAAAAAAGTGCTTGGGGTTGAGCAATTACATCATTATGACCTATCTGTATCATTAACTGGTAAAGATTTCTTGCCAACAACCTATGAAGAGGGAAAAAAGCTGGCACTAGAGGCATTGCAGCCACTTGGTGAGGATTACGTTAACCAAGTTAAAGAGGCATTAAATAATCGCTGGATTGATGTTGCAGAAAATGTCGGCAAGTCTTCTGGTGGTTTTGAAATTGGTATTGCAACAGTTCATCCGTATATTTTATTAAATTGGACAAATAAATTGTATAGCACTAATATTTTGGTGCATGAAATGGGTCACGCGATACACAGTGTCCGAAGTAATCAAACACAACCGGTTCAATATAGTGAAGCGGCAACTTTCAATGCCGAGATTGCTTCCACGCTCAACGAGATTTTATTGCAAAATTATTTGATCAAAAAATACCAAAATGACCGTGACGCGCAAATTTATTTGCGTACCAAATCAATTGCTACTTTTTTGGGAACGTTTGTTACTCAGGTAAAGTTTGCAGAATTTGAGCAACTAACATACCAAACAGAGCAAAATGGTCAAGCATTGTCTTTAACAGTATTGAATCAAATGGCGACACAATTAGAGCATCAATTCAATGGTGAGCAGATTGTTGATGATTTTCCGGATGACAGTTATGCTGTACATTTTGCCAGCGTGCCACATTTTTATTACAATTTCTATGTCTATCAATATGCGACATCGTATGCGGTGGCCAGTGCGATTGCCAATAAAATCTTGAGTGGCGATAAGCAAGTGCTAGATCATTATCATCTTTTTTTGGCTTCAGGCGGTGTCGATTATCCAGTTAATCTCATTAAATCGGTAGGGGTTGATATGGTTAGTGGCGAGTATCTTGATAGTGCTTTTGCGAATTTTGAAGATGATGTTAATACCCTAGAACGACTTTTTTCGACTAAGTAAAAACGACAATCAATAGTTGTGTCGTTGTCATGACAACGATATGGTAAAATAGAATTACTGAAATTGGAAGGAAAATGCGTCGCTGTTGCGGATTATGACCGGCGCAAACTCATCATGGCTTTTTTAATTGATTTTATTCTACATATTGATGCTCATATTGCTAATTTGGTGCAATCATTTGGTTTATGGACATATCTTATCTTATTCGCAGTTATTTTTATTGAAACTGGCGCAGTCATCATGCCCTTTTTACCTGGAGATTCCTTACTATTTGCTGCGGGTGCAATTGCTGCCACGCCGGCTGGACTCAATGCCGGACTAAATCATTGGGTGTTTATGTTTGTTTTCTTTTTTGCAGCCGTTTTGGGTGACTCTTTGAACTTTTGGATTGGCCGAACAGGTGGTTATCAGCTGATTCGGCACCCAATGATTGGGCGCTTCATTAAAGAGGAACATATTCGAGAAGCAGAGGGCTTTTTCGAGAAAAGGGGTGCGGTTGCCATCATTATTGCGCGTTACATGCCGATTGTGAGAACCTTTGTGCCGTTTGTGGCAGGTATTAGTCAGTTCCCGTATAGTCGCTTTTTGAAAAACAGCGTGATTGCTGCGTTTACGTGGAGTTTGATTGCCACGGGGGCAGGGTACTTGTTTGGCAATATTCCGTTTGTTAAGGCGCATTTTTCAATTATTATTTTAGGGATCGCCTTAGTAACATTGTTGCCAACGATTATTGGTATCATTCGTTCAGCGATGATTTCACGCCGACAAAAGAAGTTATCTAAAAAATAATATTTATCATAAAGCCACCTGATATACCACTATATCAGGTGGCTTTATGATAAATTCAATTAAGTAATGATTGCTCTCGTGTTACAATAGAAAGAAAATGAGATAAGCCCTCGGAATACCGATGGTATGAGATGAAACCATGAATAATATTGAAAAATTACAACAGTTAACCCAAATGACCCGTCAAGAAATTTCTGATGCACTTGATGTTGCAAGTGAAACCGTTTTGGCTTGGGAAAACGAAGCCATCATGCCAGCGGTCAGTGAACTAGAAGCGCTCAGTGGTATTTTTTCAGCGCAATTGGATGCCAAGGGTATTGAGACACAAAAAATAGCGCACCCTATTCACATTCGCCTATCTGTCGACTATTTGTTGAATCTTGGTATAACAATGTCAGACTGGATAACCTTAAAATGGGCATTTGAAGGTCAGTGGGAATCTGATAAACTTGCAGTTGGCTTTTTTGATAACAATCAATTAACACGAATCGTCGAAACAGAATCAGAATTTATTGCTGCTTTCGCTGGCTATTTAATTTTACAAACTGATGGTGAGTTTGAACCCTATATTGATGAATTTAACGATGATAAAGAATATGATTGGCGCTTGATTCGCCATAGTGGCGAAACGTTTACAGACGTGACTCGTATGCTTGTCACGACTGAATTGACGGAGATAAAGCATGGTTGAAAATTTAATTATAGCGACAGATGCTTACAAGTTAACTCACCATTTACAGTATCCTGATGATATTACTAAGTTATATTCCTATGGCGAAGCACGTGTCGGTGGTCAGTTTGATCAAGTCAGTTGGTTTGGTTTGGGGATGATTTTGCATGATTATTTTCATACCAAAATTACTGATGATATGATAGACGAAGCTGAAAAAATGTCTTTACAAACATTTGGAACATCAGCTTACTTTAATCGTGCTGTCTGGGAAAAAGTTCGTGACTTAGGCTACTTTCCTGTTACTATCAAGGCATTACCTGAAGGCATGACTGTGCCAACGGGAAATGCGTTATTTACAATTGAAACGACAGCACCGTGGTTTGCCACAACGTTGAATGCTTTGGAAGTCATTTTAATGCATGTCTGGTATCCAACGACAATTGCCACTAACTCTATGGTGATTAAAAAACGTTTGCGGCCATTGTTTGAGCAGTCTGGTTCAGTTGATGGTTTGTTTTTAGCAGTGAATGATTTTGGGCTGCGAGGCGCTACGAGTTTGGAATCTGGCAAACGCGGGGGTGCTGCGCATTTGTTACATTTTCAAGGATCTGATAATTTGGCGGCGTCACAATACTTCGAGAACGTTTATGGTATTGCGGGTCGGGCTTTGTCTGTTTGGGCGACTGAACATTCGGTCGCAACTGCTTATGGTGATGGTCAAGGTGAATTCGATTACGTGAATGCGCAACTTGATCGTGCACCAGAAGATGCGGTTTTGTCGATCGTGATCGATTCTTATGATGCCATCAACTTTGTCAAAAATGTGATTGGATCTGATTCAATTAAATCAAGAATCATGAAACGATCAGGTAGAATAGTTTTACGTCCTGATTCAGGTGATCCTGAACAGATTGATTTAGAGGTATTAAGGTGTTTGGGTGACATTTTTGGTACTGAAACAAACGATAAAGGCTATCGCGTGATTAAACATAATGTTGGTATTATTCAAGGTGATGGTATGAAAGCTGATACCATCGTATCACTTTATGAAAAGCTGCTGGCAGAAGGGTGGTCAGCTGATAATTTGGTTGTTGGTTCTGGTGGTGGCTTGCTACAAGAAGGATTCACACGTGATACCGAACGGTTTGCTATTAAAGCCGCGTATGCCGAGAAATCTAACGGTGATCATCTCAACATTCAAAAAATGCCTAAAACTGATGTCTCAAAGGCATCAAAATCGGGACGTTTGAAAGTCATTCAGCGTGAGCAAAAGATCATCACTGTTTCGCAAAACGAACCTGGTGAAGATCTATTAGAGGTAGTCTACCATAATGGGATTGTGTCACCAATTAATGGTGCAGACATATTGGCTCGCGCCAACAATCATGATTGAAAGGACTAATAACAAGTGGGATTAAACTATCATTTTAGTAAACAGCCAAGTGATGACGATATGTCAGTAAAAGTCACCCGACTAGATGAAAAAGCCGCAGCACAAGCATGGCGTCAACGTGATAAGCGCGATCATCAACCAATTAGTGAACCTGAAACAGGTATGGTTGGGCGTGGTATTAAAGCATTAGGCACTGAATCAGCTATCGGAAAAGATGAAAGAAAAGCGCAAATGCAAGTTTTGTTTAATCAGGGGATGACTAGTTACATTGATTTAGCTTTTGAAATGAACTTAGCAGAATCAACAATAAGACGCTATGGTAAAGAGCTTGGTTTAACATTTATTGATCAAGAATTTTAATCAATATGTTGTTCACAAAACAAGGTTATAACTTAAGATTAAAGACAAGTAAATAATTACCTTGACATTTTCTAATTTTCAAGGGATAATAGTTAAAAATACTTATATATTTCACATAGAGGTTGCGATTGACATTGCGCCTGCCGGAGCTCTTGTAGGGGTTGATGGTAGGTTAGGGGACGTCGCCGAAATACGTTTTATCTACAAATGAAACGTGTTGGGCTAAGGGTTAAGAACCGTTAGACTGTCGCATACGTGCGGTGAGCTATGGCAACTGTCAAAATTGGTAAATTAAAAAAGCCGTTAGACTGTAACCGTGAGGCTCAGACTAATGGCTTTTTATTGTGAATAAGGGGAAAGCATGAGTTATCCAACGAATACGAATCAGCATTTAACAATTGAAGACGTCGATACCATTGAATTAGCGAAAAAGTATGGCACACCGCTGTATGTTTATGATGTAAGTCATATCAGACAGACAATCCGTGCTTTTAAACAAGTATTTGAACAAGAAAAGATTCCATTTGTGATTAGTTATGCTGGAAAAGCATTTGCCACAAAAGCAATCTATCAAGTTGTCGCTCAGGAAGGCATTCATGCAGATGTGGTGTCTGGTGGTGAATTATATACAGCGCTGGCTGCTGGCTTTCCAGCAGCGCATTTAAGTTTTAATGGCAATAATAAAAGTTATGATGAATTGACATTTGCTGTTAAGCAGGGTGTTGGGACAATTATTGTCGATAATTTTTTAGAACTAAAATTACTTTCTGAAATTGCTGAAAAAAATGCCATTAAACAGGACATTTTGTTACGAATTTCGCCTGGCATTTCAGCACATACGCACGAATTTATCAGTACCGGTCAGCAAGATAGTAAATTTGGTTTTGATTTAATATCTGGGCAGGCGAAAGAGGCTTTTGACATTGCCATCAATGATGATCATTTAAACTTACGTGGTTTGCACGCACATATTGGGTCACAAATTTTTGATGTCACTGGTTTTGAACAAAACGCCGCGCTTCTTGCTGATACAGCTAATGCTTGGGGATGGCAACCTGAAGTCATTAACGCCGGTGGTGGTTTTGGTATTAAATATACTGATGAGGATAAGCCGTTACCTGAAAGTGAATTTGCACAGGCTATTATTCGTGTATTGAAAGCAAAAGCTGCTGAATATGATTGGAAAATGCCAGAAATATGGATTGAACCTGGACGTTCAATTGTTGGACCGGCTGGAAAAACACTGTATACAATTGGCTCAAGAAAAGACATTCCTGATATTCGCCATTATTTGGCCGTTGATGGTGGTATGGGTGATAATATTCGACCAGCGTTATATCAAGCTAATTACACAGCCGTATTAGCCAATCAACCGAATGCTCAAACTGAAGAAGTTGTTCGGGTTGCTGGTAAATATTGCGAATCTGGTGATGTATTAGTCTGGCAACAAGCTTTACCGGCCATAAAACCAGGGGATATCTTAGCGGTAAATGCAACGGGTGCTTATGGTTATGCCATGGCCTCGAACTATAACCGTAATCCCAGACCGGCAGTGGTATTTGTCGAAAACGGCCAACACCAATTGATTGTAGAACGAGAAACATTTGAACATTTAGTGTCATTAGACCGAGATTATACTTTAGGAGAATAGTAGAATGCCTGAAAACGAAGCACAACGTTTGATCAACTTTATTGCAAATGCACCCAAAAAGACACCCGTGAAAGTAACCTATAAAGGATCACTTAATGCTGAGGTGCCAGATCAAGTCAAACATTTTGGTAATGATATTTTTGGTCAGTTAATCGGTGATTGGGCTGATGTTGCGCCATTGATTTCAAATTTGCCAGAAGACAGTGTTTTAATTGAAAATGATTCACGTAATTCAGCAGTACCGTTGCTGGACAAGAAGGCTATCAATGCTCGAATTGAGCCTGGCGCTACTATTCGTGATCAAGTTAGCATTGGTGATTCAGCTGTAATTATGCTTGGTGCTGTCATTAATATTGGTGCCGAAATTGGCGCGGGGACAATGATTGATATGGGAGCCGTCCTTGGTGGCCGTGCGATTGTTGGTAAAAATTCACATATTGGTGCTGGTGCCGTACTGGCGGGTGTGATTGAACCAGTATCTGCCCAACCTGTGCGAGTTGGAGATAATGTTTTGGTTGGTGCAAATGCGGTCGTCATTGAAGGCGTGCAAGTTGGTGACGGTGCCGTTGTTGCTGCTGGTGCGATTGTCACCAAAGATGTACCGGCAAACACGGTGGTTGCTGGTGTACCTGCCAAAGTAATCAAAACAATTGATGAACAAACCCAACAAAAAACCGCTTTAATTGATGCACTAAGGAGTCTTTAATGACAGTTTCCGAAGCAGATATACAAACATTTCGGCGTGAATTACACCAAATACCAGAACTAGCTTTAGCCGAATTTCAAACACATGATTATTTGCTCAAAAAAGTTCAGTCATGGCAGACTGATTTTATGACCATAAGAGAGGTACCTGAGCTACCGACAGCTTTGTTAGTAAGATTTGAGGGTTCCCATCCTAAAAGAACAATTGGTTACCGATCAGATATTGATGCTTTGCCAATTACAGAAGATACGCAGCTACCATTTTCTTCAATACACGATGGTCGCATGCATGCCTGTGGGCATGATGTTCACATGAGTTTGGCTTTGGCCATTACTAAATATTTCAGTGAACATCAGCCAGAAGATCATGTCATTATCTTTTTCCAACCAGCAGAAGAAGAAAAGAGTGGTGGAAAATTAGCTTATGAACTGAATTTATTTGAAGGGCAATGGCGCCCCGATGAATTCTATGGTATTCATGATCAACCTGATTTACCTGCTGGTACTTTGAGTACGTTAGCAGGCACTTTATTTGCTGGTACTGCTGAGTTAAAGGTGGATGTCATTGGTCAAGGCGGTCATGCAGCCTATCCTCACTTGGTTCATGATCCAATTGTAGGCGCCGCGGAGTTGATCACAACGTTACAAACAGTTGTTTCGCGTGGTGTTGATCCAATTGAAGGCGGGGTTGTCAGTATTGGCACAATCCAAGGTGGCTTCGCAAATAACGTTATTCCAGATCGTGTTCATTTGGAAGGTACAGTACGTAGCATGACATTAGCTGGATTGAAAACGATGATGGCACGCATTCAAAAAATAGCTGATGGTATTGCGTTAGCCAATGATTTGACTATCGAAGTGTCTTTGGAAAGTGGCAGTTATTTGCCAGTGGAAAATGATCCGAAATTGGCTGAAAACTTGATCAATTACATGACGGAAGATGACAATATCAACTTTGAATTAGCCAAACCGGCTATGACGGGCGAGGATTTTGGGTATTTATTACAGCATATTCCTGGCGTGATGTTGTGGTTAGGCGTAAATGATTCCCATCCACTTCATAGTGCCAAGCTTAACATTGATGAAGCAGCACTGATGTCCGGATTTTTGGCCCTTAAATCCTTTTTAGTTTATCGCATGACGCAAGGAGATTGAAAATGTACGAAAATATTCGTTTAATCACCGCAATTGTAACACCGTTTACAGCCAATGACAGTATTGATTATAACGCGTTGGATGGTTTGATAGAACATCTGCTGCAACATGGTACGCAAGGTTTTGTTGTTGCAGGTACAACAGGCGAATCTCCCACATTAACTCACGAAGAAAAGCTGGCTTTAACCACGCATATTGTCCAACAAGTCAGCGGGAGTGCGTTAGTAATTGCGAATGCTGGCTCTAATAATACTAAAGAGTCTGTTATGGCAGCGCGCGAATTAAGTGCTATTGCAGGCGTTGATGGTATTTTAGCGGTTACACCTTACTATAATAAGCCAAGTCAGGCAGGCATGATTGCTCACTTTGAAGCCATTGCAGACGCTTCGAGCAAGCCAGTCATGCTTTACAATATTCCGGGCCGCACCGTGGTTGGTTTGACAATAGACAGTGTTTTAAAGCTTGCAAAGCATCCAAACATTAACGCTATTAAAGAAACAACTTCGGTTGATTTAATTGCAGCTGAAGTTGCTGGTACGACTGATTTCTCAGTTTATACTGGTGAAGATGCGATGACCTTATCTGCTTACGTTGTGGGTGGGGCGGGAACTATTTCAGTCGCTTCACACATATATGGTGATGAGATGACGGCACTATTTAAAGCGATGGCGACAAATAATTGGCAAGAAGCTGGTCGATTGCAACGCTACCTGACGCCAAGAATGAATGCGCTATTTGCTTATCCATCTCCAGCACCAGTAAAAACAAAACTGGCAGATCTTGGTCTGATAAGAGAAGATGTTCGATTGCCAATTTTAGCCTTGGCTGAAGCTGAAAAAGCACATCTGAATGATTTATTGGAGAACTCATGACAAAAATTATTTTAGCAGGTGGCTTCGGCAAATTAGGTGAGGCGATTCAAAATGGTCTCAAGGCCGATTATGAAATTGTTGGCATTTTAAGTGGGCATCAGCATGATAGTGACATACCAGTTTGGACATCTCTTGAAGATATTGATGTATCAGCAGATATCTGGCTTGATGTGAGCACACCAGCGACCGTATATGAGAACGCCCAGTATGCAATTGCTCATCATATGGCATTAGTCATTGGTGCGACAGGATTAAGCGATGCGCAAGTTGCTCACCTTAAAGCTTCAGCGACAAATGGTATTTTAATTGTCCCAAACTTTAGTTTGTCAGCTGTATTGTTAATGCAATTTTCAAAAACGGCTGCGCAATATTTTCCAGATGTAGAAATTGTTGAAGCGCATAATCCCAAAAAAGTGGACTCACCCTCTGGCACGGCTAAACAAACTGCACGGATGATTGCGAGTTCACGACGTGAGGCACCAACGCAGACAACGCTGGGTGAAGCACGTGGCGAAAGAGTTGATGATGTGCCTGTGCATGCGATGCGTTTACCAGGTTACATTGCGCAACAAACAGTGTACTTTGGCGGTATTGATGAGCAACTTACATTGTCACAAAGCACAACAAGTCGTGCTGCGTTTGTGCCAGGTGTCATTATGGCATTAAATGCTGTTACAAAATTAGATCATCTCGTAATTGGACTTGACCAGTTATTAGACTAAAAAAGTTACTTCAGTGATGAACCGAAGTAACTTTTTTTATTGATTATAAACACCATCGGCGATATCAGCCAAAGTATCACGAGAAGGGATAAAGAAAAGTTGACCTGATAAAATATCTGAAAATGTGAGTAAATAATCAGACTGTTCTACCATATTTGTTAGCATGCCTTTGGTAACTGACCAATAGCGTGAATACCCAATGAAGTAAGTACCGGTGTTGCCTAAAGCTGGATCTGAAAATGGTACATTCATGCGAACAATTTTTTGTTCTTCGCCATTTTTTTCAAATTTAGAAGCAACGTTGTGAGCGTTCTTGAATTTGTCATCATCTTCTAATTCTAGATCGGTAAATTTTTCACGTCCTATTGCTTTTTCTTGGGTTTCATTATTGAGATGTCCCCAAAAATCCATATTGTGATGCCACTTTTGGGCAAAAGCATAAGAACCGTTGATGAATTTAGGATCTTCCTCACCAATGAGGGCATAACCAGCAGCATCTTCAACGGCCGGCGCTTCCGTACCATCAATAAAACCAATGATTGCACGTCCCTCAAAATATCGGAATCCCTTAGTTTCATCAACAACATCAGTGATATTTTTTAGAAAACGCATAAATTGTGTTTGCGCTTCATAGACAACAGCTTCATTACTAGCGCGTATGTGGAAAAAAAGATCGCCAGTTGAAGCAGGCATTTCGTATTCTGGACCCTTAACACCGCTGAATGTTTCTAATTCAGCAGGCTTAGGTTGATTTGGGAAAAGATATTCCCAAGCTGTTTCACTAAATCCAATGGCAACTTTCAAGCTTGATTCTGTTGCTAAATGAGAATCACGAATGCGTAACGAACGAATAATTGCCTGTGAACGGTCAGCAAATTCCTGAATCGCAGCTTGGGTCTTTGAGCGATCTATTCTCTTTAACTTGAGCACAGTGAATTGAACGTGCTCGCCAACATCTTTCCAAACATCTTGTGCTTTTAATGGATTAATTGTCATTTTTTCCCTCCAATTATTAATCTAGTGCTATCATACGCTAAATAATCATTTTAATCAATAATCATTCTAAATAACATTAGTTCTAATGTACCTATAAATCACATAAAATTCACATTTATCATGTAAAATAAACGTAAATAGGTAATAATATTAGTTTTATGATGATTAAGTAAGACTATTTTGCATTATTAACATTATAATAGCCAATATTGAGCAAGGAGAAGCGATATGGAAATTAGAATCATCGGCGCTAGTCATGCCGGCATAGCGTGTGCGTTACGCGCGAGGGAAGAAAATCCAGACAGTAACATTATCATTTATGAAAAGCAAAAAAGTATCGGTTTTGTAGCGCAAAGTATACCGCTCTATTTAGCTGGCGATAGTAATTTTTTGAAGTTATCAAGTTATACCACAATTGCTGAACTAGAAGAAAAGCATATTACGGTTAAAACACAAACTGTGATTGATGCTGTTGATCTCAATCATAAGTCAATTCACTATGTTGACACGGTTTATGATGTAACCAAGGAGGATCATTTTGATAAATTAGTCATTGCGACTGGCTCATATCCCAGTCTGTCCTTAGTCCAAGATGGTTTTTTGGATAAACTATATGTTATCAAAAAATTTGAAGATGCGGTCAAAATTAAACAATTAATGGCTGAAAGTCGGAGTTGTATTGTGATTGGTGGTGGCGCTATTGGCATTGAAATGGCTAAAATTTTGAGTGAATTGAAAATTGATACCACAATCATTCATTCTTCAGATTTCATCTTAAACCGATATTTGGATAAAGAAATTGCGCTTGATATGCAAAATGCATTGGTAGAAAATGGCGTTAAAATTATCACAAATACTTTGATTACGAGCATTGACGAGGAAATTCTACAAGATAACAATCGGAAAATTAGTCGTGTCAGGACGGCTGATGGTCAACATTTTGAGGCTGACGGTATTATTTATGCAACTGGGTTTAGACCCAATTCGTTTTTAGTTGCTGATCAAGTTGCACTGGGTGATCGCGGCGCGATTATTGTAGACGATTACATGCAAACGAGTCATCCGGATGTCTATGCCGTTGGTGATTGTGCGACAACCAAGCTAACCAACGTGAAGGAACCAACTTATGTGCCACACGCGAGTGATGCTATTCGCCAAGGAGACGTTGCAGGCGTTAATTTGGCCGGCAATAGTGTGAAATTGAAAAATTCACAAGGTACGTACAAACTTAATTTTGATCGTGATATTTCGTTGTGTATGTCTGGTTTGACAAACGAAAAGGCGAAGCGAGAAGGTTTTGATAGCGATGTTGTCTCTATCAGAGATCAGTATGTTAGTGGCAATGGTTTCTTTGAAGCTTACTTGGTTTATGAAAAAGAGACGCACAAAATATTAGGTATCCAGTGTAAAGGATCAGCCTTTGAGGTTGGCGCGCAAGCAGAGATTATTTCGCTAGCCATCCAAAATAATTTAACGGTTGAAGACCTTCAATACAGTGATTTTTATTTCAAACATGGCTTCAATAATCCTAGAAGTTTCACGCAAATTCTTGCTGATACGATTCGCCAAAAAGAAAGAGCCGTCAAGTAAAGTTGGCGTTGGAAAGGAGTGCTGACAATGGTAACAAACCAGAAGATTAGCGAGTTAGACTATTGCTATGTGTCATGGGAACTTTTGCAAGAATTAGAAAAAAACGCCTTTTCCAGAAATGAGTGTATCAGAGCATTTAAAAAAGAGTCAAACGACAGACAATCGCTGATTACAAGTGTTGTGGCATTAATTTTACCAATGATTTTATTGGGAAGCATTGTGTTTTCTAATCGCGCAGCAAGTTTAATGTATGGCAGCACTGGCACGACTGAAAATATTTGGACGCGGGTTGTTGGATTATTAATGTTGTCGGCCTTTTTATTCTTAATCGTCTATATGTTGTCAAAAGAATTGTCAAAATATAAGGCTTTTAGGCCAATTAAAAAATTAATTAATCAAGATTTAGAGGCAAACTTACGATTAGAAGTTGATGCAATTGATCAGAAAGCTTCAAAAATTGTCAACGATTCGATACTTAAGGACTCAAAGATTCCAGAAAAATTTCTGTCATCTGAGTTTTTACTGGTCATTATCAAATATATGGAAAGTGGGCAAGCATCATTTATTAAAGAAGCGGTATATGCTTTACAACTCGACCTTAAAAATACAGGCTATTATGCCAATATTTTCCCAAAAGAGACGCTTTTACAATTGGAAAAGAAGTATCTGTTGAACCGTAATGATAACTTGGCACAAAAAATTGAATTGGCTGAAAAAAATGACTGACAAAAATATACAATCCAATACTAAGCAATTTAGTCAAGAAAGTGTTTTTATTGCGGTTGATGATAAGGTCTCAAATACGCAAGATGTGAAAAATTTTGTGCAAGATGATTTTTTTGACAAAGGACACTGGGAACTTAAATTACGACAATTCGGCATCAATTTTGCTTTCTTAATCGTACTCGTGTTGCCAGTCTTGATATTGTTTGATTCACTACAAAATGGTCGCTTTTGGCAATCATTGTATCATTGGCATTATCAAGATGGGTTTGATCTTACTAAATTCTTACAAGCTTCAATCTTAATTGCGATAGTCGTTGTGTTGGTATGCAGTTTGGCATTTTTGGTACGAAATAATTATCGTGAACAGAAAATATATCCGAATCAAATGACGTATAATGACGATAAACTTCAGGCGCGAAAGTCAGTCATGAATGAGCTTTACACGAGTAGATATGGCGATAAAAGCTTTCGTGAATCAACGAAATATTATGCTGTTAATGAAGAACAAAATATTGATGATCACCTAATTAGTGACTTATTTAAGGAAAGTGGGGTAGAAATTAAATGAAGCAAATTCTGACAGTTTTTGTGCAAATTTTGACCCTATATCCGATTATCGGCGCTATTGCTTGGACTATTGGTGGTATTTTTTATCGCACAGTGTACGTTGGTAAAATTTTGGATCGTGATTTTAAAAAAATTCGAGTTGAAAAAGAGCCAATGATTACAATCATGATTCCTTGCCATAATGAAGAAATGGTTATTGAAGATACGATTGATTATTTAATGAACGATTTGGAATATCATAATTATGAAGTGCTGGTTTGTGATGATGGCTCAACTGATACAACCCCTGAAATTTTGTCTAGACTAAGTGTTAAATATGAGAAGTTACGTGTTTTACGTGTCAATAAGAATAAGGGTAAAGCACATGCTTTTAATATCGGGTTATCTTTTTGTCGTGGGGACTATATTTTGAGTAACGATGCGGATACGGTGTGTGCGCCAGATGGGCTTTGGAAGTACATGAATTATTTTTTGCGCCCTGGTGGTCAAAATGTTGCTGCCGTCACAGCAAACATAGATGTCCAAAATCGGTCTTTACTATTGGAAAAATCACAAACCGTTGAGTTTTCCAGCATTGTGGGTATTATTAAAAGATCACAGCTTGGTGTTCTTGGCAGTATGTATGCTTATTCAGGTGCAAATACAATGTATCGCAAGGACGCTGTGCTTGATTGTGGCGGATTACGTCAGGATCGTGCAACCGAAGACATATCGATAGCTTGGGATCAACAATTTAACGGATGGCAAGGCATTTTTGCGCCAGATATACTATGTTACATCAACGTGCCTAGCACGCTGAGCATGTTATATAGTCAAAGGAAAAGATGGGCCAAAGGTGGCACAGAAGCTTGGATTACCAATTTTACTCGTATTTTTAAGCATCCAATTCGACATGTTTCAAAAATTGTTTTGTTAATAGATCAGA
Source organism: Leuconostoc sp. UCMA20149 (assembly GCF_030400235.1). Classification (NCBI taxonomy): domain Bacteria; kingdom Bacillati; phylum Bacillota; class Bacilli; order Lactobacillales; family Lactobacillaceae; genus Leuconostoc; species Leuconostoc sp. UCMA20149. The sequence continues at coordinate 64,676 of NZ_VJYC01000003.1, forward strand.
CAGGCAGTATCATTTGGAGCTTTTATTATTTAATCTTTACCACTTGGTTAGCGTTAAGATTACTGTATTTTCTTTTTACCAACGATACTGAGCAATTAGTTCATACGTTGGATATTGCGTTTGTCTTCTCGGCATTCATCTCGATGGTTGGCATCTGGCAATTAGTGGCATCATTAGCGCTTGATAATCACGGTGCAAAATTAAAATATCTCCTATTTGCACCCATGTATATGGCATGGTATTGGCAAATGAACGCCATTACAATAGTTGTTACTTTTATTCCAGCCCTGAAAAGCGTCTTGGGATTATCTGGGCAAGGGACATGGGTTAGCCCAACTAGAACAAAAATGAAAAAATAAATTTGGAGGTAGTCATGATTTTGCTAGGAGCAGTGCCACAATTGACCCAAAATACACAGATTAATTTTTGGGTGAGCGTTGCTGTACTTGTATTGTGCTTTTTTGGTATGATATTAACCAGTATAGTATGCAATCAAAATCGTCGAGAGTGGTATCAAAAAAGAAATGAAATCACGCAGAAACATTATTATCTGGTAAATAAAGATTTTATTGTTAGCGTCTTTGTAATGGTGCTATCTTTTCTTTTTTTTATTTTGATGTTTGTGACTTTTGCTGCTCACTTGATGAATTGAACTTATATTGTTTTTTAGGCTGATTTTGGTTGACAGAGGAGAAATATCACATCGTTATGAAAATAATAACCAAAATTTCAGTTCAAAAACAAGCTGGTCGATACAACATTGATTTAGATAATCAATTTGCGTTTGGTGTATCTGAGAGTGTTCTGATTAAATACGGATTAGCGAAAGGGCGTGAGCTGGATGATGACTTGATTGCTGATATTAAATTGAGCGACGAAGTTGCGAAAGCAATGCGCGTTGCCCTGAACTATCTTGGTCATTCGCTTCGGACAATAAAACAAGTTCAGCTAAAAATGAACGATAAAGACATACCTGAACAAGTGCAATCACAAGTGATCAGTCAATTAGAGGCGCAACATTACCTTGATGACCTTAATTACGCCATGCATTATGTTGCCACTAAAAAAACAATTAGTCCAAAGGGTCCAATTGTTATTAAAATGGCGCTTAAACAAGCAGGTGTCTCTGATAGCGACATTGAAGAAGCATTGGCAACCTACACCGTTGAGGAACAAATCATCATTGCAACACAAATCGCCCAAAAAGCAGCTGTTACGTATAAACGAGAATCAATGCGCAGTAAGCAACAAAAAATCATTACGGCACTCGCTACAAAAGGTTTTTCTTTTGATATGGCACAAAATGCGGTTAGTCATTTAGAGGAAGAAAATGATGATCAGTCAGAGCTAGAAAATATTCAACGAGAAGCTGATAAATTATGGCGACGCTATCATCGTGACGATAATTCAAAACGCCAATTTAAAACGAAAAAAGGTCTCTACGCAAAAGGATACACTTCTGATTTAATTGATAGCGTATTGGCTAATTTAATGCTGGAAGACGACTAGTAAATTGTGGTATACTGAAATAGAAATTCGGTGTTAGAAGAGTAGGTAGCGTTATGAGCGTTGATAAACCAGGTCGCGGGCCACGCGAAGGTGATTTCATCACGATCAAAAGCTATAAGCACGACGGCTCGTTGCATCGAACTTGGCGCGATACCATGGTTTTAAAGACCAGTGAGAACGCGATTATTGGCCTAAATGATCATACTTTAGTGACTGAAGACGATGGTCGGCGTTGGGTGACACGTGAACCAGCCATTGTTTATTTCCACAAAAAGTATTGGTTTAACATCATTGCGATGATTCGTGATAATGGCGTATCGTATTATTGTAATTTAGCATCTCCTTATGTATTGGATAAAGAGGCGCTTAAATATATTGACTACGATCTTGATGTTAAAGTGTTTCCAGATGGCGAAAAACATTTACTAGACGCTGACGAATACGCAGCTCACAGTAAGAAATGGCATTATCCACCAGAAATCGATAAGATTTTAAAAGCACATGTCAAAATTTTGGTTGATTGGATTAACGCTGGCACGGGTCCGTTTTCGCAGGGTTATGTAGATGTTTGGTACGCAAGGTATCAGTATTTGATGCAACAGCGGTTGAAAGATCGTCGTTGAAATAAAGCATTTGATTATTTGAATGCTTTTTTGTTTGGTCATTTATATGCAAACAAAAAGGCTCAATTTGATTAAATAGAGCCTAAACGATTACTTATCTTTATCCATTTCCTCAAATTCGCCATCAAATGTCGATGGGTCTTGTTGCGTTTGATGATTCATGTGCGGTTGAATAAACCTCTGGCGAATCCAGAAAGCAAATGCAATCAATAAAATAAAACCGACGACCGCCCAGAAGTTTTTCACGATAAAAGCTAGTAATAAGATAATCACGATGGCGAAAATGAGTCGCGAAACAACACCGAATGTATTAACGAACATAAAAGTGATTAAATAAATAAAAGCTATCAAAATAAAGAATGGGACTAATAGAATACCAAGCATTGGTTGTTCTCCTTACATAACTAATTGTTGTCATTTTAACATAGGACTATTAAAAATGATATGTATATAGAACAGTTCATATGAGCAACGAAGGTTATAATCTGTTAAAATGGGTACTATGAAAACGTTAAAAACACATTATTTAATTGCACCAGTAACCACGATATTATTGACAGTAACAATTGTTGTTTTTGTGATTGAGCTGGTCGTCAGTGGTGGGACAACCGACAATAGCTATTTTTTGGTCCAAGTAGGTGCTAAATGGGGACCTTATATCAAGGACGATTCGCAATATTGGCGTTTAATCACGCCTATATTTTTGCACGCTGGTTTTATGCATATTGTCACTAACATGCTGACTTTGTGGTTTATTGGTCCAATAGCAGAAGACGCTTTTGGTAGCCGTAAGTTTTTGGGATTATACTTTTTTTCCGGTATTTCAGGTAATATTTTTTCGTATTTATTTTCGCCAAATACGATTTCAGTTGGTGCCTCGACAGCATTATTCGGCTTATTTGGTGGCTTGATGATATTTGCTTATCAGTTCCGTCATGACCCCAACGTAAGGGCATTAGGATCAATGATGGGATTGTTTATTTTATTGACATTGTTGTCAAGTTTTTCTGCCACAAATATTGACCTTTGGGGGCATTTTGGCGGCTTCATTGGTGGTGTAATGTTTGCCATGATTTTTGGTTTTTATAGTCGTAACGGCAAATTCAGCTGGCATGTTCGGCTAGTGATGGTATTACTGACAGTGCTTTTAATCGGATTAACTGTCTTTATGGGAGTAAGATCATGAAAACTTTTTATGATGTTCTACAATATTTAAAAGAATTCGGTGTGTATATTCATGTTGGTAAGCGGCTGTGGGACATCGAAATGGCTGCTTTAGAAGTCGATAATTTATATAAAGCCGATATTATACAACCAAAAATGTATGCAACAATGAAAGTCATTTTGGCACACGAACATCGATTGGAACTTGAAAGTCCCAGTGATTGACTATCATTGTTTTTTTTAGACTGTGAAACCGCTTGCACTTGGCTAGTCATATCTGTTAGAATGAGTAGGTAATCAATTCATACGGAGGAAATATGTTGTCCTCATTGAGGCTGTCCAGTGAACTTGCAGTCATTAAATCGGGCAACATTATTATAATTATCATGGCAAAAGATAAACTTATCGGTGTCGATCTTGGTGGTACAACTATCAAGTTTGCAATTTTGACAGATCAAGGTGAAATTCAGCAAAAATGGTCAATCAAAACAAATATTCTAGATGATGGTGCTCATATTGTTCCAGATATTGTGGAATCAATTAATCACCACCTTGATTTGTATCAACTGGATCATGATCGTATTATCGGTATTGGCATGGGAACGCCAGGCACTGTTAATCGGGTTACTGGTACGGTAACGGGTGCTTTTAACCTTAATTGGAAGACTGAGCAACCAGTTAAAGCAGATATTGAATCTGGTACTGGATTTACATTGACGATTGATAATGATGCTAACTCAGCAGCGCTTGGCGAAGCTTGGAAAGGTGCTGGAAACAACGATGATGAAGTGTCGTTTGTAACATTAGGCACTGGTGTTGGTGGTGGTTTGGTTGCAAATGGTCAGCTGATTCACGGTACAGTAGGTGCCGGTGGTGAGGTCGGTCATATGGTCGTTGAGCCAAATGGTTATTTGTGCACCTGTGGTAATCGTGGTTGCTTGGAACAATACGCTTCTGCGACAGGTGTCGTTCATTTGGCACAAGATTTGGCGGAAGAATATGTTGGTAACTCAAAGCTGAAAAAGATGATTGATGATGGTGAAGAAGTGACATCAAAAATTGTCTTCGACTTGGCAAAAAACGGAGACTTTTTAGCTAATGAAGTTGTCAACAAAGTGTCATATTATCTCGGATATGCTACGGCAGCAATGTCAAATATTTTGAACCCATCTGCAATTGTTATTGGCGGTGGTGTAGCTGCTGCTGGCGAATTTCTGCGAGCTCGTGTCGAAGAAAATTGGAAGGTGTTTGCATTTCCAACAGTTCGTAATTCAACACGCGTGAAATTAGCCGAATTAGGGAATGATGCTGGTGTAATTGGCGCAGCAAGCCTTGCACGTGCATAAATAAAAAAAGACAAATCAGTATGCAACTGATTTGTCTTTTTTTGCGTATAACAAAATATGTGAGTTGAACGTCGATTATTATAAAATTTTTTAACGCTTAAAATGCGATTATATCAGTATTCTATAGAGAAGATGGCAATAGAGGACACTTTTTGTCCTACTCTTATGCAAAAAATAGTTGTACCATTTTAACTATAACAATTTAGAAAAGCACTGGAGGCAATCGTTTAGTAATGAGCCATATGATAGAACTTGATAGTTTACCCAATCTAACAATCATTAAGAAAAGTGGGGAAGAAACAGAATTTTACGCATACAAAATCAATTTTATTTTAACAAAGCTTAATCTGTCTAATCACATTATTGATGTGATTAAGCATGATTTTTATCAATATTTGGATTCTAAAGTCAGTGTGACAACTTCCGAAATTCGCAATCTATTGTGTTCGTTACTCACAAATTATGAACAATTGGATGCTGTTAACGAATATGAGGCATACTATCAGACTGAGAAACAAGACTTTGCAGATGCCGCTAATGTCCAAAAAAGAATTGAAAAACTATTTTCACGAGATGAAGCAGTTGTGCATGAAAATGCAAATAAAGATAGTCGTGTGTTTAATACCCAACGCGATTTGGAAGCGGGGGCAGCTAGTCGAGCCTTGGGACTACAAATGTTACCGCCACTTGTTGCTAAGGCACATTTACGCGGCGATATTCATTGGCATGATTTAGATTATTCACCTGTGACACCAGCAACAAATTGTTGTTTAATCGATTTTGATAATTTGCTGACGAATGGTTATAAAATAGGCAATGCGTGGGTAGATTCACCACATTCTATTCAAACAGCGACAGCACAGATGGCACAAATTATTGCTAATGTCGCTTCGTCGCAGTACGGTGGTTGTTCAGCAAATCGTATTGATCAATTATTGGCACCATACGCGCAGATGAATTATGACAAACATATTGTTGAAGCCGAACAATGGGTAGTTGCTGACAAAAGTGACGCCTACGCTAAAGAAAAAACACGCAAAGATATTTATGATGCGATGCAGGCTTTGGAGTACGAGATTAATACAATGTACTCATCACAAGGACAAACACCATTTACCACCGTTAATTTTGGATTGGGAACTAGTTGGCTTGAACGTGAAATTCAAAAAGCAATTTTGAATATCAGAATTAAGGGATTAGGAAAAGAAAAGCGAACTGCTATTTTCCCAAAGTTGATTTTCACATTAAAAAAAGGATTAAACTTTGCTCCTACTGATCCAAATTACGACATTAAGCAATTGGCGCTTGAATGTTCAACGAAGCGGATGTACCCAGATTTGTTAATGTATGACAAAATTGTTGAACTAACTGGCAGTTTCAAAACACCAATGGGTTGCCGATCGTTTCTACAAGGCTGGCAAGATGAAAATGGTGTCACAGTTAATTCTGGCCGAATGAATTTAGGGGTTGTTTCGGTGAATTTGCCACGTATTTCTCTATTTGCGAAAGGTGATATGGCACTATTTTGGGAAATTTTTGATGAAAAAATGGCGCTATGCCATGAAGCTTTATCGTATCGGATTGAAAGAACAAAAGAAGCTGTTCCTGAAAATGCACCATTGCTCTACATGTACGGCGCATTTGGGAAAAGACTCAAGGCAACTGATAAAGTTGATGAAGTGTTTAAGAATGGACGTGCTACAATTTCATTGGGCTATGTTGGATTATACGAAACATGCTTAACTTTCTTTGGACCAAATTGGGAAAAAAATCCCGAAGCACATACGTTCGCTGAAGAAATTGTGAAAAAGATGCACAAGTATTGCCAACAGTGGGAAGCGGAAAGTGGGTATCATTATAGCCTATACTCGACACCGGCGGAATCACTAACAGATACATTTTGCCATCTCGACAAGCAGAAATTTGGGGATGTGCCTGATATTACAGATAAAGATTATTATACTAATAGTTTTCATTACGACGTTAGAAAGCATCCAACGCCGTTTGAAAAAATAAGTTTTGAAGAGACGTTCCCAAAATATGCGTCGGGCGGATTTATTCATTATTGTGAATATCCTAACTTGAAACAAAATCCACAAGCGTTAGAATTAGTTTGGAATTGGGCTTATGATCATGTCGGTTATTTGGGCACTAACACTTGTATTGATAAATGTTTTAAATGTGGATTTGCTGGTGAATTTAAAGCCACTGCTCGAGGATTTATGTGCCCTGAATGTGGGAACCATGATCCAGCGCTCTGCGATGTTGTCAAGAGAACTTGTGGTTATCTTGGTAATCCGCAACAACGGCCCATGGTTCATGGGCGACATATTGAAATTATTTCGCGTGAAAAGAATATGACCAAGGAGATGATCGAGCATGCCGCGATCTATGCGAAAACCAAACAATCCGATGCCAAAAGAATGGACGGCGCAGAAGTATAGTCAAAACTATATCGCTGACTACAAGGCTTTTAATTTCGTTGATGGCGAGGGGGTGCGTTGTAGCCTTTACGTGAGTGGCTGCCTGTTTCTGTGCCCTGGTTGTTATAACGTTGCTGCTCAAAATTTCCATTTTGGACAACCTTACACGCAAGCATTAGAAGACCAAATTATTGAAGATTTAAGTCAAGATTATGTTCAAGGTTTAACTTTATTGGGTGGAGAGCCATTTCTCAACACGGATGTGTGTCTAAAACTGTGTCGCCGAGTTCGTCAAGAGTTTGGTCATTCAAAAGATATATGGTCTTGGACAGGCTACACTTGGGATGAATTGCAAAACGAAACCTATGATAAAGCGCGTTTATTGTCGTTAATTGATATTTTGGTTGATGGTCGTTTTTTAGAAGAAGAAAAGGACTTAACATTACAATTCAGAGGTAGTGCCAATCAACGAATCATTGACGTACCCAAGTCATTGGCATCCGAGCGAGTTGTAATTTGGGACAAATTGGTGAAATAATGGCGTCACACAAAAAAGCATAATGATTTATCTGTGTTGATGAATCATTATGCTTTTTTGTGTCAAACTGAAAATGTCGTTGTACAAGTAATATTAAAAGATTTAGTCATCATTTTTAGATTGATAGTGATTTGATTTTATGGCATTATAGCAAAGTTAAGCAAACGTTTTGGCATTTTCAGGAGATATCAAATCTTTTGTCTTAACAACAAACTGTTGGCGTAAATTTTTGAAATGAGTTGTCAGAGATTCTTTTGAAAAATTCGTTAATAGACTTGTTTCAAGTGTACTTGAGTCATCAATCACAATCGCCACACTATATTTATTCAGTAACTGCCAAGCTAATTTTTGGTCTGCCTTTAGCGCATCAATGACCTCTTGACTCATCCGATTTGTCAAAAAGTCGTCGAGATTAAGGCCAACTTGTGTGGCGATGCTTGTAATCAATGAGAGAGAGTATGGCTGTTTTTTGGTAATTAAAGCACTTTGTAAAGACAATAAAAAAGGTCGCGCCTTTTTGTTACCTTCAATTTGTGCTGCTTTAAAATCAAGAATCACACGATAAGTTAAGGATTCCTTGTCATAAGGCATATCCATTATCGGTAGCGCTTGCTCACCTTGGATTAATTTAGCGCTTACTTGTTCATTGATGAGAGGAATAAAGCGTAAGCGCGTTTTTTGAAAAAATGTATGGGTGAGCTTTTCAAGGCATTCTTCGGCTACTAAACAGTTATCTGATAAAGGATTTGCGAAGTGGTAAATGTCGATCATGGTGTTTCTCCTACGTAAAACAATTTAAATATCCAAGATATTAGTATAACCGTCAATATTGGGATTGACAAATGATAGGCTCAAAAATATGTTAAAATGTAATAGTGATGTTTTAAATTGTATAAAAGGGGTAGTAATATGGATTGGAAAATCTTTTTTACACCATACGTTCAAACTGTATCAGAATTAAAAGTTAAATTACGCGGATTACGTGATCAATATGAAAAAAATGGTGAGGATTCACCAATTGAATTTGTGACAGGTCGTGTCAAATCGCAGGCCTCTATTGAAGAAAAAATTGTGCGACGTCATCTAGACGAAAGTCGCTTGTCGCTTGATTTACAAGATATCGCCGGTGTACGAATTATGACCAAGTACGTGGAAGATATCTACACTGTGGTCGATTTGCTAAGACAACGTACGGATTTTCAAATTTTAGAAGAGCGAGATTATGTGACTAATGCCAAGCCGTCAGGCTACCGGTCATATCATATCGTCATTGAATATCCTGTTCAAATGTATAGTGGTGAACTGAAAGTATTAGCAGAAATTCAGGTTCGCACAATGGCTATGAATTTTTGGGCAACAGTTGAACATGATTTACGTTATAAGCATGGCGAATTAAGTGATAATTTGGCCGATCGTCTTACCAAGCTATCAGAATCAACATTTGCTTTAGACCAAGAATTAAGTGAAATAAGAGCAGTAGAATGAAGTATGCTATTTTCAACAATGAAGATGTTAGCAGTCGTGTTGTTGCCAAAAATCTTGCTTTAGAAATGCGCAAACATGGTTTAACTGTTGATAATGAAGAGCCTGATATTGTCGTTTCCGTTGGTGGGGATGGCACGCTTTTGGGCGCTTTTCAGCACTATGTTAATCAAATTGACCATGTTAGGTTTGTTGGCTTACATACCGGACATTTGGGCTTTTATACAGATTGGTTAAGCACGGAATTAGACCAACTAGTAGACAGCTTAAGTCATGATAACGGGCAAAAAGTTAGTTATCCGTTGTTAGAACTGACTGTTATTCAAACAACTGGAGAAAAAAGCCACTATTTGGCACTGAACGAAGCCGTCATTAAGCAACCGCTCGGCACGCTAGTTGCCGATATTTATTTGGGTGGTGAAGTTTTTGAGCGTTTTAGGGGTGATGGTATCGCTGTGGCGACACCGACAGGTTCAACTGCCTACAACAAAGCTAATGGTGGCGCTGTTTTGCACCCTGCTTTGCAGGCAATTCAAATGTCGGAAATTGCCTCCATTAACAATCGTGTTTTTAGAACGTTAGGATCGCCACTGATTGTTCCTCGTGATCAAGAAATTGTAATGAGACCGCAGAGTAACAATTTTTTGGTGATGTATGATCAGGGAGAAATTGCCAGTGATCATATTTTAGAATTGCGATTTAGAGTGTCTGAAAAATGTGTTCATTTTGCTAGATATCGTCACGTTGATTTTTGGCGTCGCGTACAAAATGCCTTCATCAATGACATTGAATAAATATTTTAAATTTTTTAGGAGAAAAATACACGTCGACAAATGATGTGTATGATAAGAATATGCAGTTTACTTGGACTTATACTGGATCAGAAGCGCGCAAAGTGCGTACGTTTCTGCAAAAACATGGCGTTTCCCACCGTATGTTTAGTCAAATGAAACATAATGGTGGGGCGATTTTGGTCAATGAAAAGCCAGTTTATACGTCTGATTATTTAAAAGATGGGGATAAAGTGACGATTGTGATGCCGGTAGAAGAGAGTAATGACCTCGTCGTACCTGATTACAAGCCTCTGAACATTATTTTTGAAAATGAGCATTGGCTGGTAGTTGATAAGCCCTATGGGGTTACGACAGTGCCAGGTCATGCTGATCGGCTACACACATTGGTTAATCAAGTTAAGGGCCATTTAGAACAAATTGAGGCACAAGATTTGGTACCTCACGTAGTGACACGACTGGATCGGGATACATCAGGCATTGTTTTGTTGGCAAAACATCGATTCGCCCATGCTGTTTTAGATCAACAATTGCAAGATCATACCGTGGAAAAATTTTATTTGGCCTATCCGTCTGGCATTATATCAGATGATCACGGAGATATTAACGCCCCAATTGGTCGTGTTGAGGGTGATTTTATTAAGCGTGAAGTTCGTGAAGATGGTAAGCCGTCGCGGACAGAGTACTGGGTTGAACGTTGTTATGATGAGAATGGGCAACACCCAATGACGCGTGTCAAGGTACAATTGCACACTGGTAGAACGCATCAAATACGGGTTCATTTTGCAAATATTGGGCACCCATTAGTAGGTGATGATCTTTATAATGGCCCCCTCTGGTATGGGCTCCAACGTCAGGCGCTACATGCCTATCATATGAAGTTTTATGATCCATTTATCGAAGATTTTCGTGAATTTAACACAAAATTACCCGAGGATCTCAAGACATTAAGGGATATTGACTAAGCTTGGAAGAAACTGCAGAACAATTACAAAAAACTATTGCTCACTTGGCTGATTTGCTTCATTCGGGTCAAGATGAGGATTTTGTTGTCTCATTTAAAGCGTTGCATGATTTTGAAATGGGTCAGGTTTATAGTGGGTTACCTGAACAAATGCGAGCCGTTGCGTGGCGTTTACTAGATGACGAAACTTTGGCAGATGTTTTCGATAATTTGGATGCGGATGATGACGACATTGGAGAATTACTCCAAGAAATGCCGCCGCAAAAAGCGACTGAAATTTTACGCAACATGTACGCCGATAATGAGGCGGATGTCTTGCAAAATCTACCATCTCGTTTGGTTGCAACGTATTTGAGCTTGATGCCTAAAGCGGAAGCAGATGAAATGCGTAAGCTAATTGATTATGACGATCAAACAGCGGGATCTTTGATGTCAACAGAGTATTTAGCTGTGACTGAGGATTTGCGAGTCGTTGAAGTGATGCGGTTGGTTAAACACCAAGCTGCTGAAGCTGAAGCAATTAGTTACGTTTATGTTTTGGATAACCAAAAACACTTGGTCGGCGTTATCTCATTGCGAGATTTGTTAACACACCCTGATGATATGCTGGTGTCAGACATCACTAATGATCGTATTATTAGTGTTAAAGCTGGTGATGATCAGCAAGATGTGGCACAAATTGTGGCTGATTATAATTTTCTTTCCATTCCGGTTACTGATGACAATGACTTGCTACTCGGTGTGATCACGGTTGATGATATTGTTGATGTTATTGACGAAGAAGCGGTTGAAGATTATTCAGGTTTGGCTGCCGTTAACGTTAGCCAGACAGATGATACACCTTGGCATTCAGCGATAAAACGTATTCCATGGTTGATTGCCTTGCTATTACTAGGTATGTCAACGGCGACATTGATTAGCTCGTTTGATGGTTTAGTCAAAAAAGCTTCCATTTTGGCTGTTTTTATTTCGCTAATTACTGGTACAGCGGGTAATGCCGGAACGCAGGCATTGGCGCTAGCGGTCCGTCGATTGGCGGTGGGAACTGATAATACAGCTTGGAAAAATTTTTGGAGCGAAGTACTGGCAGGATTATTAGTTGGTACCGCGACAGGTGCTTCAGTGTTTGCAATCGTGACAATTTGGAAACACAATTTTGAACTTGGATTAGCTGTGGGTATTGCTATGGCGATTGCAATTATGGTTGCTAATTTGGCAGGATATCTTGTTCCCGTGTTAATAGATAAATTAGGATTTGATCCGGCGGTTGCGAGTGGTCCATTTATTACAACGTTGTCAGATTTGACTTCAGTTTTAATCTATTTTAACGTCGCACAATTGTTTATTTCTCATTTTATTGGTAATTAAAAACGTATCGTCCAGAACTTGGATGATACGTTTTTTAGATAAATTAATCAAACATTGGTTTGATTTGAGCTGCAAATGAACCGTCGGGATCATTGACGAATTGTGCATAAGTCTGCCAGTAGCGGTCTGACAAAATGATTGGTTCGGCAATTTCATTAGGAATATAGTTGCGTGGAATTCCACCATTTTTTGCGCGTGGACCATCATAAGTTTTAGCAAAATCACTCATTTTTTTTTCGATCACTAAAGCTTGTGGACCAAACCAATTGACGGGTTCACGCTGAATTAGTTGATTATCAACTTCAAATAATTGCGCTTCCGATTCTATTTTAAAAGGATGAACTAAACTGACTAAGGTGAGCTGATTCTCTTGAATGTTAACAATTGCACCAGCCATTTCCGATGGTAAATGTGGTTGATCATTTTTATTGGCTGCAATCAGTAACTGACCAGTATAGGCAATTGTTAAAGTGGTCTTTTGACCTAAAAATATTGACAATAGGTCTTGTGGGCTTATACTAACGGCTTTCATGACTTAAATTCTCCTGCATCTTGAATATCAATGAAGCTAAATTTATCAAAATCAAACAATCCTTGGTCTGTTATTTTTAAACTCGGGATAACGGGTAAAGCCATAAATGAGAGCGTTAAGAAGGGATCAAATGGCACATCGCTGATTTTTGAAAAAGCTTTATCTAAAGCGCGATTTTGATCAATAGTCGTTTGATAATCTTGATCAGACATGAGGCCACCGATTGGAAGAGGCATTGCGGTCACTTGACCGTCGATCACGACAACTTGTCCACCACCGATTTTCTTTAAGGTTTCAGCAGCTAATAACATATCCTTGTCATCAACACCGGCAATAATGACGTTATGTGAATCATGCGCTACCGTTGAGCCGATTGCGCCGGCTTTCATGTTGAAGCCTTTAATGATCCCTAAACCATGTCCTAAGTCGTGATAACGCTCAGCCACAACAACTTTAGCAAATGTTGTATTCGCCTTAAAATGATGATTAACGACTGGCACGTTTTCAGCGGTATGCTGAGTTGTAATATGGTGAGGCATAATATTGATAACATGTGCAGGCATATCGTCTGCCAGTGGCAAGATTAAATCACTAGCGGATAATGTGAAATTCAGAGACTGGTTTGCTAATGGTGTCACAGTTGAAAACTTATTTTCATACCAATGACCTTCGACCATGATTTCTTGAGCTTTGAATTGTGTTAATGAATCAAAAATAACCAAATCAGCAACGAAACCGTCTGTTAATGCGCCGACGTTCTTTAAGTTATGGGCTTTGGCGGGATTATAACTTGCCATAGTAAAAGCGATTTCCGGCGCAATACCATTTTGAAGTGCGAGGTTAATACTAAAATCAATTGACCCCTCATGTTGAATGTCACTGGCAGTTTTATCATCGGTGGCAAATGAAAAATGTGCGTGATTGGCTGTTGTAATAGCTGGTAAAATGGCTTCCTCATCACGTTCTACCGTGCCTTCACGCACAAAGACAGAAAATCCTGCATCGACACGTTCTAAAGCCTGAGCAGCGTTTTCACTTTCGTGATCGGTATCGATACCAACTTGACGATAAGTTGAAAGTTGTGCGCGGCTTAAACCAGCACCGTGACCATCAACGTGTTTACCTGCTGCTAAAGCGTCGTTGATTTTTTCGAGCATATCTGGGTCACCATTTGCGACGGCAGGATAATCCATCACTTCAGCTAGCCCATTTACTTCAGGAATGCTGTAAAAAGGCTTGAGAGCTTCGGCATGAAGTGTTGCTCCTGCGTGTTCAAAAGGCGTTGCAGGGACTGAGGATGGTAGCATATAGTGAATGTGAAGTGGTGTTTGCCGCGCTTCTTCGAGCATATATTGAATGCCTGAAATACCGGCTACACTAGCGATTTCATGCGGATCAGCAATGATACGAGTGACACCATGAGGTAGCACTAATTTGCCAAATTCACTAGGTGCAAGTAGAGAACTTTCAATATGAAGATGTGCGTCAATCAAACCGGGGACAATATATCGACCCCCGGCATCAAATGTGTGAGTTGCAGCAAGATCATCTCGTGGGCCACGATAAACAATTATATTATTGTCAATCCAAAGCTCAGTATCATCGAATTTAAGATTAAAAACATCCAAAATTTTTGCGTTTCGAATATGCCAGGTTACAATTTGTGTCACAATAGATCTCGCTTTCAAGTTTTATCTATCATACCATAATGGCAGACTTTGTATTTTGACACTACGTTGTTTTTTAATTATACCAATTATAAAAATAGGACTATACCAATTCTTGTTTATTGTTTGACAAATGGTTACAAAGACTGTAAAATAGCTACTGTTAGTTAAAAATAAAAAGTAAACCAGTTTTGGTGAAGAGGCTATATATGTGTGGAATTGTCGGATTTACAGGCGTTAATCAAGTGTTACCTAGTTTGTTAAAAGGGTTAGAAAAATTAGAATATCGCGGTTACGATTCAGCTGGTGTGTATGTTAATGATGGCGAAAAAGGTGACTTTCTTGTTAAAGAAAAAGGTCGCGTAGCTGATTTGGAACGTGCAACAGAAGGTAAGGGTATTGAAGGTACTGCGGGTATCGCTCATACGCGTTGGGCCACTCACGGTGGTGTATCAGTTGAAAATGCGCATCCACACATGTCAGAGGATGGACGCTTTTATTTAGTTCACAATGGTGTCATCGAAAATTATGAAGCATTACGTGATCAATATTTACAAGGCGTTCAACTTCACTCACAAACAGATACTGAAATTGCCGTTCAATTGATTGACAAATTTTCAAAAGAAAATCACTTGTCAACATTTGATGCATTTCGTAGGATGATTAGTTTGTTGGATGGCAACTCAGCCTACGGATTCCTTTTGATGGATCGCCAGACACCTAATTTGATGTATGCGGCCAAGAAAAAGAGTCCTTTATTGATTGGTGTTTCAGAAGTCGGCAACGTTGTGACATCAGATGCAACAGCGATGTTGGATGTTACGCATGATTTTATTGAATTAATGGATGGCGAAATTGCTGTCATTGACAAGCAAAAGATTGATTTGTTTGATCCAAATGGCAAACAAATTACCCGTGAAGCCTTTCATTTAGATATTGATGCCTCAGAAACTGACAAAGGAATTTATCCTTACTACATGTTAAAGGAAGTTGATGAACAGGCCATCGTTGCACGTACTCTGTCACAATACTATTTTGACGATGAAGGGCAAGTACAAAATATTGCCCCTGAAATTATCGAAGCTATGCAGGCAGCAGATCGCATTTATATTGTTGCGGCCGGCACATCATATCACGCGGGACTTGTGGGACAACGGTATTTTGAACAGTGGACGCAAACACCAACAGAAGTTCATATTTCATCAGAATTTGCCTATGAGCAACCTTTGTTGAGTAAAAAACCATTCTTCATTTTCTTAAGCCAATCTGGAGAAACGGCTGATTCACGAGAAGTCTTGGATAATATCACAAAACAAGGTTATCCAACCTTAACCATTGCAAATGTCATGAATTCAACCTTAACCCGCGAAGCGGACTTTGCCTTGCCTTTGCTAGCTGGTCCTGAAATTGCTGTGGCCTCGACAAAAGCCTATACAGCACAAATTATTGTGACAGCTATTTTGGCTGCAGCGGTTGGTCATACACCATTTGATTTAAAAAATGAGTTAGCAAAAGTTGCTGTTGAAATGCAAGTGATTATTGATCAAAAAGACACTTTCAAATCAATTGCTGAAAGTGCCTTAAAGCACCGTCGTTCAGCATTTTATATTGGACGTGGATTAGATGCAGCGGTTGCTGTTGAGGCGGCGTTGAAGTTAAAAGAAATATCATACGTTCAAACTGAAGGTTTTGCAGCTGGGGAGTTAAAACATGGTACAATTTCTTTGATTGAAGAAGGTACACCGATATTTGCTTTGCTGACTCAGGCTAAAACTGCTGGACTTGTCCGAGGTGAAATTGCACAAGTTGCAGCACGAGGCGCCAACACGGTTATTATTGCTGCTAAGACTTTAGCTAAAAAAGATGACTCTTTCGTTCTACCTGGAGTTAATGAGCTCTTAATGCCGTTGTTGACAGTCATCCCGGCACAATTAATCGCTTATTACGCAACTCTTGACCGTGGTCTAGACGTTGATCGACCACGTAATTTGGCAAAGAGTGTTACGGTTCAATAATTTTAATGATTCGATAGGATAATTCTTATCGAATTTTTTTGTACCTTGCGCGCCATTCTGGTAAAATAGGTTAGATACAATATATGCATTTAGTGGTTGCATACGAAGGAGGAGCGTTTTGGCGCTTTTTAAAATTAAAAATGAGGAGACGAAGACCGTCTCCCAGCTCAAAATTCCGCGACATGTTGCCATTATTATGGATGGTAATGGTCGTTGGGCAAAACAACGTTTTATGCCACGTGTTGCGGGCCACAAAGCGGGCATGAAAACTGTCAAAAAAGTTGCGATTGCAGCCAGCGACTTAGGCATTGAAGTATTGACACTATATGCTTTTTCAACTGAAAATTGGTCACGCCCGAATGACGAAGTTAACTTTTTGATGCAATTACCAATTGATTTTTTTAATGATTTTGTACCAGAACTGATTAAAAATAATATTCGTGTTGAAGTTATGGGCGATGTTGCGGGCCTACCTAAAGGTACGCAAGATGCCGTGCAGCGTGCGATTGAACAAACAGCGCAAGGCACGGGCATGATTTTGAACTTTGCTCTTAATTATGGTGGTCAAACTGAAATTGTGGCAGCAGCGAAATTACTAGCGCAACAGGTTGCGTCGGGTGATTTGGCAGCTGAAGAGATTGACGCCAATCGTTTTGCCAGTGCACTTCAAACTTCACCATTAGGTGACTTAGCCACGCCTGACTTAATGATTCGTACTTCCGGTGAATTGCGCTTGAGTAATTTTTTGCCTTATCAGTCTGCATACGCTGAACTATATTTTACGAATGTTCTTTGGCCAGAATATTCGGGCGAAGATTTGATAGAAGCTATTACTTCTTATACTAAAAGAGACCGTCGCTTTGGGGGTCTTAATGACGAAAGCGAGAAACAGTAAGCTATGAAAACACGTGTAATTACGGCAGTAGTTGCTTTGATTATTTTTGTCCCTCTTTTAATCATTGGAGGCGCACCACTTCTGATTCTGACACTGATTATGGGTGTGATTGCAATGAGTGAAATTTTGCGTATGAAACACCGTTTTTTTGTTTCTGCGGAAGCTTGGGTCAGCTTTATTGGTGTTGTAGCGCTGATCTTGCCCAATAGTTTTTGGCAAGACATTCCACTCATTAAAAGTGCGCATATATTCTTTTATATACTAGCCTTTCTTTTGTTACTTCATACAGTATTTAGTCGTAACCATTTTAATTTTGATGATGCTGGGACATTGACTCTAGCCATGCTGTATATTGGTACTGGATTTCATTATTTTTTCCAAGCCGACACAAAAGGATTGGCAACAGTGATGTTTGGTATGTTAATTGTTTGGCTAACTGATTCGGGTGCTTACATGGTTGGGCGAGCTATTGGTAAACATAAACTTGCGCCAAAAATTAGTCCTAACAAAACTTGGGAAGGGTCAATTGGCGGTAGTTTGGTGGCAGTAATTGTTGTGGCATCTCTGTATACTATCTTTAACTGGCTACCAGCCTATAACTTCATTGAACTCTTATTATTTGCAGTTGTTTTGTCTATTGCTGGACAGCTTGGTGATTTAATCGAGTCAGGCTTAAAGCGTCACTTCAATGTCAAAGATTCAGGTAATATTTTACCAGGGCATGGTGGTATTTTAGATCGTTTTGACTCCATGTTGGTCGTTATGCCATTGATGTCAATTTTAGGCATGTTAATTTAAAGTGAGATTTGGAATGAGTTTAACAGCGATAATTGCATTCATATTTGTTTTTGGGGTATTAGTCACAGTCCATGAATTTGGGCATTTTTTTGCTGCCAAAAAATCTGGAGTATTGGTCCGAGAATTTGCGATTGGCATGGGGCCAAAATTGTTGAGCTGGAATCGTAATCACACTGCCTATACAATTCGTATTTTACCTGTTGGTGGATATGTACGGATGGCCGGAATGGATGAAACACCTGACTTAGAAGCGGGTCAACGATTGCGACTACGCTTTGACCAAGAGAGTAAAGTTATCGAAATTGACACACGGATTGATCAGGCAGGTCAAGGTGTACCATTTCAAATTGACACTTTCGACTTAAGTGATGACTTGACGTTGACAGGTTACCAAGCTGATAATTCAGAGATGAAAGTGTTATCTGTTAGTCATGATGCGACAATCATTGAAGAAAATGGTGTGACTGTCCAAATCGCCCCGCGTGACACATGGTTTCAAAGTGCGAAATTATCGCGACGCGCTTTGATTAATGTTGCCGGACCATTTATGAACTTTGTATTAGCTTTAGTTGTTTTTTCAGGACTAGGTTTTACCTTGCCAAGCGTTACACTTAACGAACCGATTGTGGGCACAGTTCAAAACAACATGCCAGCTCAAAAGGCTGGACTGCAAGCAGGTGACCAAATTACCAAAGTGAATGGACAAAAAACCACAACTTGGGAAAATGTAGCAAGCGCTATTAGCGGTGCTGGACACAAGCAACTGACGATTAATATTGTACGTGACGGTAAACAAGAGACTATCAAAGTCACACCTAATTTGGTTACGGTTAACGGTACAAGAACGCCGTTGGTGGGTATCACAGAGAAAACGCACCAGAGCTTTGGTGCACGCATACAGTATGGTGTCAACACAACAGCTTCAACAACCAGTCGAATTTGGTACGCGCTGACACATTTGTTTAGTGGTGGGTTTAGTTTGGATAAACTAGGTGGTCCAGTTTCAATTGCCAAAACAACGTCAACTGTTGCTAAAACAGGATTTTTGAATATTCTATTCTATATGGCATTTTTGTCGATTAACTTAGGTATTATGAATTTAATTCCAATACCAGCTCTAGATGGTGGTAAACTAATCTTGAACTTACTGGAAGCAATTCTAAGGCGTCCATTACCAGCATCGTTTGAAAATGGTGTCACCGTGGTAGGTGCAATTGCAATGGTAATTCTGATGATTGCTGTTACTATTAATGATATTTTGCGATAAAATAAATGAGAGTATATTCAATAAAAGAGGAGTTTATATGAAACAGTCTAAATTACTGATGCCAACTTTACGAGAAGTTCCGGCGGAAGCTGAGGTTAAAAGCCACCAATTATTGTTAAAAGCAGGTTATATCCGCCCCGTTGCAGCTGGTATGTTTTCATATTTACCCTTGGCTAAGCGGGTTTTAAATAAAATCGAAGCTATTATTCGGGAAGAAATGTCAAAAATTGACGCCAATGAGATGTTAGTCCCAGAAATTTTACCAGCAGAATTGTGGCAGCGTTCAGGGCGTTATGAAACATACGGTCCGGCGTTGTACAAGTTCAAAAATCGACAAGATCGTGATTTTATTTTAGGACCAACGCATGAAGAAACCTTTACCCAATTAATTGCTGATGAAATTAAGTCATATAAAAAATTGCCTTTAGTGGTTTACCAAATCCAACCAAAATTCCGAGATGAAAATAGACCACGTTTTGGATTGCTTCGAACACGCGAGTTCATTATGAAGGATGCTTATTCATTTAGTGCTGACCAAGAAGGTCTTGATGACGCCTTTCACAATATGGAAAAAGCGTATGTCAACATTTTTAATCGACTTGGTCTTCATTATCGCGCAATTGTCGGTGACGCCGGTGCTATGGGTGGATCAGATTCGAAGGAGTTTTCTGCTCCTGCGGATGCTGGAGAAGATACTATTGCTTATTCTGATGCGACTGATTATGCGGCAAATTTGGAAATGGCCAAAGATTTCTATGAGAGAAAAACCAGTCATGCAGAATTATTGACATCAGAAAAAGTTGCAACCCCTGATGCAAAAACAATTGCGGAAGTAGCAGAATTTTTGGGTAAATCATCCAATGAACTTGTTAAAACAATGATGTTTATTGCTGACGATCAACTGGTAGCAGTTGTGACAACAGGTGATTATGATGTCAATGAGGTCAAGGTTCAAAATTTCTTGAATGCTGATACATTTGAATTAGCTGATGAAAATCGTGTCCGTGATATTGTTGGTGCAGGATTCGGATCACTAGGACCAGTTGCATTACCTGAAAATGTGCAACTTTTGGTTGATGAACGTGCTGCCGATTTGGCTAATTTTGTCGCTGGTGCCAATGAGGATGGTTATCATTTGACTAATTTGAATTGGGGACGAGACGTCCAAATTGAGGAAACAAATATTGGCGATTTTCGTGTTGCTAGAGAAGGTGACTTGGCAATTGATGGCAAAGGGCACCTTGTATTTACTTCCGGTATTGAAATTGGTCATATTTTTAAACTTGGTACCCGATATTCTAAGTCACTAGGCGCTCAAGTTCTGGATGAAAATGGTCGTCAAACTGATGTTGTGATGGGTTCTTATGGCATCGGTGTTTCACGCTTGTTAAGTGCGATTGCAGAGCAAAAAGCTGATGAGGACGGGCTTGTTTGGCCAGCCAGTGTTGCGCCATTTGATGTTCATATTGTACCGGTTAATACGAAAGATGCTGATCAAGTACGTGTGGCTGAAGAGCTTGAAGCTTTGTTAGAAGCCAAACATTTGGAAGTTTTGGTGGATGACCGCAAAGAACGTGCTGGTGTTAAGTTTGCCGATGCTGATCTAATTGGCTTGCCAATTAGAATTACGGTTGGCAAAAAGGCGAGTGAAGATGTTGTTGAAGTCAAAGTCCGTGCAAGTAATACTAATATTGAAATGCGCGTAAGTGAAGTGGTTGACTCAGTTTCCGTTTTGCTTCAAGGTGACAATGAATAAATAAGTGAGTAAACATTTGGCCGATGAATGATCGGCTTTTTTACTCAAATTAGGGGGACAAATGGCGTTAACCCATGAAGAACAATTAAAACACTTAATTAGTCAGATTCAATTACCAGATGAAATTGTATCTTTTTTTGAAGCTGGTCAGTTAACTCGCGTAGATGTATCTGCCAGACAGAGACAGTGGATATTCTATGTTCAATTATTAAAGCCTTTGCCAGCTAACGTATATATGCAATTTCAGCAATATCTAAAAAAAGCATTTACTAATATAGCTGACGTGTCGATAATGATTTCCACTCAATCACAAGCAATTGATCAAGAAATGATGGCACAATACTGGCATTTGGCTTTAGATCACTCTCAATTAAACCATGCTAAGGCGCAGCAATTAGCAAGCAACACGATACTTAAATTGGTAAACGACAACGAATTCAGTGTTGCGGTTGGTGCGCAACTACTATTTCAATCGTTAGATAACCAAGCAGTTGCTTCCATAGTATCAGTTTACGAGAGTTTTGGATTTCCTAAGATCAAATTAGTGCCACAACTCGACGAACAATTAGCCCAAGAAATTCAAGAAAATGTTGCACAGCATCATGCTAAGGCCCGTGAAGACTTGCAAAAAGCAATTGAAGCTAATAAACAGGCTAAACCAAAAACATCGTCAGAGGGTGTGCCACTAACATTAGGTCGTAAAATTTCAGCAGATGCTGATATTACCAGATTGGAAGATATCGATGGTGAAGAAAACCGTGTGGTAGTTGAGGGCTATATTTTTGCTGATGAAATTAGGGAATTGCGTTCAGGGCGACAGTTACTCACTATCAAAATCACCGATTATTCAAGTTCTATTTCAGCCAAAAAGTTTTCTAATAATGAATCTGATGAGGCGGTGTTTGAAGGTTTAAAGGCCGGTTTGTGGGTTCGACTAAGTGGTAATGTTCAAGAAGATACCTATGCTCGTGAACTGGTCATGAATATTTATGATTTACAAGTCATTGATCACGCCAATCGACAAGAAGATTACCCCGAAAAACAGCAACGGATTGAGCTACATGTTCACACAAACATGTCGACCATGGATGCCGTGACTAACTACTCGGAAGTTGCAAAACTCGCCAAAAGTTGGGGTCAAACAGCTTTGGCTGTTACTGACACGGGAAATGTCCAAGGCTTTCCCGAGGCTGTTGCCGCTGGTAGTAATAATAATCTCAAAATGATCTATGGTATGGAAGCTAATCTAGTCGAAGATGGTGAACCAATTGCCTTCAATTTGCAACCCATTTCACTATTAGACAAAGAAACCACTTTTGTCGCTTTTGATTTGGAAACGACTGGACTATCCGCTGTAACAGATAAAATCATTGAATTATCCGCTGTCAAAATGCAGCTTGGTAACGTTATTGATAAGTTTTCAGAATATATTAATCCCGGTTTTCCATTATCTGAATTCACTACCAATTTGACATCAATTACTGATGCTATGGTAGCAAATGCTGACAGCGAAGAAAACATTATTCGACGTTTTCGAGAGTGGTGCGGTGATGCTATTTTAGTGGGGCATAATGTAACATTTGATATTGGCTTCATGAACGCCGCTTATGCACGTTACCAGCAACCGCAAATTAGTAATCCTATTATTGATACGTTGCCGTTTACTCGTTGGTTATATCCTGACTATAAATCTTATCGTCTTGGTACGATTGCTAAACGATTTAATATCAATTTAGAGCAAGCCCACCGTGCGATTTTTGATTCTGAAACTACGGGACATATCGCATGGCGTTTGATGAAAGAAGCAAAAGAACGTTTTGATTTAAATTATCATAATCAACTCAATGATCACATGACTGAAGGGGATGCGTGGAAGCATGGTCGTCCGGTTCATGCGACATTGTTGGTTCAAAATGCGACTGGATTAAAAAATCTTTATAAACTGGTCTCCCGTTCAAACATTGAATTTTTTGCCAAAGTACCTCGTATTCCGCGTTCAATCCTACAACAATATCGTGAAGGTTTACTAGTAGGAACAGGTGATACAGGCGGGGATGTCATTATTTCTCTCATTGAAAAAGGAAAAAATGAGGCAACGGAGAAAGCTAAATATTACGACTTTATCGAAATTCAACCAACTGCAAACTATCAACCAATGATTGAATCGGCACTTGTTGCTGACAAAACAAAACTGCAAGAAATCTTAGGGGAAATGATTGCCATTGGTGACGAATTAGAAAAACCAGTGGTGGTCACTGGTGATGTTAAATATACCAACCCTGAAGATAAAATTTATCGTAATATTTTAATTGCGACACAACCAGGAAATCCACAAAATAGAACTGCTTTACCTGATAATTATTTCAAAACGACGCAAGAATTGCTTGATGACTTTGCTTTTGTTGGTGAAGAAGTTGCAAAAAAGATTGTAATTGATAATACCCACCTTATTTCTGACATGCTTGACGATATTGAGCCTCTGAAAAGTGGCTCCTATCCACCAAATATTCCTGGGGCGGGTGATGAACTCACTGAAAAAACATACCGGACAGCGAAAGCTTGGTATGGTGATCCAATTCCACCAGAAATACAAGCACGTATAGACCAAGAGTTGAAAGCAATTATTGGTAACGGTTTTGCGCCGCATTACATGATTGCGCAACGATTGGTTGCTAAATCTGTTAAAGATGGCTATTTGGTTGGATCACGTGGATCCGTGGGCTCTTCATTTGTCGCCACAATGTCGGGTATAACTGAAGTTAATCCGTTGCCGCCTCATTATCGATCCGCGCATGGTGATTATTTCGAATTAGTTGATCCAAAACAATATGAGTCTGGCTATGACCTGCCTGAAAAAGGAGACCCCAATCATCCAGGCGAAATGTTGATTGGTGATGGACAAAACATTCCGTTTGAAACTTTTATGGGCTTCACTGGAAATAAAGTGCCAGATATCGATTTGAATTTTTCTGGTGATTATCAGCCAATTGCTCACAATTACATGAAAGTACTATTTGGCGAGCATAATGTGTACCGTGCCGGAACGATAGCGACAGTGGCTGAAAAAACAGCTTTTGGTTACGTGAAAGGCTATGAACGGGACCATGATAAGCATTATCGTGGGGCAGAAATTGAGCGATTGGCCCAAGGAATCACAGGCGTCAAACGGACAACAGGACAGCATCCCGGTGGTATATTGATTGTACCGCGCGAGTACGAAGTCTATGATTTCACACCAATTCAATATCCTGCTGATGATCAAAAATCGCTCTGGCAAACAACACACATGGATTATCATTCCATTCATGATAATTTATTGAAAATGGATATTTTGGGACATGATGATCCAACAATGGTGCGGACATTAAAGGATATGTCTGGCATTGATCCGCAATCAATTCCAGCAAACGATCCCGGTGTTTTAAGTTTGTTTACCTCTACCGAAGCACTTGGTGTAACACCAGAGCAAATCTTTTCAAAAACAGGGACACTAGGATTACCTGAATTTGGGACTAACTTTGTGCGCGGTATGTTGGAAGAAACGCAACCACATACTTATTCTGAGTTATTACAAATTTCTGGCTTATCTCACGGTACAGATGTTTGGTTGGGAAATGCTAATGAGTTGATCGAAAACGGAACGGCTACAATCGGTACAGTTATTGGAACGCGTGATAAAATCATGACAGATTTAATTAACTGGGGTTTTCCAGCTGCCGATGCGTTTAACATTATGGAAAAGGTTCGTAAAGGTAAGGGGATTACCGACGAATACCAAAAACAGTTGCGCGAAGCAAATATTCCAGAATGGTATATCCAATCAATGCTCAAAATTAAATACATGTTCCCACGAGCGCATGCCGCGGCTTATGTTTTAATGGCTTTGCGAATTGCCTACTTCAAAGTTTATTTTCCAACAATATACTATGCAACTTACTTCTCAGTTCGTGCGGATGCTTTTGATGTTGTCGCGATGAGTCGGGGTAAAGAAGCAACCAAATCTGCTTTAAAGAAATTACGTGAACTTGGCAATGACGCGACTGTTGGCGATAAAAACTTAATGACAGTTCTTGAAATGGCTAACGAAGCGCTTGAGCGAGGAATTAGCTTCAAAATGGTTGATTTAAACCGATCGGAAGCACTTGAATGGGTGATTGATGGTGAAACACTAATACCACCATTTATTTCTCTACCGGGATTGGGCGACAACGTGGCCAAACAAATTGTGGCTGCACGGACAGAAAAACCTTTTTTGAGTAAAGAAGACCTTAAAAAAAGAGGCAAAGTGTCACAAACGATTATTGATTTTATGACACAGCATTCCGTTCTAGAGGGATTACCAGACGAAAATCAATTGAGTTTATTTGACTTTTAACCTGAAAAATATTAAAGGGCGGTAAATATATGAAACACGAGTGGCATCAAAAAGTTGCGGGTTACTTCGAGTATGTTTTAAATACGGTCATGATTGTTATTGGGGTCGTGATATTTGGTTTTTTGCTACGAGAATTGTTGAATCTTGCACAAATGTTATGGATGACCGATATCGCTGGTCATTTTACGGAATTGGCTGAGGAAATTTTAGTTGTATTTTTGTTTTTTGAGTTTTTGAGTTTGGTACGTGAATATTTTATAAAGGACGCCCACATTTCAACTGGCAACTTTCTATATATCGGCGTGACTGCCTTAATTAGAGCGATGCTGGTTTACCATGATCAGACCGATAAAACGTTAATGTTAGCTGCAGCAATATTCTTATTGGTAGTTGCACAGGCAATATATCGTTATTTTAGACCAAAAATGGATAATTAGCTTCTAAAAAGTAAGCAAAATGCTTGCTTTTTTATTTAGGGCATATATAATTTAATCAACAATAAAAATAGAAAGGCGCGCCTTTTGACGCGCATGGCGATAAGCATATGAAAACGCATCACGTCTCTCTTTTAACAGGTAATTTTAAACAAAATGCACATTTTTATGTTGATATTTTGGGTTTACGTTTCATAAAAAATTCTATTAATCAGGCTAATCCTCATATGCGCCATGTTTATTATGGTGATTTCATTGGTACACCGGGCACTGTGGTCACTTTTTTCCCAGATGCAAAACTTGATCGTCCTCGTGTCGACGGCAAAATGTTTTTCAATGGGCTACATTTTGGTGTGCCGGCAGGTGCGTTACCATATTGGCAAGAACGATTGCTTTCCTTTAATTTACCAGTAACAGTTGATGGCCGTGGTATTTTACACACGCAAGATTTTGATGCAATTCCAATTGAAATTAAAGCAGTCAATCAGCAACAGTTTGACTGGCATATCAACTTTATGTCAGATGTTCCTGCAGAAAAACAAATCACAGGTATTCTAGGGGCTGAATTACATGTTCCTGATGTTGTGGCGACTGCTAATTTCTTTGAACAACTTTTTAGTAACTATGGTGTCGTTGTTAAGGGCAACGTTGTGAATTTAGCAGATGAACAGGCCATTTACTTGTACGAAACACCAAGCGATGCCCCTGAATCAAAATTTGGAAAAGGGTCAACTGATCATTTTGCTTTAGCCGTTGAATCTTCGCAGGATTTAGATTACTTGTGGGCGCGTGCACGGGAACAAGGTTGGCGTCGTGAAGTCTATATTGATCGTGGTTATTTCAACTCTATCTACTTTATTGAGCCGGGGGGCAATCGTGTTGAGGTAGCAACTACTAATCCAGGGTTTACACTAGATGAGTCTGTTCAAGATTTAGGAACAACATTTGCAATGCCACCAAGATTTGATGCCAATAAAGAAGTTTTAAGAAAATGGTGGGCTGATCAAGGTGTCTTGTTTGATGATTATCAACCATATTCGGGTACCGGACGAGTTAATAATGCCAAAGTTGTAGCAATACATGATCAAACGGGTAATACCCGAAATGATTAGTGTTTAAAATATACCATTTTTAATATTAAATGGGTAATATCGTGAAAACTGTCCATTATCAAATGAAAATATCTCCTTTATAATAATTTATTAAAGTATTAAAAAGGTGGTAAAAAATGGAAACAAGAGCACATTATTCATTAAAAACGCGTAACGAAGTTTGCGACAAAATCATTAACCGCCATCAATCTGGAAAGTCAGTGGCCTCTGAATTTGAAATTCCCTACAACACAGTCATGAGGTGGGTACGTCAAGAACGTGATACCTTTTCAGAATCTGTTTACACAGGTAATAAGCAACCATATCACCAAGTATTTGGCTATCAAGATAATACAACCGACGATTTAGCGGAAATGAAACGCCAGATCAAGGCGATGCGATTCGAATTACAAGTGCTGACCAATCAAAATCAAGAGTTAATGGAAATGCTGCGTATTATGATCGAAAATGGTGGCGATATACAAAGGCACGCTTAAGACGAGCGTGTCTTTTTTGATGACTTTCCAAGTGTGTGATAATAAATGATATAATTAACTTTATGCAAAAATAATGTTTGATAACCAATTGTGTTACCAACTTTATTTGACATTAATGAGATGGATGAAAGTTATGACAAAAAAAATCGTTGTTCTTGGAAGTTTGAATGTTGATAGCATTATGAAAATGCCGCGAATGCCACTAGTCGGAGAGACAATGGCTTTGACTAACGTTACTACTGCACCGGGTGGAAAGGGCGCCAATCAAGCCGTTGCCGCAGCAAGGCAGGGGGCCGACGTGTCTTTTATTGGTGCAATTGGTAATGATGCCAATGGCCAATTCATGCGCGCTACTCTTGTCAATAACGGGGTTAACGTCGATCAACTAAAAACTAATGGTGATGTACCGACTGGTTCTGCTTTTATCATGTTACAAGATGATGGCGCCAATACAATTCTAATTCATGGTGGTGCTAATCAAGCTCTGACAACTGCCGACTTAGATCACGATTTAATTATTGATGCCGATTTGATTATTGCGCAGTTTGAGGTGCCTTATGCTGTTATTTTGGCAGCCTTTGAGCTAGCACATAACCATCATGTTCAAACTGTTTTAAATCCGGCGCCAGCAGTGTACGAATTGACGCCCGAATTAATGGCTGTTACAGACATTATTTTGCCAAATGAGACAGAGGCGCAACTGTTGACAGGAATTGAAGTTGTAAATGACGAAGGTGTTTTAAATCGTGTGACGGATGCGTTGCAAGCAAAAGGCGCAAAGCGAAGTATTATCACGCTTGGCGCCGCAGGATCTTTTGTTGCTGATGGTCAAAGAAGATGGTGGGCACAACCTGAAAAGGTAGTCGCACAAGACACCACAGCGGCGGGAGATACTTTCATTGGCACATTGGCGAGTGTTATAGCATCTGATTTTAGTAATTTAGATGATGCTGTAAAACGTGCTAGCATAGCTAGTGCTATTGCTGTCACAAGACCGGGGGCCATTCCTTCAATTCCAACATTTGATGAGGTTGAAGCATACTCATGAACTTACCTGAAGATTTCAAAAAAAAGTACACACGTTTGTTAGGACAGGAAGCAACGGATTTTTTTAACAGTTTTGAAACTGTCCACCAAAAGGGTTATCGGGTTAACCCTTTGAAAGCAAATCCAGTGCCGCATGAAACACCAAATGATGGGAAAGTGCCGTATGGTCAATGGGGATACTTCGGAGCTGTTGATGGCCACTCAAAGGACCACGTCACGGGGGTTGTTTATTCTCAGGAACCGTCGGCGCAATTTGTGGGCGAGGTTGCGGCCCCAAAGCCAGGTGAAAAAGTATTAGATTTAGCTGCAGCGCCAGGTGGAAAATCAACTCATTTGGCGGCTTTTATGATGCAAAAAGGCTTGCTGTGGTCTAATGAAATTTTTATGTCGCGTGCTAAAATATTAAGCGAAAATATTGAGAGAATGGGTGTGAAAAATGCAATTGTCAGTTCACAGACCCCGGCGGAATTGAGTGCTCGACTCCCACTATTTTTTGACAAAATTCTACTCGATGCGCCATGTTCTGGTGAGGGTATGTTTCGAAAAGATCCGGATGCAATGACTTATTGGCATTCGGATTACCCTGCTGAGAATGCCAAACGGCAGCGCGAAATCTTGCATGAAACGGTTAAAATGTTACGGCCAGGTGGTGAGCTAATTTATTCAACTTGCACGTTTGCCCCTGAAGAGGACGAGCAGATGATAGCGTGGCTACTTGATACCTATCCAGAATTTGAACTGTTGCCAATTGATAAGCCGATTAACAGTGGCATTAGTGACGGGCGTCCTGAGTGGGCTGATTCTGATTTTGTCAGTGGCGTGACAACAACTAGTCAAACTCAAAATCGTTCTGAGCTCCTAAAAACAGCGCGTTTATGGCCACATCGTTTAAATGGTGAAGGACATTTTGTAGCAAAATTGGTCAAAAGGGCTAAAGTAGTAGAACCTATTGAGACTGTGATAAAAAAACTCAAACCAGCCGAACTTAATCGTGACCAACAACAACTAATTGATGACTTTTGGAAATCAACTTTTCAACAATTCGATATTGAAAATCGTCAATTTCTGCTGTTTGGTGATCGGTTATTTCTTGCGCCTGAAGTGACACCTGATTTGAATGGGTTGAAGATTTTGCGCCCAGGATTGGAAATAGGTAGCTTCAAAAAAAATCGTTTTGAACCAGCACATGCTTTGGCGTTAGCTGTGTCACCAAGACAAGTTAAGCAGCAATTTAATTTAGTGGATCAAGATTGGGCTGATTATGCTCATGGCGATGTTATTAGTACTGATGAGCCATTATCTAAGGGGTGGATATTGATGGTAGTTAACGGCAATGGCGCTGGTTGGGGTAAATTTGTGAACGGACAAATCAAAAACTTTTTGCCAAAAGGGTTGCGCTTTGCTGTGCGTGTTTAATAATTTTTTCAATGGCTGTCATCCTTTTTTTAAAAGCAAGGACCACTATGGACCTTGTTTTTTGTTGCCACTAATGTAAAATTAATAGCTGGAACTAATTGAAAAAAGTACAGCTTATATTTAGTTAGTCAAAATAATTGGGTCGGTGCTACGCGTTAGCGTACCCAATTGAAAAAGCGTGAGAGCGTAATAGAGGAGAATCACCATGAATCAATCAACAAAAATTATTGCTGGTGTCGTAGCTGTAGCCATAATTGGTGGCGGTATTTATGCGGCTACTAGTCATAAATCAACATCATCAACTGATAGCAGCAAATCAGCCACACTGGGCCTTGTTCTGGACGTGGGTGGTGTGGATGACCATTCATTCAACCAATCTGCATGGGAAGGCGCACAAGCTTATGCTAAGAAAAATAATTTGAAGTCTGGTCAAAATGCCCCTGTGACTTATTTTAATACAGCTGATCATTCTGACCTTGATCAAAATTTTAATTTGGCAACTAAGAGTAAGAAGTACACGATTGTTTATGGTATTGGCTATTCATTGAACCAATCAATCACAAAATCTGCTAAATTGAACCCTAAGCAAAAATTTGTTTTGGTAGATGACATTGTTAAAAGTCGTAAAAACGTCGCAAGCGTCATGTTCCGTTCTGAACAATCATCATATCTTGCTGGTGTTGCTGCTGCAACAAAAGCCGATGCCAACGGTGAAAAAACAGTTGGCTTCATCGGTGGAATTCACGGTAACATTATTGATGCCTTTGATGCAGGCTTTGAAGCTGGTGTAAAAGCAACTGATTCATCTTTGAAAGTTGAAAAGCAGTATGCTAACTCATTTACTGATTCTGCTAAAGGAAAAACAATTGCAGCGACGATGTATGCTTCTGGGATTCGTACTATTTTTGCGGCAGCTGGATTTGTTGGAAATGGTGCATTTTCTGAAGCAAAGGCAGAAAATGCCAAGTTGAACGCAGATTCAAAAGAACGTCTCTACATCATTGGTGTTGATCGCGATCAAAAGTCTGATGGGGCCTACACTTCAAAAGATGGTAAAAAGACGACGTCAACATTGGCTTCATCAATTACTTCAGTAGGCGATGGTGTCAAAAATGTTGCGGATAATTACAACAAGACCAAAAAATTCCCTGGTGGTAAAACAATTGCTTATGGTTTGAAAGAGCATGGTGTTTATCTCACTGATTCAGAACTAACTTCTGCCGAAAAGAAAGCTGTCAATAAAGCTAAAAAGGCAATCATTAACGGTAAGATAAAAGTGCCTAATCATCCAAAGGGATCTGAATTTAATCAAAAGTTTTAAATCAATCAGCGCCACGATAGTGGTGCTTTTTTGCTATAATGGTACTTAGACTAACTGAGGAGCTATAAAATAATGGCATTTGAGAAAAGTGTAACAATCGCCGGAGACGCGACTTATCAATTGAGTGATCAACTAAAAAAATATACGCTGGGTGATTTAGGATTTGTCACTAACAATGCGGGGATTCATGTTTTACATCGAGCATTAGAGCCAGAAAAAGCGTTAGCTAATTCTATTCAGCTCAAAGTATCCGTTAATCAAGATTTGACAGGTTTCAAAATGAGTACTGTCTCAGCGGGAGATGTTGTTCGCGTTGATATTTTTAAAAATAATAATGCTGAAGAAATTGTCAAGTTGTATCATTTTTTTATCGATGAATTGGTACAACGCGGCATCATTGAAAAGATTAATTAGAACGCATCAACATCATTATCATTTTTTGGAGGTAAATCAATCAATATGACTAAATTTTATTTTGTAAGGCACGGTCAAACGGAGTGGAATCTCGAACGACGCTTTCAAGGTGGCAATGGTGATTCAGAGTTACTGCCATCAAGTTATGCCGACATGAAAAAAGTTGGCGAATTTTTGAACGACGTTAAATTTGCTCACATCTATGCTTCACCGATTAAACGTGCTCGGATTACTGCTACAAAAATTGCGCAATATTTAAAGAACACACCAGCTTTGTCATTGAGATCTAATTTAGCGGAAGTCAGCTTAGGCGAATGGGAAGGTGAGTTAGTTGCAAATGTGCAAGAACGTTACCCAAAGGCCTACGATAATTATCGTCACGACTTAGATCATTTTGAGGGTCAGGAATTTGGCGGTGAAGGTTATACCAAAGCGACCAACCGCTTTGTGCGAGTAATTAAAGATATAGCACAACAATACCCAAACGACAATATTTTGATTGTATCGCATGGTATGGCGCTTTCTTTTGGATTGAATGGCTTATTGCAGCAACCACGAATGAGTATTCGTGAACGTGGTGGTTTAAGTAATACCTCGACAACTGTATTATCAACAGTTGATGGTGAACATTACCAAATTGAAGATTGGAATAATACGAGTTATCTCAATAAAAAGCAAGATGACTCGACAACAATTTAATGGCATTAGTAACGACAGAATTGGATAAAGTTATTGGCACATTACAATCTGTGATTTTTGCGTCAACGGATTCGTACTTTAAAATTTTATCTGTGTCAGTAGAAGAGACGTCACTTGACGACTGGGGCGCGCCTGAAATCATTGTGACGGGCACTTTTGGTGATGTCCAAGAAGGCAGTGTTTATGCTTTTTATGGTCAAACAGTACGCCACCCTAAATATGGTCAACAATTCAAGGCGGAACGATACGAAAATGAATTACCACCCGATGAAAATGGACTAATTAAATATTTTGCCAGTGGTCAGTTTTCAGGTATTGGACCAAAATCTGCACAAAAAATTGTTGACCATCTTGGATTAAATGCTGTGGATTTGATTTTAGCAGATGTTGCTGTTTTAGACGGTATCATTAAGGATTCAACCGCGAAAAAAATGGCGAAAACATTGCAACTCAACCTTGGTTTGGAGCGTTTGTTCCAAATTGGTAATCAATTTGGCATTGGGGCTGACTTGGCTGGCCGTTTATATGATCAATATGGTAATCAAGCACAAGATATTTTAATGCAAGACCCATATCGGCTTGTATTCGAATTTGAAGGCATTAATTTCAAAAAAGCTGACGAAATAGGTCGCCAAATTGGTGTTGAAGCTTCTGATCAGAAACGTTTACAAGCAGCTGTTTATGCGGCAGTTATGCGAGTGAGCTTTCAGCATGGTCACACTTATCTGTATCATGATCAATTACGTTATGCGATTTCTCAAATGATTCATGAGCAGGGTCAAAGTTTTGCAGAACAAATTGAAACAGCAATTTCACGTTTGATTAGTAGTCATCTCTTAGTGAATGATGAGGGTCGTTATTATCCTAATACACTCTTTGACTCAGAAGTTCAAGCATCACATGATATTCAGCGTTTGCAGACAGCCACGCCACCGTTTGAAGTAACGATTGCAGACATTGACCAAGCTTTTGTGACGCCAGGGAATATGACCTTAGATAATACACAAATTTCGGCGGTTAAAGAGGGGTTAAACGCACCTATTTTTTTGCTGACGGGCGGACCAGGAACTGGCAAGACAACGATTATTCGAACGATTGTTGCAACATGGCAAAAAATAGTGCAGCAACGTGCAAGTACCGCTGCAGATGGGCAAAAGCTGTTAAAACAATACCAAGTACGGATGGCATCGCCAACCGGTCGCGCTGCAAAACGTATGACTGAGGTGACCGGACATGAGGCCTCAACAATTCATCGTTTGTTGGGAATTTCTGATTTGGATGAACCAGAATTTAATGCGGATAATCCAATTGCCGGTGGTTTGCTTATTATTGATGAGGCGTCAATGTTAGATATTGAGCTGACCGCTAAGCTGCTTGCGGCTGTACCAAACGGTATGAAGCTGATTGTTGTTGGCGATAGTGATCAATTACCATCCGTTGGGCCAGGTAATGTACTCGCTGATTTAGTCAATTCTAAAAAAATTGCACATGTGGAGCTGGCCACAATTTATCGCCAGGGTAGAGGTAGTAGCATTTCTGATTTGGCGGCTCATGTCAAAAATGGCCGGCTTCCCAGTGATTTTTTAACAAATCAAGCTGACCGATCGGCTTTTATGGTAGGTACAGATCAAGCGTTGACTGCGATTCAACAGATCGTCACTTCTGCTGTTAAAAAAGGGTTCACGCAAGATGACTTACAAATTTTGACACCCATGTATAAAAGTAATGCCGGCGTGAATGCTTTAAATCAGATGGCGCAAGCCTTGTTTAATCCCATTAAACCAACACAAAAAAGTATTCAATTTGGCACTCTAATTTTCCGTAAGGGCGACAAGGTATTGCAGCTAGAAAATGACAGTGAACGTGACGTTTACAATGGCGATATGGGAAAAATTGTCGCTGTCCAGTATAAAAAAGATCCCAGCAATGATGATAATGAAGATCGCCTGATAATTGATTTTGATGGGAAAGAACTAGCTTATCCAAAAAAGAACTTAAATCAATTGACACTAGCGTATGCCACCACAGTTCACAAAGCACAAGGTAATGAGTTCAAATTAGTCATTTTGGCGTTAACCAATCAGTTCGGCTTAATGTTAAATCGAAATCTTTTGTATACTGGCTTGACGCGCGCTAAAGAAGCATTGATTTTGGTGGGGGAGTATTCAGCGTTTCAACGTGCAGCTGACACTTTAGTACCACCACGACAAACATTTTTGCAACAACGGTTGCGTTTCGATAGCGAAAAAACCTTGCAGTTACCTGAAAAAAATGTTTCTATAATACCTTCTCATTTGAAGCAGGCCGCAGTGTCAGTTAATCAACTCACTGTTAATCAGATCATTGATGGTAGTATTGATCCAATGATTGGCATGGCAAATATATCACCCTATGATTTCATGTAATCGTTTTCATATAGTATAATAGAATCAGAACAATAATGAATGGAGAATCACATGACCCCAGCGTATCAATTGTTTAATCTTGGTAGTAATAACCAACTTGCACAGGAAATATCAACTATTTTGGGCAAGCCGCTATCCCCGATTGATGTGAAAACCTTTGCTGACAATGAAATTTATGAACGAATTGAAAACACCGTTCGTGGTCGTGATGTTTATGTTATCCAAGGTATTTCAGATCCCGTTAATGAAAACTTTATGCGTTTGATGATTTTTATTGATGCTGCCAGACGGGCCTCTGCCAACTCAATAAACGTAGTGATTCCATACTTTGGTTACGCACGCGCGGATAGAAAAGCACGCTCACGAGAACCAATTTCGGCACGATTAATTGCTGATATGCTTGAGTCTCAAGGTGTTAAGCGGGTTATGACGATGGATTTACACGCAGATCAGGTACAAGGATTCTTTGATATTCCAGTTGATCATTTGATTGCTATGCCAGCGCTTGGCCACTATTTTTATGAAAATAATTTGCTCGGGGATGATTTGGTAGTGGTTGCGCCGGGGCATTCAAGTGTCGCACGAGCTCGTAAATTCGCCAAATTGTTACATGCCCAATGGGCGATTGTTGACCATCGTTTAGACAAGGACACCAATGAGTTTTCATATCAGATTACAGGGGATGTGAGTGGCAAACGCGCTATTTTGGTTGATGATATTATTGATACTGGGTCGAGCATGGTGCAGTCAAGTAAAGCGTTGAATGATGCAGGGGTTGATGTTATTTATGCTGTTGCAACTCATGCCGTTTTATCTAACAAAGCCAGCCAATTGTTGGATCAGTCTCACATCAAACAGGTCATTGTGACAAATACAATTGAAGTGCCTGCTAAAAAGGAATTCAGCAAGCTGATCAAGTTATCTGTGGCGGCACCGTTTGCTGAGGCACTAAAACGTGTAGATGCCTTTGAAAGTATTCAAGACGTTTTAAAAAGTCAAGATAATTTGGATGTTACATTATGATGATTGATTTAAAGCCACTGTTGTCTCCTGAGTGGGCGCAACAGGAAGATTATTACGTCACAACACAGCTTGGGGCTTCATTAAGTTTTATAACTGATGGTGTCAAAAAAATAAGGTTGGTTTTTGCTAATCAAAACAGCAATATTACGTTAGCATATTCCTCTAATAATATTGATTGGCAAGATATTGTTGTCGATTCAACTGGTCAGGTTAACATATCCGTTCAAGATGGTCGCCATGATCTGGTATTGCGCACTTGGCAAAAAGAACAAGCCTTATTTTGGGCATCTCCGTTAAAACTATTGTCAATGTCGATTGATGATGGTTTGGTTTCGCCCATTACGGAGTCACAGCCATTTCTTACTTTTGTCGGTGATTCGATTACGGTAGGTGAAGACATGGCATCAGATGGTGATCACCCAGAGTTGAGTTATCCCGTGTTGGTTTCTAAAGCACTACAAAAACCATTGGCACGCATTGCTTATGGTGGCTCAGGGCTAACACCTTTTGCACCGTTTCAAGTACCAACTGCAATTGAATCATTATGGCATGTTGCGCGCAATGTGCCACGACCATTGGTTTCAACCGATATAGTAGTCGTTAATTATGGTACCAATGATTTGAACTATGGTGCCAGTCCACAGGACTTTGCATTTGGATTGCGTGTCTATTTATTAGAGATTATCAAACGTTTCCATGATGCAAAAATTTTTATATTATTACCGTTTAATGGCGCATTTGAAACTGTTTTTCGAAATGAGATGTCACGATTTGAATCATTAACGTTTATCAATACAAACAAATGGCAAATTGCCACAGATCGTGTTCATCCAACTGTCGCCGATCATGAACGTATTGCAAAATTAATTTTGGAGGAATTGAAATAATGGTATATGCAGCAGATGAGCAACGTTATGAAAAGTTACCTTATCGTCGGGTGAGCGATTCAGGGTTGATTTTGCCAGCAGTTTCTTTTGGTTTATGGCGAAACTTAGGTGATCAAATGCCATTAGAAAACTCAAAAAAAGTTATTTTGAAGGCTTTTGACAGCGGCATTTTTAGCTTTGATAATGCTTCAAATTATGGCCCAAGTAATGGTACAGCCGAAGAAACATTTGGACAGGTATTTCGACAAGACTTAAAGCCATATCGTGATGAATTGGTGATTACGACTAAAGCTGGCTATCATATGTGGCCTGGGCCACTGGGTGAATTTTCCGGTAAAAAAACGTTGGTGGCAGCGTTAGACCTCAGTTTGCAGCGAATGGGATTAGATTACGTTGACATATTTTATGCTCATCGTTGGGATCCGAACACACGTCTTGAAGAAACTGCCCGAGCGTTAGATTTGATTGTTAAGCAAGGCAAAGCACTATATGTGGGCGTTTCAAATTACAATGCTGAACAAACAGCTGCAATTGCGAAAATTTTTGAGACACTAGGCACGCCATTTATTGGCAACCAAGTTTCGTACAATATGCTTAATCGCACCGCAGAAAGCGACGGTTTATTAGAAGTTTTGGATCAAAATCATGCTGGTCTCGTTGCCTATGGACCATTAGCTGAAGGCTTATTAACATCGAAGTACCTTAATGACATACCAGATGATTATCCAATTCATCGTACAAACGCCGTATTATTTGAAAATGGTAAAGTAGATTTAATTGACAAATTAAATGCTTTAAACGAGATTGCCCAACAAAGAGGCCAATCGCTCTCACAAATGGCTTTAGCTTGGTTATTGAAGGATCGTCGCGTTGCAAGTGTTGTCATTGGGGCAAGTAATGTCGCTCATTTGATTGATAATTTAAAGTTTTCAGATAATTTGACATTTTCTGGTGATGAATTAACAACAATTGAATCAATATTGTCAAAGTAAAGCCAGCGAAAGCTGGTTTTTTTAATGATTAAAATTTGAAATAAATGTGAACGCTTACAAAGATAGTGAACTTTTGAACAAAACTTGTGATATAATAAACAATATAAAAGAAAAAAGGGGAATTTTCATGGTAGATCGTTTAAAGAACAAAGTTGCAATTGTTACAGGTGGTACACTTGGTATCGGATTGGCTATTGCTCAGAAGTTTGTTGAAGAAGGTGCAAAAGTTGTTATCACAGGACGTCGCGCCAATGTTGGTGAGGAAGCAGTAAAGTCAATTGGTGATGAATCAGTGGCACGATTTGTACAGCACGATGCTTCAGATGAACAAGGTTGGATTGATCTCTTTGAAAACACAATTAAGTGGTTTGGACACGTTGATACTGTGGTTAACAATGCGGGTATCGCGATTGCTAAAAACATTGAAGAAACAACTTTTGAAGACTGGAAGTTCTTGCAATCAATTAATTCTGATGGCGTATTTTTGGGTACTAAGTATGGCATTCAATATATGAAGAATCAACCTGGTGGTGCTTCAATTATTAATATGTCATCAATTGAGGGTTTTGTTGGTGACCCTAACTTGGCTGCTTACAACCACTCAAAGGGTGGTGTACGAATTTTGAGTAAGTCAGCAGCATTACACGCTGCATTAAACGATTATAATTTGCGTGTTAACACGATTCATCCAGGGTATATCAAGACACCACTAGTAGAAAATATTCCTGGTGCTGAAGAAGCACAATCACAACGTACACAGACACCAATGGGCCACATTGGTGAGCCAAATGATATTGCCTACATGGCTGTTTATTTGGCTAGTGAAGAGTCGAAGTTTGCAACAGGATCAGAATTTGTTGTAGACGGTGGTTACTTGGCACAGTAAATAATAAAAAACGTCATCATAGTGATGACGTTTTTTATTGTTCGTATTTTATAGTGATTTACCACTTTGAAACGAAATAATTCGTTTAAATAATGTATATAACCGTACAAATGGCTGCTGATTATTGTTAAAATATGTAAGTAAGAAATAAAAATATGGATGGTAATTATGTCAAAAGTACTAATTGTTGGCTCTGGTGCACGTGAACACGCACTTGCGCAGACCTTTTTGCGAAGTCCCCAAGTGGATGAAGTGATTGTTGCACCAGGAAATGATGGTATGGCTAAAAGTGGCATTACTTGTCAAGATATTGCTGTTACGGAATTAACAGCCTTGCGAGATTTTGCTCGAAGCCAACAAATTGATTTGACCTTTGTTGGTAGTGAAGAACCTTTAACGTTAGGAATTGTGGACGTTTTTGAAGCGTCTGGACTGGCTATATTTGGACCATCAAAAAAAGCAGCACAGCTCGAAGGTTCCAAGTCATTCACGAAAAACATTTTAAAAAAGTATCACATTCCCACAGCCAATGCACAAACCGTCACATCGCGTTCCGCGGCTCAAGCTAGTTTAGAGTTATTTGATTTTCCTGTTGTATTCAAGTTAGATGGTCTGGCATTGGGAAAAGGTGTCACAATTATCAATAATAGAAACGACGGGGAAATTTATTTAGATGAACTATATCAACAACAAAGTGATGCTAAACTAGTTATTGAAGAATATTTGGACGGTGTTGAATTTTCAGTTTTCACGTTAGTTGGTCACAATGGTCAGATGACTCACGCACCGTTGGCGCAGGATCATAAACGCCGCTTTGATGGTGATAAAGGACCTAATACGGGTGGAATGGGTGCGTATAGTCCAGTGACTTGGATTTCAGATACGATTCGCCGGCAAACGATTAATATGTTAGTCGAACCTACCATTAAAGCCATGTCGTCTGAAAAAATACCGTTTTCTGGCGTACTTTATACTGGTGTGATGTTGACGTTACAAGGACCAAAAGTGATTGAATTTAATGTCCGATTTGGTGATCCTGAAGCACAAGTTGTGTTACCACAATATACAGGTGATTTTTATGACCTAATTATGCAATTATTACAAGGCAATCAACCTACTACAAAATGGCAAGAAGAAGACATCTATCTTGGTGTGGTACTAGCGTCACCTGGTTATCCTGAAGCACCACAAAATGGTTTAAGAGTTCCAGAAATACCTTATCCGGTTAATTATGCCGGTGTGTCACTGCAAAATGGTCAGTTAGTGACCAAGGGAGGGCGCGTTTTAACGGTTGTCCATCATCAAAAAACTATTGCGGTGGCTCAAAAGCAATTATATGAAGTACTTGATAAGATTGATATGGCATTAGAATTTCGGCATGACATTGGCTATCAAGCTGTCGAATAATCGGAATGGTCAATGTTTTCAAAAGAACTCGCTGCACCAATATTGTTGAAAACTGCTTTCAAAAGTATAGTCATTAAATACATCTTTTTGATGATTCAGTGATGATGGTAAGAAACCTGA
The DNA here is from genome assembly GCF_030400235.1 of Leuconostoc sp. UCMA20149. Taxonomy (NCBI): domain Bacteria; kingdom Bacillati; phylum Bacillota; class Bacilli; order Lactobacillales; family Lactobacillaceae; genus Leuconostoc; species Leuconostoc sp. UCMA20149. The sequence continues at coordinate 104,828 of NZ_VJYC01000003.1, forward strand.
CAAAAAATCCGATATTATAACTATAATGGTATACACTATTCTTGTGATACTCCCTGTATTACTAGTCCAACAAACGACATATGTTTATCCTGATATAGTCTTCGTTTGTTGGGCTTTTTAGTTGCTTTCAAATATTTGATGGTATACACTGAGGTTATCAAAACAGAAATTAGTGTTATCGTTAAAATGCAAGGAGGCGAATTACGGTGACAAAAAATAAGTTGATGAGCAATGCAGGTAAGTCATCTGCTAATGTTGTTAAAAAGGCAGTAGGTAGTGTAGAGGATGCTGTGCAAGAAGCTGCTAAAGACTTCCGAAAAGACAGTAAAAAAGAAATTGACAAATAGTATGAATAAATGTAACTGAAAAATAAGTTTGATGACAAATGTTTGCAGGCTGATTTTTCAGTTTTTTTCTTTAGAATTTCGCTTTAAAGTTGATTTCAGCGTTTCAACTGATTGATTGGCCATAAGAATTGTCGTAGAGATGAACTTTAGTTATAATGAATTTAACGTAAATATTAACCAACTATCACATTGATTTTTGAAATGTGTACTATGATCAAAGAGGATAAATTCATGCCAACAGATATTGAAATTGCACAAGCTGCTAAAATTACACCTATCTCTGAAATTGCTGCCAGCGCGGGATTACAGCCTCAAGAAATTGAACCCTACGGTTATGATAAAGCGAAAATCAAGTTGGATCCTGAAGTTAATCGATCAACTGATTTGGGTAAACTCATTTTGGTTACTTCAATTAATCCAACACCTGCTGGAGAAGGCAAATCAACCGTGACAGTTGGTTTAGCTGATGCGCTTAAATTAGCTGGTAAAAATACGATGATTGCGCTTCGTGAACCATCATTAGGCCCAGTTATGGGGCTGAAAGGTGGTGCAACGGGTGGTGGTTATGCGCAGGTTGTGCCAATGGCAGACATTAATTTGCATTTTACTGGTGATTTTCATGCGCTTACTTCGGCACATGATACTTTGTCGGCAGTGCTTGACAACAGTTTACATCAGGGAAATCCTCTCAACCTTGATCCACGTCGCATCTTGTGGAAACGTGTAGTGGATATTAATGATCGCGCTTTACGACATGTGACTGTTGGTCTAGGGGGACCGACTTCTGGTGTGCCTCGTGAAGATGGATTTGATATTACTGTTGCATCTGAATTAATGGCTATTTTGACGCTATCAACTGATCTAATGGATCTGAAGGCGCGTATTAATCGTATTGTCGTTGGCTATACTTACGACAAAGAACCAGTTACTGTTGCTGATTTGGGTGTAGCAGGTGCATTAACAGTCTTGCTTAAAGATGCTATTAAACCTAATTTGGTACAAACACTGGCACATACACCGGCAATCATTCATGGTGGCCCATTTGCAAACATCGCGCAAGGAACGAACTCGATTTTGGCAACAAAAACAGCGCTACAATTGGCTGATTACGTGGTTACGGAGGCTGGATTTGGAGCTGACTTAGGTGGTGAAAAATTCCTCGATGTTAAAGTCCCATTATTAGGGAAAACACCGGATGCAATTGTTATTGTAGCGACCATTCGCGCACTGAAGCATCATGGTGGTGTGGCACTGGGCGACTTAAACGATGAAAATATTGAAGCTTTGTCCGCTGGATTAGAAAACTTAGGGCAGCATTTAACGGCGATGAATCGTTATGGTGTACCGGTTGTTGTGGCAATTAACCGTTTCACCGCCGACACACCACAAGAACTAGCAGTCATTAAAGATTATGTTGCACAATTTGGCGCAACCGCCTATACGACAGAGGTTTGGGCTAAGGGTGGCGAAGGGGCAAAAGACTTAGCACAAGCTGTCATTGAAAAAGCAGCACAGGAATCTGATTTTACACCACTTTATCAACCTAATGATTCTGCAACCGATAAACTTAATGCTATTGTCCAAACGATTTATGGTGGCGAAACTGTTGTGTTATCTGACAAAGCTCAAAAGCAACTAAAAGAATTTGAAGCTCGTGGCTGGGATAAACTACCAATTATTATGGCTAAAACGCAATATTCTCTTTCTGATGATGCTAAAAAGTTAGGAGCACCAAAAGACTTTGCTATTCATATTCGTGAATTTGTCCCTAAGTTAGGCGCTGGTTTCTTGGTTGCACTGACAGGTAATATTATGACAATGCCTGGTTTGCCAAAACATCCGGCAGCATTAGACATTGATATTGATGAAAAAGGTCGAATTACTGGCTTGTTCTAACTTGTACAGCATGATATAATCATTTTAAATATTGAAAAGAGGTCGATCCAGTGCGTAACTAAACTATTCATTCAAATTTCACAAACGGAATTGGAAAGAGTAGGATAAGTGCGCAAAAATCGACAATAAGTCGTTATTTTTGCGATGCTTACGAAACCAATTCTGTGAAAAATCAGAGGAGGTTTTTTTATGCATGCAATCACATTAAATAAAGTCAATTACAGTATTGACGGACGCGACATTTTAACACAAGTTACTCAGCAAATAAAAATTGGTGAGCGTATTGGCATTATTGGCGCTAACGGTGTTGGCAAAACAACCTTGGCGCACTTGATGATTGGTGATTTATCAGCTGACAGTGGTGAGATTTTTATCAATGGTCGTTTCATTTATGTGCCACAATTGGTCGTCGACGATAGTAATCGGAGTGGTGGTGAAAAAATGATGCAACGTATCAATGAGTCACTAAACAATCAACCAGATATTTTGGTGTTAGACGAACCAACAGCTAATTTAGATATGACACATCAAAATTGGTTAATCAAACGGCTGTCACATTTTTATGGCACATTGATTGTGATTTCTCATGACAGCTATTTTCTTAATCACACAGTCCAAAAAATATGGGCAATACATGAACAACACGTCACGGTTTATAATGGTAATTATCAGGATTATTTAGCGAAAACTAATCTTGCTAACGAAACTCAGAATCATCTGTATCACGACGCAGTCAACAAGAAAAAGCAACTACAACGAGCGATGGACAAAGTTAGAACACGGGAAAAACAAGTGACAAAACGTCCCAAAAATATTAGTCCATCTGATGCGCGTTTGATCAGTGGAAAAGGTAACGCATTAAAAACCCAAAAAAAGCTTGGTCAAAATGCCAAAACGATGGCTCGTCGCTTTTCAGAACTAGAAAAGATTGATAAACCGCATGTCACAAAGCCTTTGAAACTTCAAACGGTTGCAGGTCAAAACTATAAAACACGGACTATTTTAAAAATAACTGGGGAAACAGTTAAAGCAGGCAATCGGGCACTGTTACAAGACGTGAATTTTAATTTGGAAACAGGGGAGCGATTGGCTATTTTAGGTGATAATGGCAGTGGTAAAACCACCATGATTAAGCAAATTATCCAAAAGTATAATCAGCCAGTTGGTTATTTTACACAAAACTTGTCTGCTTTGAATGAACAAAAGACAGTCCTAGAAAACGTATTATTGAAATCTTCTCAACTGCCACAATTGGCCAGAGATTTTCTTGGTGCGTTTGGCATTAAAAGAGATATGGCTCTTCAAAAAGTTAATTCACTAAGTGGCGGTGAAAAAGTTAAAGTGTTACTGCTACAAGTTTTATTTACCGATACGCAGTTACTTATTTTAGATGAACCCACTAATTTTTTAGATTTACTTGCATTAGATGCGCTGACAAATTTTTTAACGCATTATAATGGTGCCGTTCTAATAGTGTCTCATTATAAGGACTTTATTGACGCGGTCGCTACGAAAAAAATGAGGATTCAATCACAACATTTAATGACTATTTGAAATTCTTGCAACTGCGCCGTGACGGTGTTAAACTGGAATATATTAAAATAAATTGTTGATATAGTGTCGGATATTGGCCGACAGTTTCTACCCAACACCAACATGTTGGACTATCATAAATTGCGTGGTGTTGATCCATTCATCGTTTGTGATGGGTGGATTTTTCTATGTCAAAGGGAGATAGACACACATGCAAAAGTTTTTTCATCTTAAGGAAAATGGGACCAGTGTACGACGGGAGATTGTCGCAGGTATCACGACCTTTGTTTCCATGGCTTACATCTTTTTCTTGAATCCACAGATTCTTGGGCAAGCAGGTATTCCACAACAAGCTGTTTTCTTGGCTGCTATTTTAGTAGCCGTATTTGGCACCCTGTTTATGGGATTATTTGCTAACGTACCCTTTGCTTTAGCGCCAGGAATTGGCATGCAAGCGTACTTTACCTATACGATTGTGTTTGGCTTTGGCTTTAATTGGCAGCAAGCCTTAGCAATTGTGTTCTTGGTCGGTGTGGTTGATATCATCATTACTTTAACACATGGTCGACGCGCTATTGTGAAAGGTATTCCTAGTGAATTGAAAGCTGCCATAGGTGGTGGTATTGGTATGTTTGTCACTTATATTGGATTAAAAAACGCTGGTTTTATCAACTTTATCGTTGATCCAGGCAATATTTTGACGCTAAATGACAAACCATTTACTGGCAAGGCCACAGGTACGATTAATTCTATTTTAGCGAGTGGTGGCGTGACACCTGAACTGTCAAAATTTAATTCTGCATCTGTGCTATTGGCACTAATTGGTTTTATTCTATTAGTAATATTGGTAATGCGTAAAGTACCTGGTGCGTTTTTGATCACGTTAATTGCGACAACAGTCATTGGTATTCCAATGGGTGTTACCAATACGCACATTTCAGCTGGGACTTCGATTGGATCAGCCTTTGGATCCTTGGGACATGTTTTTGGACAAGCATTAGGCGCGAATGGTTGGGGATCATTGTTCACTGATTGGCATCATGCCTCATTGGCAATTATTACCATTTTTGCAATGGGACTTACCGGTCTGTTTGATGCGATTGGCACTTTGATTGGTATTGGTGATCAAACTGGTATTTTCTCAAAAGCAGATACGAAAGCGTTTGAAGAAGATAAAGGGTTTAATTCTAAAATGGATCGCGCGTTGGTTGTCGACACATTTACAACGGCCTTTGCTGGTATCGCAGGTACTAGTAACACGACAACGTTTATTGAATCAGCGGCTGGTGTTGCTGCTGGTGCCCGTACTGGTTTGGCAAATATTGTTACGGCAGTTGGCTTTGCTTTGATGATTATTTTTGCACCGTTTGTTGGTGTTATACCAACTGCGGCAACATCACCATTATTGATTCTGGTAGGTATCATGATGATGGGAGAATTTACTAAAATCTCTTGGGAAAACCTAGAAGTAGCATTACCAGCTTTCTTCACGTCAGTGTTTATGGCATTTTCTTATTCTATTTCGTACGGTATTGCCGCTGGTTTCTTATTTTTCATTATAGTGAAATTAACATTAGGTAAATTCAAAGAAATTTCCCCAGTATTAATTATCGTATCGCTCTTTTTCTTGATAAATTTTGTTGTCCTAGCATTTATTTAAAAATTAATTGAAAACCATGAAAGTTGTCCCTGTGGGCAACTTTTTTGATACAATAAAGATATGAAAACAGGAACAGTAAAAATTTGGCAAAAAGAACGTGGCTATGGCTATATCACACCTGATGATGGTGGTGATGATATTTTCGTCCATTTTAATGGCATTGAAATGGACGGCTTTAAGTCGTTAATTCAAGGCGAAAAGGTTGAGTATGTTTTGGTACAAGGTCACCAAAAATATCAAGCTGCCCGCGTGCAACCCATTAGGGCAAAAGCTGGAGAAGTTTAATGGCTGAAAAAGAGATCGTGACTGACACTAAAATTGTCTATGAAGGACCTATTTTTAGTGTTGAGACACAAAGTGTACAGCTCTACAACAATCAAACATCACAGCGTGATATTGTGAGACACGTGCCAGCCATTTCAGTTTTAGCGATGGTGGATGATGACCATATTATTTTGGAAAAGCAATGGCGTGCCACAATTGGTGATTTTATTCTTGAAATTCCGGCAGGCAAGTTGGATGAAAGAGATTTCGATGCCCCACATCATGCGGTCGTTCGCGAATTAAACGAAGAATTACGAATGACCGCTGGAACGATTGAAAGGGCAATCGGGTTTGTGGAAACAGTCGGTTTTTCTGATGCCTATATGCATCTTTATGTTGCAAAAAGCCTACAGCCAATAGCAAAATCAGATCAATTACCTCGTGATTTAGGGGAGACAATGGATCTGATAACAATTTCGTTTGATGACTTAAAAGAGATGTTTGAGGCTGGCAAATTAAACGATCAAAAAACAGTAACGGCGTTTTTGTATTGGGCCTATCTTAGAGGTTAATGAATGGATAACGAAACAAGAAAAGCTGCGAAAAAAGCCCAAAAGCAACGTGATAAACAACGGGTGAAAGCAGAAAAAGAATATGCTAAAGCACACCCCATAAAGATAGAAGTTGTCACACCAGAAACACGTCAAGAGATGCGATTAACTCGCAAAGGTCGCTATGAGTTGGGATCAGATGGTAAACTGACACCAATCGGCAAATCTAAGCGATTAACGCATCGCTATAATTTAGCCATTATTTTTTTGGCTTTATTAATTATTGCGACCTATGCGTATTTCTTTTTGGTAAATTAGACTTGGAGCGTAAATTATTATGAAAATCGGTATTATCACACCAATGGCAGAAGAAAAGTTGTCATTGATTGCTGCATTAGATAACACAACGACAAAGCAGCATGGTGGTGCCTCAATTACTACAGGTACTTATAAAGGGCATGAAGTAATTTTAACAGAATCTGGTATTGGAAAAGTTGCAGCAGCATCAGCAGCAACAGTTATGATTGACAATTTTGAACCGGATTTAATTGTAAACACTGGTTCGGCTGGCGCCCTTGATCCTGACTTGAAAATTGGTGATGAGGTTGTCGGTACGCGAGTTGCCCATTCTGACGTCGACGTGACTGTATTTGGTTATGCGTTTGGGCAGGTACCTAACAAACCTTTGTATTATTTGGCCGATCCTGAAGTTGTCGCTGATTTTGAAAAATTAGCAGCCGTTAAAGAGGGACTTATTGTTTCCGGCGATCAATTTGTACAAGATGATGCCAAAAAACGTATTTTAGCTCATTTTCCAGACGCTTTGGTTGCTGAGATGGAGGCTGCAGCGGTAGCGCAAGTTGCCACCCAATTTGGGACGCCGTTTATTGTATTACGTGGTGTTTCCGATTTAGCCAATGGTGACTCAGGCGTTGTGTTTGATGACTATGTGGTTGAAGCTGGAAAAGCTTCAGCTAAGCTATTGTTACGATATTTGGATCAAAAAAAATAAGCCGTTAGGCTTTTTTTTGTGTTTCGGTTTCTTGTTGATAGGGCACGGTGTCAGCTTTACTACTATAACGATTGCCGATAAACATGATGGTTGAACCTATCACGATAATGACAACGCCGATTATTGTATTAAGTTTGATGCTTTCATGGAGAATAATCAGTGCCAAGATTGGTGCAAGGGCTGGTTTAATAAAAAAGACAAGCGAGGCAGTTGAGACATCTGAAGCCTCCATTGCTAGTGAATAAAGTACATAACCGGCTGCTGTGACACCCAAGAATATGTATGCCAACAAAATGATATTGTGGATAGTAATGCCTTGAAAGAAAGGAATGTTTGAAAAATCATGCATGACAGGATTTTTTATAAACAAATTAGCTACACCTTGAATATGAGATAAAATCATAATCACCATCAGCTCCAAGGCCCCAGCAATAAACGAAAATGTGTTCATTGTTAAACCATCATAGCCACGCTTCATACCTACTTGACGTTGCATAATTGCGAATAAGCCAAAAGTTAGTGCCGCGATCAGTGCAAGTGAAATGCCAAGTGGATTCGTTAAGTGAGCTGGATTGACAATAACGAGTAGTCCAATAACTGATACAACAACAGCAATCAAGTTAGAACGTGTTAGCGTTTCATGAAGAATGATATAGCCAAAAATGAGGGCAAATATTGGGTTTGAGCTAAACAGGACCGCTACCGTAGAGGCAGCATCGACTTCAACTGCAATTTGGAAGAATGTCATACTGACAACAACACCCACAAATCCAGTTAAGAGAAAAGTACCGATGTCTTGCTTTTGAAAGGTGACGTGACGCTGCTTCATGTTATGGACAGCGAGTGGCACTAGAGCTAAACCACCAATTAAAAAACGTAGAAAATTTAATTGGACGCCATTGAATTGACTGCCGGCTAACTTTAATGAAATTTCCATCGAACTGAAGAGAAATGTTGAAATGAGAACATAGATATAAGCTTTTTTCACGATGATTACTCCATTGTTTTTTCAGTGTACTACTCTGTTTTACTCTTTTCACTAGCGTTCGTCAAATATTGACTTTATTGGTATTAAAAAGTAATGTAAAATAGATAACGTACTGATAAAACAAAGGAATTTAACCATGATAACAACATATAACCCAGAACATCTCGGAGATGTTCTAATGATTATTTTGGCACCAAATGCCAACCAGCAAATTGTGACCACCAATAAAAATGTTACCCGAGTGAGTGATTTATCTTCGGATAAAACAACAGGCTATAACATCTTTGGCATTGGCGAAAAATTACAGATTAGGCACAAATCAGGTCAGCTAACATTGACACAAGAACAAATTGATATCGTTAATCAAGAATTAAAGCAAGCTGGATTTTCTGATGAATTGACGGTCGAACCAACGAAATTAGTTATTGGCTATGTCGAAACGGTTACAACACATCCAGATTCTGATCACCTTCATGTCACCGAAACACGCGTGGCTAATGATAAAACCTTACAAATTGTTTCGGGATCGCCCAATATTAGAGAAAATATCAAAGTGGCAGTTGCGCAGCCAGGCACAATGATGCCAAGTGGCGCTTTGATTTGGGATGGTGAATTGCGCGGTGTGCCTTCAGCTGGAATGATTGTGTCTGGCAGAGAGTTGCGTTTGCCAGGGGCCCCTGATAAGCCAGGTGCACTGATTTTACCAGATGATTTTGGTAATGTTGGCGACAGCTTTAATTTTGAGAAGGCCGCTAATTTGTATCGCGATAATCTCGTGGATTTGAATTACTGATGGCCGATAATTTGAAGAATGCACCACGAGTATATCGCACGTTAAATGATGAAACGGCACAGTATCGTCGCTTAATTTTTGAACTGCGAAAAGGTGAGTTACAATATTTTACATTTGTAACAGAAGGTGAAAATAATGAGTAAACAATATTATTTTATTGGTATTAAAGGCACAGGAATGGGACCCTTGGCGCAAATTTTGCATGATCAAGGCAATGAAGTTTTGGGATCTGATATTGATACTTATACGTATACACAAGCACCTTTAGAAGCAGCGGGTATCAAAATTTTGCCCTTTGAAGCTAAAAATGTTGACGAATACCAGTCAGCTGTTTTTGTTCGGGGAAATGCTTTTGAAGATACGCATGTCGAGGTAGCACGCGCACTTGAACTAGGTGTTAAGATGATTTCGTATCCTGAAGCAGTTCAAGAGCAAATTGCTCAAACGACCTCAATTGCTGTCGCTGGTGCGCACGGTAAAACATCAACGACTGGATTACTAGCCCATGTGCTCAAAAACATTGCGCCAACCTCCTATTTGATTGGGGATGGAACCGGACGTGGGGTACCAAACTCGCAATTCTTTGTTGTGGAAGCCGATGAATATCGTCGCCATTTTAAGGACTATCGTCCAGATTACGCAATCTTGACTAATATTGATTTTGATCACCCCGATTATTACACAGGGATTGAGGATGTCACCAGTGCATTTGCTGACTTTGCCAACAATGTCAAAAAAGGCATTTTTGCATGGGGTGATGATGAACACCTACGGTCATTGGAACCAAATGCCGATGTTTATTACTATGGTGTCAACCCTGATAAAGATGACTTCGTTGCTACTAATATTCGTAAGTCAACTTTAGGCTCTCATTTTGAAGTGGTATTTCGTGGTAAAAGCCTTGGTGATTTTGCCGTTCCCTTGTTCGGGCAACATGGCATTTTAAATGCTTTGGCTGTCATTGGTGTGAGTTACATGGAACAAGTTGATCTCGATTTGATACGTCAGTATTTACTCACATATCAAGGTGTTAAACGACGCTTCAGTGAAAAACAAATCGGTGATATTACGGTGATTGATGATTATGCACATCATCCAACAGAAATTACCGCGACTTTAGATGCTGCCCGTCAGAAATATCCTAATAAGCCAATTATTGCAATTTTTCAGCCACATACATTTTCCCGTGTTATTGCTTACAAGGACGAATTTGCGGAAAGTTTAGAAGCAGCTGATAAAGTTTATTTAGCCAATATTTTTGGTTCAGCTCGAGAACAATCAGGTACGATTTCTTCAGAGGACTTAGGTGCAGAAATTTCAAAGTTTGGTGGCATTGTTCAAGAAGATAATATGCGCCTGCTGATGCCTTATGATAATGCAGTTATGGTATTCATGGGGGCTGGTGATATCGAAAAATATGAATTTGCATACGAAAAACTACTCGGTCAACTTCATACTGATTTGACTTAATGTCTATTTAATCCTCTTTCTGATATAATAGACGTAACTGAAATACAACAGCGTTGTATTTGTTAATTGGAGGAGGTAAGCATTAATGGATAATTTTAATATGAATGCACGTCGCGATGTGACGGGTGTTGATGATGGGTTAAGATCATTTTTTAAACAAACATATAGTTTTATGGGTATCGCTATTGTTGTGACTGCAATCACGGGATTTATTGTTCAGAATTTTTTCTTGGCTCAAGTTTATAGCCTTATTGCTGGGAACATCATTGGTACATTAGCACTGTTTGGGGTACAAATTTTAATCATGACGATGATTGGACGAGCAACGTTCAAAAATCCAGCTAAAGCTTTTGGATTACTCATGGCTTTTGCCGTGATTGAAGGCTTAACGCTTGGTTTGCTGTTAGCAGTTTATACTGGCGCATCAGTACTCATGGCATTTGTATCAGCTGCTGGTGTTTTTGGCGGTATGGCTGTGTATGGTATGGTGACAAAGCGTGATTTGACTGGTTTAGGATCAATTTTGTTTGGTTTGTTGATTGGTTTGGTCATTGCTTCCGTTGTTAACATGTTCTTTTACAGCGGTATGGTATCGTTGTTAATTTCATGGGTCAGTGTCTTTGTCTTCTCATTGTACACAGCCTATGATAATCAAAATCTTAAGGTGATGTACGCTCAATATGCTGGACAAGCTGATACAACGGGCTTGGCAGTTAATGGCGCGCTACGTCTCTACTTAGACTTTGTGAACTTGTTCTTTGCCTTATTGCGGATCTTTGGTGTTGCAGCCGGTGGATCTCGCGACTAATTTATTTAGAATAAAATTCAGCCCGCTAGGGCTTTTTTATTTGGAAAATTATTACATGGTATAATAAATAGGATAAGTATTATTTCAATACGCTTTTTTTTAACGATATGATCACAACGAGAAATAGAATGGATAGCAAATGACCAATAAAAAACTCTTATTAATTGATGGTAATTCACTGGCTTTTAGAGCCTTTTATGCGATGTATAATCAACTAGACCGTATGATTTCGCATGAAGGGTTACATACTAATGCATTAGTTGCGTTTAATAATTTCTTGGACCAAATAGTTGACCCCATGCAACCTGATTTGGCAGTGATGGCTTGGGATGCTGGTTCTGGTAAAACGACGTTTCGTGGTGAACTATTATCAAGTTATAAAGATGGTCGTTCTAAAACACCATCTGAATTTTTAGAACAGTTTCCTTATCTACGTGAAATGGTTGCGCTCCACGGACTGCGCAATTATCAACAAGATGGACTAGAAGCAGATGATATTATCGGGACATATTCACGTTTGGGTGAGGCAGCTGGATATTCAGTTACAATTGTGACAGGTGATCAGGATTTAATACAACTGGCTACCGATAATGTTACTGTAAATGTGACGAAAAAAGGGGTCACTGAAATTGAACGTTATACACCGGATTACATTTTTAAAAAGTTCAACTTGACGCCTGCTCAAATTATTGAAAAAAAGGCCTTGACTGGCGATACGTCTGATAATTATCCTGGTGTAACTAAGGTGGGTGAAAAAACGGCACTTAAGCTCTTGGCAGAGTATCATGATTTGGATAATTTATACAACAATGTTGACGGCATGAAACCATCAAAGATGAAAGAAAATTTGATGAATGACCGTGATCAAGCGTTCCGAGCACGTCAATTAGCCACTATTTTAACGGCGGCTGATCTCGAATTACCATTGGAAGAAATTGAATATCGCGGTGTTGATTATGATGCCCTCATTCCTTTTTATGAAAAATTAGATTTTAAGCAACAGTTAGCTAAGATTAAGGCGCTGAAGCGCTCAGGCCAAATTGCTGGAGACGATACGGTTGATGAGAAGAATGTACAAGTTGTTGAATTAAAAGATAGTAATTTACGTGCTCTGAGTATGTTAGGAGACAAATTTGCGCTCCATATTGAATATGTTGGCGAAGATTACCATGCTGGCGAAATGATTGGCTTTGTGATTGGAAATGCTGCTGTCGGGTATTATGGTAGCCGAGATGTATCATTATTACAGCAGCCTGAACTTAAAGCGTTGATTGAAAACGATAAAATTCAAAAAAATGTTTTCAATGTCAAGGCGCAATTAGTCTTGTTTAAGCGTTTAGGCTTGAAATTAACTGGTGTTAATTTTGACTTTTTGCTTGCGGCTTATTTGCTGGATACTGTTGATAATGACAATGTGTTTGCGACATTAGCGCAACGATTTGATATTTATCTCACTCCTGATGAAGAAGTCTATGGCAAGGGCGCTAAATTTCAGATACCTTCAGATAGTGGTCGCGTTTTGATGCATATTGCTCACAAAGTAAATGCGTTGATGGCATTAGAAGAGCCAACTTTTTCAGCATTAAATGAACATCAGCAGACTCACTTATATACTGACATTGAGTTGCCATTAGCACATGTATTAGCTAATATGGAGTTTCAAGGGATTAAAGTTAACCCAGAATATTTACAGGAAAGAGGACGTGATTTAGCGCAACGAATTGAAGATATTCAGTCAGCTATCTACATTGAGGCAGGAGAAAAAATCAATTTAAACTCACCTAAACAGCTCGGTGTGCTATTATTTGAAAAAATGGGATTACCGGTTATCAAAAAAACGAAAACTGGTTATTCTACAGCAATTGATGTCCTTGAAAAGTTGGCACCACAAGCACCGATTGTGGATCACATCTTGCAGTACCGCCAGTTGGCTAAACTTAAATCTACTTATATTGATGGTTTGTTGTCAGTCATTTATCCAGAAGATAGTAAAATCCACACCCGTTTCTTGCAAACGCTCACTCAAACAGGAAGATTATCGTCTGTGGACCCCAATCTGCAAAATATTCCTATGCGTTCAGAAGAAGGACGTTTAATACGTACAGCGTTTGTTCCAAGTGAACCAAATTGGCAAATATTTGGTGCTGATTATTCCCAAATTGAGCTTCGTGTGTTGGCACATGTGACAGGGGATGCCAATATGCAAAAAGCATTTTTGAATGGTGAAGATATTCATGCGGAAACGGCACGAGCTGTATTTGGTTTGCCAAATGATGCCGTCGTTGATCCACTTATGAGACGAACTGCCAAAGCAGTTAATTTTGGAATCGTTTATGGTATATCTGACTTCGGTCTGGCTAATAATTTGGGTATTTCTAGAGCTGAAGCCAAGCGATTTATTGATACTTATTTTCAAGAGTTTCCTCAAATTCATGATTGGATGAATCAAATCAAACAATTTGCGCACGATCATGGCTATGTCGAAACAATTGCTCATCGTCGACGTTACTTGCCAGATATCAATGCGAAGAACTTTAATTTGCGTTCTTTTGCTGAACGGACTGCCATGAATTCACCAATTCAAGGATCAGCTGCTGATATCATCAAAATTGCTATGATTAAAGTTAATGATGCGTTAAAAGCGCATCACTTCCAAGCACGCATGCTATTACAGGTACACGATGAATTAATTTTTGAAGCACCATCAAGTGAAATTGATGAATTATCAGAAATTATTACAAGCGTGATGGACTCAGCTGTGTCGTTAGATGTGCCTTTAAAAGTGGAAAGTCATTCTGGCGCCACATGGTATGATGCTAAGTAACAGAAAAGTATAGGATTATCATGATAATATTACCAAATAATTTAGCAGCTACGCTAAATGACAGTCAAGTGCCTCATCAGTTAGCACATCAAATTGCGACTTATGTTGCCGTTTTTGTGGTTGCTTTCTTGCTGGTTGCTATTTGTCGCATACTGATAACACGTTTGCGACATCATAAGTTCAAACCACGTCAACTTATCTATGATGGTTTAATAGGTGCCTGCATTATTTTACTGGCATACCTCGGTGGCTCTTATGTTTATCAACAAAATATGCTAGGAGTTAAAACAGCTATATTGAAGCCTGTTCAGCAACATGAAAGACAGGTGGCTGCTAAAAAAGCATCGTCGTCTACTATTTCTCGCGCCACAATTAGAAAAATGGTGATGCGAAATGCGGCTAAGGGATTTGAAAAGCAAGGCTTTGTGTCAATTCCAAGTCGTAATATTTTGTTGCCAATTTATAATGATGCTTATAGTAATGCTGGATTGAATTTGGGGGCTGATTACGCCAACCGCTCTAGTCAAGATCCAGATGGCACTAAAATACCAGTGATGGGGCAGGGAAATTATGGGTTGGCAGCGCATAATTTTAACGATGGTGTAACTGGATTTAGTGGGTTACAGCAAGTGATTAATCAAAACGCGCCATATATCAGTAATGGTCAATTAAAGGGATCATCATGGTTGAATGGCACATCAGTTCTATTAGCAAATAATAAAGGTCTGTACCAATATGAGATTACTGGACAAGATACTGTTAAGAACACAGATGTCTCAGTGTTGGATCCAACAAAAAATGCGCAATTAACAATCATTAGCTGCCTGTTCCCGTCGACTCAGTATCGTATTATTACTCACGCGGATTTGAAGCACACTTATACTTGGAAAAATGCGCCACAAAGTGTAGTTTCAAGATTCAACTTACAAGTTTATAATACTAATGCTCGTGTCAGTTGGTGGAACCCAGGTGTTGAAGAGGGTGCTAATGGTGATCAGGGTGGTACAAAATAATTTTTAAGGTAAGGCTGTATTTAGCCTTATCTTTTTTTCATAATGTGAATAAATTGGTATAACGCAAAATATCATGTTAGGTTTCCTGACACATATTTGCAAACGATGAAAATTTCGTATAAAATAAAAGTATCTTAAGCGAAGGGGTATTGTGATGAGCGAACGTGAGTTAAGACGCAATTTATCAATTTTAACAATTGGTACAGTTCGTGAATTGACGTTACTGACTGACCGTCAGATACGGTATTACGAGCAGCAAAACTTAATCACACCAGGACGTGGCAAAGGTGGTCAGCGTCGATTTTCATTAAATGATGTTGATCAATTATTAGCCATTCGTGATTTTTTGGATTCGGGCGATTCAATCAAAGATATTCAAGAAATATTCGCCAAACAACACCGCAAAGCACAAGAAAAACAAGATTCAGAATCAGCATTACGTCGTTCATTACAAAAAGAATTCGCCCAAATCGGGCGATTTGGGGCTCGTTAAGGAAGGAAAATCATGGCTCGTAAAACATTTACCAAAGAAGAAATTAAACAAATTGTTGTTGATGAAAATGTAGAATTCATTCGTGTAACATTCACTGATGTCTTAGGTGCGATTAAAAACGTTGAAGTACCAACTTCTCAATTAGATAAGGTGCTTGACAACAATTTAATGTTTGACGGTTCATCAATCGAGGGATTTGTTCGTATCAATGAATCAGATATGTATCTTTACCCCGATTTATCAACATTTATGATTTTCCCATGGGCAACGGATGGTCATGGTGGTAAAGTGGCCCGCTTGATTGCCGACATTTATACTGCTGATCGTGAGCCATTTGCTGGAGACCCCCGTCATGCGTTACGTTCGGTACTCGCTGATGCGCGTGAAGCTGGATTTACGGCGTTTAATGTCGGGACAGAACCTGAATTTTTCTTGTTTAAACTTGATGAAAAAGGCAACCCAACCACAGAATTAAACGACAAAGGTGGTTATTTTGACTTAGCACCATTGGATATGGGTGAAAATGTTCGTCGTGAAATTGTTTTGACTTTGGAAAAAATGGGCTTTGAAATTGAAGCTGCTCACCACGAAGTTGCCGAAGGACAGCATGAAGTAGACTTTAAATACGCCTCAGCTCTTGAAGCCGCTGACAACATTCAGACGTTTAAGTTGGTTGTTAAAACCATCGCACGCAAGAATGGTTACTATGCTACCTTTATGCCAAAGCCTGTTGCAGGTATTAACGGATCCGGTATGCACACAAACATGTCATTATTTACAAAAGATGGTAACGCATTTGTTGATACATCGGATGAAATGGGCTTGTCAAAAACAGCATATAACTTCTTGGGTGGTATTTTGGAACATGCGACTGCGTTCACAGCGCTTGCAAACCCGACAGTTAACTCATACAAGCGCTTAACACCTGGATTCGAAGCACCTGTTTATGTTGCATGGTCAGCATCAAATCGTTCACCAATGGTTCGAGTTCCGGCCTCACGTGGTAATTCAACACGTTTGGAACTACGTTCAGTTGACCCAACAGCTAATCCTTATACTGCATTGGCAGCCATTTTGGCTTCAGGACTGGATGGGATCAAGCGTGAATTAGAGCCTTTGGCCTCAGTTGATAAAAATATTTATTTGATGGATGAGGTCGAACGGGAAAAGGCAGGCATTACAGACTTACCAGATACTCTGTTGGCTGCAGTTCGTGAGTTGGCGGCTGATGATGTTGTTCGTTCAGCTATTGGAGAACATATTGCTGATAAGTTTATTGAAGCAAAGAAGATTGAATACACATCATATCGTCAGTTTGTTTCTGAATGGGAAACAGATTCTTATCTTGAAAATTACTAATAGTTACATTAAAAAAGCGCTCAGCGCTTTTTTTTGTGATCAAAATTCTTGTTTTGAAAGCGCTCATAAACCTAACATTCGGTTATTTAAATTAAAATCTGCAAAAATCCGCTTAAAGACGAACTATAAACTATAAAGTGTGAAAATTCTTATTTTAAAACGAACACAACTGCTAAATTTTTTGTTAAATTAGTATCATAAACGAATGATCAGTGATGCGGAACTAAAAGAAATGGAGAAAAAATGACACAAGTAGCTGTTGTGATGGGGTCAACCAGTGATTGGGAAAGCATGAAGCAAACAGTCATGCTTTTAAAAGAGTTAGGTATTAGTTACGAAAAACACGTGATTTCGGCCCACCGTATGCCCGTACATCTACAAAATTTTGCTGAGGAAGCGCGCAATAACCACTTTCAAGTTATTATTGCTGGTGCGGGCGGGGCTGCACATTTACCAGGGATGCTAGCTGCTAACACGACCTTACCTGTTGTTGGTGTTCCTATGAAATCACACGCTTTGAACGGTCTTGATTCATTGCTGTCAATTGTTCAAATGCCGGCAGGTGTTCCCGTGGCAACAGTGGCAATTGGCAATGCTGGCGCGAAAAATGCCGCGATTTTGGCTGCTCAAATAATCGCATTATCAGATAAAGAAGTATTGACCAATTTGGTTAACTTTAGGCAAGCGCAAACGCAACAATCGATTGATAGTGAAAAGGAGCTAAGATGACGCACATTATTTTACCGCCAGCAACCATTGGTATCATTGGTGGTGGGCAACTTGGGCGTATGATGGCGTTAGCTGCTAAACCAATGGGCTATACGGTCATAGTGCTCGATCCAACACCTCAATCGCCAGCTGGTCAGGTAGCAGATGATCAAATTATCGCAAGCTATGACGATGTTAGTGCCCTCAAAAATCTAGCTAGTCGCAGTGACGTGCTAACTTATGAATTTGAAAACGTTGATCGCGATGTTTTGAAAAAGTATGCCTCAAAAATTTTGCCACAAGGGGTAGATTTGTTAAGAATTACCAGTGACCGTATAGCAGAAAAAACGTTTATTCGAGATGAAGCAGGTGTACCAGTCGCCTCATTTCAAATCATTGAGTCGGCTGAACAGTTGAAAACGGGAACAACGCCTTCAATTTTAAAAACGGTTAGTGGTGGTTATGATGGGCATGGTCAATGGCAACTTAATACACCATTTGAAGCATCACAATTAGTTGATAATTTTCCTGGTGGTCGACTAATCTTAGAAACACTTGTCAATTTTAAACAAGAAGTCAGTATCATGGTTGCCCGTTCCAGTGATGGGCACATTACGACATGGCCAATCGCTGAAAATGTCCATCACAATCATATTCTGAAGTACACAACTGTTCCTGCTAAAATTTCTAGTACACTCAGCAAAAAAATTATTGAAATTGCTCATAAAATTGCTGAAAAAATTAATTTGCGAGGTATTTTGGGTATTGAATTATTTGTCAACGATGAGGAAGTTTGGGTAAATGAGTTGGCCCCGCGTCCTCATAATTCAGGACATTTTACCATTGAAGCAGCTAATGTTTCGCAATTCGAAGGTCATATTCGAAGCGTTGTAGGATTGCCACTGCCAGAGATTACGTTAACGCAGTCAGCAACAATGTTGAATTTATTAGGTGATGAATTGACGCAGGCAAAGGCCGATTTTAAAAATCATCCAGAATGGCATTTTCATGATTACGGCAAGGCAACGATCAAAGCAGATCGTAAAATGGGACACATTACGGTGCTAGGTGATGAAAACGGGCAAGCATTAATCGCATGGGGTAAACAACATGAACAACGTAACAGACTATAACAATCAAACGATAACACGTGGTGATTTGAAGTATCAAGGAAAAGCTAAATCTGTTTATTGGACAAATCAAGCAGACATTTTGTGGCTACATGATACAAATCAAGCAACTGCTTTAAATGGTAAAGTACATGAAAATATTTCTGATAAAGGGCGCCTTAATAGTGAAATTTCCTATCTCTTATTCAAGCACCTCCAACAACATGGCATTGCAACGCATTATTTAAAGCACATCTCAGAAACGGATGAATTGGTTGAAAAATTAGATATCATTCCCGTTGAAGTCGTGGTGAGAAATTTTGCTTCAGGTCATTTCGTCAGTCGATTTGGTGTCGCGAGTATGACTGAGTTGACACCAATTGTCCAAGAATTTTACTTTAAATCAGATGCTTTGGATGATCCATTTATCAATGATTCACAACTCATTGCTTTGCACTACGCAACGGCGGAAGAAATTAAGTCGCTTCGCTTGAAGAGCGCTAAAATCAACGACATATTGAGACGTCGATTTGCGGAAATTAACATTGAGTTAATTGATTTCAAACTTGAATTTGGTCGACGAACTGACGGTGATATGATTCTCGCCGATGAACTGTCACCAGATAATATGCGATTGGTTGACAAAACCAGTGGTCAATCTCTTGATAAAGATATATTCCGACAAAACAAAGGTGATTTGACTGTTGGTTATCGCGAAGTGTTGAAGCGTTTAGAAAAATTGGAGAAATAAATATGTACTTAGCCAAAATTTATGTTACCTATAAGCCATCTATTCTTGATCCACAAGGGGAAGTTATCAAATCAGCTCTGACTCGACTGGATTACACTGGTATTTCACAAGTATCACAAGGTAAGTACTTCGAAGTGAAATTAGATGCACGTGATGTTGAAGCAGCCAATGCTGAAGTGAAAAGTTTTACCGATTCACTTTTGATTAATCAAAATACAGAGACTTACCGCTTTGATTTATCTATCGTCAATGAAGATGAGGCAATCCTATGAGAGCAGCAGTGATTAGATTTCCAGGATCAAATTGCGATTTTGATATGTTATATGCTTTGCAAGATTTTGGTATTGATGCCGAAATTATCTCAGCTGACAATAACGACCTTAATGGCTTTGATGCCGTCTTTTTACCAGGTGGATTTGCCTATGGTGACTATTTGAGAACTGGCGCTATTGCAAAGTTTTCGCCAATAATGGCGGCCGTTATTCAGGCTGCTAACGATGGTAAGTTAGTGGTGGGTGTCTGCAACGGGTTCCAAATTTTGACTGAAGCTGGTTTGTTGCCTGGTCAACTGCAAGTCAACAAGGTACCAGGTTTTATTTGTGAAGATGTTGAGCTGTTGATTGAAAATCCAAATACGGCGTTCACAAATGCCTATGAAACAGAATCAATTATGATTCCAATTGCTCACGGTGAAGGTAATTATTATGCTGATGACGCAACATTAGCACAACTGGAAGATAATCATCAAATTGTTTTCCGTTATGCTCAAAATCCTAATGGTTCGGCACATGACATCGCTGGCATTATGAATGAACGGGGCAATGTCTTTGGCATGATGCCACATCCAGAACGCGCAGTAGACCCAGTAACAGGCAATGTTGATGGACAACCATTTTTCAAAAGCATTTTGTCAGAGATAATAGCGGGAGATTAGGACATGCATAGTGATAATGAAATAACACCCGAAATGGTCCGTGATAGTAAAATTTATCAGCAATGGGGTTTGACTGATGCAGAGTATCAACTTATTGTTGACACGCTTGATCGCTTACCCAATTACACTGAAACAGGCATTTTCTCTGGCATGTGGTCAGAACATGTTTCTTACAAAAAATCCAAGCCAATTTTACGACATTTTTGGTCAACAAATGAACGTGTTTTGCAGGGACCGGGTGAAGGCGCCGGCATATTGGATATCGGTGATAATCAAGCAGTAGTATTCAAGGCCGAGAGTCATAATCATCCATCATTTGTTGAGCCTTATGAAGGCGCGGCAACTGGTGTTGGTGGTATTCTACGCGATATTTTTTCAATGGGTGCGCAGCCTATTGCAGTACTAGATTCGCTACGTTTTGGCGAACTTGATAACGCTCATACTCGCCACATTGTTGATGGCGTGATTGCTGGTATTGCTGGTTACGGTAATGCGATTGGGATTCCCACAGTTGGTGGTGAAATTGGTTTTGATCCTGTTTATGCCGGGAATCCATTGGTTAATGTCATGGCCGTTGGACTGATGGATCAAAAAGGTATGCAAGTCGGTCAAGCAAAGGGTGTTGGCAATTCAATTATTTACGTAGGTGCCAAAACAGGACGTGACGGTATCAACGGGGCATCATTTGCATCGGCCGAATTTTCAACCGAACATGAGTCTGATCGTTCTGCTGTTCAGGTTGGCGATCCATTCCTAGAAAAGTTAGTGATGGACGCCACTTTGCAAGCGGTTCGCGACCATTCAGATATTATTGTTGGTATACAGGATATGGGTGCCGCTGGGTTGTTATCTTCGAGTTCAGAAATGGCCTCAAAAGCTGGTATGGGAATTGATTTAGACTTAAATCAAGTGCCACAGCGTGAAACAGCGATGACACCATATGAACTGATGTTGTCTGAATCCCAAGAACGCATGTTATTTGTTGTTAAAAAAGGGGAAGAGCAAGTTATATTGGATTTGTTCAAAAAAGCCAACTTGGATGCCGTTATTATCGGACATGTGACTGATGATGGACGCTATCGTTTGCGATTCAATGATCAAGTAGTGGCTGATGTGCCCGTTGACTTTTTGACGCATGCCCCTAAACAAGATTTGCCAATGGTGGCGCCTAAACGTTTGGCTATTTTGAAAGCAGATCAATTCGTACCAGATGTAACTGATTTAAAGCAAACAGTCCTTGATTTAGTCGGTCAACCGACGATTGCTTCAAAGAGTAATTTGTTCCGTCATTTTGATTCCCAAGTTCGTGCTGATACGGTCATTAAACCTGGTGGTGATGCGGCTTTAGTTAGAATTCGTGGGACTAAGAAGGCATTAGCAATGACGACTGATGTGAATGCACGATATTTGTACTTAAATCCTAAAGTAGGCGCCAAAATGGCTGTGGCCGAGGCAGCTCGTAATATCGTTGCTACTGGGGCAACGCCAATTGGCATCACAGACGGATTGAATTTTGGTTCACCGGATAATCCGGAAGTATATTACGAATTATCTCAAGCAGTTGACGGCATTAATGACCTTGCAAAACAACTCAATACACCAATTATTTCTGGTAACGTATCACTTTATAATGAAACGGATGGTCAAGCCATCTATCCGACACCAATGATTGGTATGGTTGGTCTGCTAACTGATGTGTCAAAAGCGACACGGATTGGATTTCAAAATGTCGGCGACAGCATTTATATCATCGGAGAAACGAACGCCAGTTTCAACGGTACTGAAATTCAAAAAATGCAAGCTGGTGATATTGATGGGCAACTTTTTGACCTTAATGATCATGATGAAATTACCAATCAGAAGCTGATATTAGCAGCAACGGATCAGTCTTTATTAGCTAGCGTGCACGATTTGTCAGAAGGCGGCTTAATTGTCGGTTTGTTGGAGAGCGCTTTTGCGGGTCAATTCAGTTTCAATGTTGTTATTGACATGACTGCAGAGTTTTTATTTGCTGAAACCCCAAGTCGTTTCATTGTATCCGTAGCGCCTCAAAATCGCGAAGCTTTTGAAGCACTTGCCGGTGATTCAGCTAAAAAAATTGGTGAGGTATCTGCTGAGGATCAAATGACGATTCAATCAAGTGACCAATTATTGCAGTTATCACGACAAGAGACCCAAACCATCTATCAGGAGAGCATTTCATGGCGATTAAAAGGATAATGACAGGTATTAATACACAGGCCAATAAGACGCCAGTCGCTGAGCAATCGCGCGTCAATGTTCGAAGCCTCAATGAAGAGTGTGGTATTTTTGGTGTTTGGGGGCGTAGTGATGCTGCACAACTCACGTATTATGGTTTACATGCATTGCAACATCGTGGGCAAGAGGGGGCAGGAATTGTCTCTAATCGAGAGGGCCATTTGTGGCAGGAAAGAGGACTTGGCTTATTAAGTGACGTCTTTCGAGATCCAAGTAGAATAGATGCCCTACAAGGAAACAGTGCAATTGGACACGTTCGTTATGCGACTGCCGGTTCTCACGGTATAGAAAATATACAACCACTCATGGTCAATTTTCATGATATGCAAATTTCACTTGCACACAATGGTAACTTGACTAATGCCTTGACATTGCGCGAAAAGCTCGAAGAGGAAGGTGCTATTTTTCAGTCATCGGCTGATTCAGAAATTTTATTGCATTTGATTCGTCGTTCCAAAGCGTCAACATTTGTTGACAAACTTAAAGCTTCACTCAATGTTCTCCGCGGGGGATTTGCCTATTTGCTGCTAACCCCGCACGGATTATACGCGGCGCTTGACCCCCATGCTTTTCGACCTTTTGTGGTTGGTCAAATGCCGGATGGCCAATACATTGTGACTTCTGAAACTGCAGCATTAGACGTTGTTGGCGCTAAATTTTTGCGAGATGTACAACCTGGCGAACTGCTGATTATTGATGATAGCGGACTCACGATTGACCATTATACTGATAAGACGACGTTAAATATCGATGCGATGGAATATATTTATTTTGCTCGACCTGATTCATCAATATATGGTGTCAATGTTCATCAAGCCCGCAAGCGTATGGGAGCAGCTTTGGCAGCTGAACAGCCTGTGAAGGATGCCGACATTGTGGTCGGTGTTCCCAACTCAAGTTTGAGCGCGGCAGCTGGTTTTGCAGAAGCTACTGGCCTACCAAACGAAATGGGTTTGGTAAAAAATCAATATATTGCTCGAACATTTATTGAGCCAACACAAGATAAACGTGAGCGCGCGGTACGTATGAAATTAAGTGCGGTTCGTGATGTTGTTCGCGGACAAAATGTTGTTTTGGTTGATGATTCAATCGTTCGTGGCACGACATCAATGTTCATCGTTCGCATGCTTAAAGAGGCAGGCGCTAAGTCGGTTCATGTGCGCATTGCGAGCCCAATTTTCAAATTCCCCTCTTTTTATGGTATTGATATGCAAACCACTAAAGAATTAATGGGCGCGAACCATTCATTGGCTGAAATGACCAAGATGATAGAAGCCGATTCTTTAGGATTTTTGTCGGTAGATGGGTTGGTATCAGCGATTAACTTGCCATACTATGGTGAGGGGACAGGGTTGACCACAGCGTATTTTGATGGACATTATCCTAGCCCAATATATGACTATCAAGCTGGATTAGCGGCTTTTGAGGCACGCCATGAGGTTGATTTTGCACCAGAGCCAACCTCAACTTATCATCCACATCAAGTCAGATCTTTGCGTAATCAAGATATTTTGGCAGATGGAACTGTTCACCTTGACGCACAACCAATTATGGGAGGAGAAAGATGACCAACGAAAATGCCTATCAGAAGGCTGGCGTTGATATCAAAGCTGGTGAAGAAGCTGTTAATTTAATGCAAGATGAAGTCGCTAAAACATATAACGATAATGTTTTGGGTGGTATTGGCGGTTTTGGTGCAGCTTATGCACTTGGGACAAACTACAAAGATCCAGTACTCATTTCCGGCGCAGATGGTGTCGGAACAAAGTTATTGTTGGCGATTGCAGCGAATAAGCACGACACCATTGGACAAGATTTAGTTGGTATGGTGGCTAACGATATTTTAGCTCAAGGGGCCAAACCGGCATTCATGTTGGACTATTTAGCAGTTGATAAAATGCGACCGGAAGTGGTCGCTGAAATCGTACAAGGCATAGCACATGCAGCCAAAGAATCTGGTATGGCTCTTATTGGTGGCGAAAGTGCTGAATTGCCCGGATTGTATGCTAAAAATCACTACGATCTAGCTTCATTTGCTGTTGGTATAGCAGAGCGGGATCAGTTATTGAAATCAGAAAATGTTGATGTAGATGATGTTTTAATCGGTTTGCCATCGTCAGGCATTCATTCAAATGGCTACTCATTAGTTCGCCACATTTATCATATTGATAATGAATCAGCCTTTCAACAGCTTGATGAGCAATTGCAAACGACTTTGCTGACGCCAACAGCATTATATGCCAAATCGGTATGGCCGTTAGTTCAAGCAGGTCTTGTACAATCAATGGCGCATATCACAGGTGGTGGGTTAGTTGAAAATTTGCCCCGCGCCTTACCAAAACATCTATCAGCTGAAATTAGTTGGGGATCGTGGCCCATACTGCCAATTTTTGATGATTTACAAAAACGTGGCAATGTTTCTCTATCCGATATGCTATTGACCTTTAACAACGGCTTAGGGTTAGTATTGGTAGTCAGGCCTAGTCAATTAGCGGATGCCATGACGATGTTGACTGAAAATGAACAACCTGCTTATCTATTAGGTAAAATCACTGACCGTCAAAAAGAAGCTGTGGTGTTCACAGGAGTGGCACCATGGTAAAAAAAGTACGATTAGCAGTGTTTGCCTCTGGTACTGGCACAAACTTTCAAGCATTAAATGATGCCATTATACAACGAAATCTGAATGCTGAAATTGTCAGATTAGTGGTGGATCATTCCAAAGCTGGTGTGCTCAACTTAGCAAAAGTATTTGGCGTGCCAGCAACGACAATTATTTACAGTCGCTATCTTGACAAAACAGCTGCTGAACAAGCGATTATTGCGCAGTTGGAATCAGATCGAGTTGATGGTATTTTACTGGCAGGTTACATGCGCATTTTGACACCATTATTAATCAATCGTTATTTGGGTAAAATCATCAATTTGCACCCAGCGATGCTGCCTAGTTTTCCCGGACGGCACAGTATTTTGGACGCGTTTGAAGCAGGTGTCAATAAAACTGGTGTCACAGTGCATTTTGTTGACAATGGCATTGATACTGGCGAAATTATTGCGCAAGAAGCGGTGCCAATTAAAAAAGACGATACACTTGAACAATTGGAAACGCGTATCCATCATGTGGAGCACGTTTTATACCCGAACACACTAGAAAAGTTATTAAAAGAAGGAGTATTTTTAAAATGACCCGTGCATTATTAAGTGTTTCTGATAAAAATGGTTTGGTACCATTTGCTAAAAGTTTAGTAGAATTAGGTTATGAGTTAGTGTCAACGGGTGGGACACATAAAGTGTTGGCGGAAGCTGGCTTGGAAGTATTGGCAATTGACGAAGTCACAGAGTTTCCGGAGATGTTAGATGGACGTGTCAAGACGTTGCATCCACGTGTACACGCTGGTTTACTAGCACGTCGTGATTTGCCAGAACATATGGCTAAATTGGCAGAATACGATATTACGCCAATTGACATTGTGGTTGTGAATTTATATCCATTCAAATCAACAATTCAAAAAGATGGCGTCACAGAAGCAGAAGCTATTGAAAACATTGATATTGGTGGACCATCGATGCTACGTTCAGCTGCAAAAAATTTTGCCGCTGTGTTGCCAATTGTTGATCCAGCAGATTACGATGTTGTTATTGATAAATTAAAGTCCGGCTCGGTTGACAAAACCTTCCGTCGCAACTTAGCTGCCAAGGTATTTCAACATACGGCGTCATACGATGCTTTAATTGCTGATTATTTGACAGAAACAGAATTTCCTGTAAACCTGACACTACCATTTGAAAAATTTGATGATATGCGTTACGGTGAAAATCCCCATCAATCTGCCGCAGCCTATCGGACTGCCTTGCCTGAGGCATATTCAGTGCTCAATGCGGAAATATTGCATGGGAAGCAATTGTCATATAACAACATTCGTGATGCGGACGCTGCATTGCGCATTATTGCAGAGTTTGATGAAACAACTGTGGTGACAGTTAAACATATGAATCCAGCAGGCATTGGTCAGGGTGAAACAGTTGAAGTAGCATGGGATAAGGCTTTTGCTGCCGACGATATTTCAATTTTTGGTGGAATCGTTGCATTAAATCGAGAAGTTAATGCCGCAACTGCTGAAAAAATGCACAAGATATTTTTGGAAATTATCATTGCGCCAAGCTTTACACCAGAGGCTTTTGAAATTTTGTCTGCTAAGAAAAACTTACGTTTGCTGACGTTGCCATTTACTACTGCAATTCCGCAAGCGCTTGAAGTTACCTCTGTACTTGGTGGTGCAGTCGTTCAAGAACGCGATTTGGTGGAAGAGTCAGCGGATTCGTTCAAGGTAGTATCACAAGTTGTACCGACAGAGGAGCAGTTAAAGGCAATGATTTTTGCGCAAAAAGTTGTTAAGCATGTCAAGTCTAACGCAATAGTTGTTGCCAGAGATGGTCAAACTTTGGGTGTTGGCGCAGGACAGCCAAATCGTATTGATTCTGTCGTTTATTCAATTCAAAAGGCTGCTAACAAGTCAGATCTTAGCGATGCCGTATTAGCATCCGATGCCTTTTTCCCGATGAATGATTCGGTGCAATATGCTGCTGAACATGGGATTAAAGCAATTGTTGAACCAGGGGGATCGATCAAAGATCAAGATTCAATCGACAAAGCCAATGAGTTAGGCATTGCCTTAGTCTTTAGTGGAACACGACATTTCAAACATTAAAAATCAAAAGCGCTCAGACGAGCGTTTTTTTATTGAAGTCATTTTGAAATTTCGGTATACTAATCATACGAACAAATATTCGCTTAGGAGTTACAATGAAATTTATTCATGCAGGGGATGTACATTTAGGTAATCCGTTTTCTGGTTTAGAAGGGCAGTTACCTGAAGCGTTAAAACAGATGGTTCATGAGGCAACTATCACTGCTTTTATTAGGTTGATTGATGGTGCAATTACTGAATCTGTAGACTTTGTCTTGTTTCCGGGTGATTTGTACAATGCTGCGGAAAATAGTGCGCATATTCAAAGTATTGTGAATCAACAGTTTAATCGGTTGCTAGCAGCAAAAATACCGGTTTATTTGAGTTTTGGTAATCATGATTTTGAAGCAGATCGACGACAACATTTACCTTGGCCAGCTAATGTCATTGTGTTCTCACAGCAGGTTGAAACCAAATCACTAACAGTAAAAAGCGGTCAACATGTTGCTATTACTGGTTTTAGTTATCAGACACAGCGACAGGCTACTCGTATTATTGATGATTTTCCTCAAAAAAATCATCAATTTGATTATCAAATTGGGATGTATCATGGTTCTGTCGGTGCGGATGGTTCGCCGTATGCACCGTTTTCTGTTGGTGATTTATTATCTAAAAACTATGACTACTGGGCACTGGGTCATATTCATAAGCGACAAACACTGAATCAGCGGCCCTTTGTTGGTTATTCAGGAAATTTGCAAGGATTGAATCTCACTGAAACTGGGTCAAAAGGGTATTATTTGGTTAGTGATGAGACTGGTCGTTTGGTGCCTACATTTGTTGACGTGGCACCTGTCGTTTGGCATGAAGTGACATTTAATGATGTTGTAGATGAATTGGATTTGATTCAGCGTGCCCAAAAATTGTGTGATGATGAAGTCGGATTTTGGACAATCAATGTTTCTCAAAAAAGTCATCCGGAATTTACCTCGCGTATCGCTAGTGGTTTAGCCCTAGAAGGCTTGCGTGCTAATATGGCACCAAACGTGTGGATTGTTCGTCTAAATTTGATTGACGATTATGAATCAGCACAAATTAGTGATACAATTGACCAGCAGTTTTGGGAAGAATCGCTTGTGCAACTGATGTCTTCATTTGAAGTGAATGATTATTTGCCAAATCAAGTGCCTTTTTTTGTGCGTGATTATTTTACGACATCTGCTGGTAAGCAGTTGTTGCGTCAACGAATGACAGAATTAATTAGCGAAAGGCGACGCTCACATGAAAATTAAACAAGTTCATATCAGTGGTTTTGGCAAGTGGTCTCAGGTTGCGTTTGATTTTGATACACAATTTCAGATAATTGTTGGTCAGAATGAGTCCGGTAAATCAACCTTACGTGCATTTATTGTTGGGATTTTATTTGGTTTTCCTAGCAAAAAACAATCCAATAATATTTATGACCCCCGAGATGGCAGCCGATACGGTGGCGATTTAGTGGTCGAGACTGCGGATGGTGATTTTTGTATCGCACGATTTGGTCGAACGCAAAGCACTTTGACTATAACTCGGCTCGCAGACCAGCACGAGCTAACTAATCCAGAGGAGTGGCTAAACAATAATTTATCACCATTAACAAAGCAATCTTTTGATGATATTTTTAATTTTAGTGAGCAGGATTTGGCTCAAATTAAACAAATTAGTGCGTCCGATTTACAAAAATTATTATTAAATCTTGGCGCAGTTGGTAGCACGAAATGGCTGGAGGCCGCAATAAACTTTGATAAGCAAGCGGAAAATTTATTTGCGCAACGATCTACTGGGAAACGGCCACTTAATCAAGCGGTCCGTGCATACGAATCAAGTGAAAGCAAACTGTCAAAGCAATCTGAAGCGTTACAAATATTTTTAGATGATCAACAGACTGTTTCAGAATTGACGAAATCAGTTGCCACTTTAAAAGAAAAAATAGATAAATCGCAAGAAGCCATCAATCATTTAACACAATTGCAACGTCAATATCAGATTTTTACTGAAGCGCAACAAATTGACAAAAAACATGTTCGTTCAGTCTCAGAGGTAGATTTACAACATGCTGAGCAATTACAAGTTGAAATTGATCTTTTGGTGGGCAATATTCGTCGTCAAGAGCAAGAGATGGATCATTTAAAATTACAACCAGAATTTGTAATCGAAATTGAAGACAGCAATAAACGGTTGATGACATTAAAAATGATGGTCAGCCAATTATTGAGTGATCAGCAACAACGCGATGAATTACTGACACAACAAAAAGCGACTCAAGCGCAGTTTGCAAGTAATCAAGTGCCAGAACTATTGTCAATAAATGATGACCATCATCTGTCAAACTATAAAATTCGATTGATCGGTTTGATCAGTGCAACATTTTTGTTGGCCGTAATAACTTATACGATAGTGACACCCATTTGGCTATGGCTCTTGTTTTTAGTAGCAATTGTCATTTTTATTATCAGGTATGCAGCACACGCCAATCATGTGACGAATGAGATTAAAAAGCAGTACTATCCTTTAAATGAGACACAAATACGTTCTGTACAGCCAAGCATTGAACAGTACCTAAAACGTGACCAATCTTTAAAAGCTATTAATCAAAAAATTGAATTACAAATGAATCACGTTAATAAAGCAATACAGTCCTTAGCTAGCGACTTAAATGTGGAGATATTATTGCAGTCGGTTCAAGAGTCAGTGGATCAACTGTCACAAATTACTCAAAATCGTGATTTACTCGAAAGCAACAAAAAGGCTCTTTGGCAGCAACAACAATCACAGCTAAGCAATATGATTGACGCCTCGAGTATCTCATTAAAACAAAAAATGTTTGATTTACAGAGAATTTTCAAGAAATATGAGGTTGAAAAATTAACGGATTTGCAAAATTTGGCTGTTGCTTATCACGAGCAAATGGCAAATAATCACCGTTATCAAGCAATCGTTCAGCAAATATCCGCTTATGATCAGGAACAGCTTTTAACGTTTAAGAATGAGCAAGCGCTGTCAAACACATTGCAAATTGAACAAACTAATCTTGCACATTTAAAACAGCGCTTTGCTGAAGAACTAGCAAAATTAGCGCGTATTCAAGCAAAACAGATGCAGAGAGTTAGTGATGATCAATTCATGATAATGCAACAAACTGTTGCAGACCAAAAAACTGAGCTTCTTGATCAATTTAGTGATTATTTGGCTCAAAAATTAGCAAATCGTTGGATTTATAATGCTTTACATGCTGCTTCACAAAATAGATTTCCAAAAATGATTGAATTTGCGACAGATTATTTTAATCAATTAACTATAGGACGTTACCGTCACATTAATTTTGAAAAAGACGAAATCATTATTACGACTGAAAATAATGAGTCATTCAACGTGATCTCATTATCTACTGGTACTCAGGAACAGCTTTACGTTGCGATGCGTCTTGCATTGGCTCGCGTCGTTGCCGATGTCATTAGTTTTCCTATGTTAATTGATGATGGTTTTGTCAATTTTGACCCGGAGAGGCGTGCTGTTGTACTTAATATTTTAGCCCGAGTGTCAGATAAACAACAAATTATTTATTGGACAACTCGAGTTGAAACCGATGATTTTCAAAATGTGATAGAATTGAAGTAAATTAACCTGTGAGGGCAGAATATGACTAAATTATTAGCAAATTATCAAGATTCAGAGCATGTTGATAGTTTTGCATTGATTAAAAGTGCGGATGTACGGTTGACCAAAAATGGAAAAACATATATTGGGTTAGTGTTTTCTGATAGGTCCGGTGATTTACCAGGAAATTTATGGGATGCTACCGAGGATCAGATAGCTCGCCTTATTCCTGGTAAAATTGTAAAATTGCAGGGTGTGCGTGGTTCATATCATGATCAGCCACAAGTCCAAATTACCAGTGTTCGTCTAACTGACTCTGGTGAACCTGAAAATCCGTCTGACTTCATGGTTCATGCACCAATTAAAGAATCAGACATGAATGATGCCTTAAATGACTATATTCTGTTGATTGTTAATCCGACATGGAATCGTTTAGTACGTCGCTTATTTACACAATATCATGACGCATTTTTACGTTATCCAGCTGCCAAATCAAATCATCATGCATTTGCTGGTGGTTTGGCATTTCACTCATTATCTATTGCAAAGTTAGCTCAAAGTGTCTCGAAACAATATCCTCAGTTAAATCAAGAATTGCTGATTGCGGGGGCTTTGTTGCATGATTTAGGGAAAACGATTGAATTATCTGGGCCAGTTGCGACACAATACACTTTGTCAGGTAATTTAATTGGGCACATTACATTGATTGATGAACAAATTGTGTTGGCAGCGCAAGAATTAAAGTTTGATTTGCAGGATGAGGATTTGATATTATTGCGCCATGTGGTACTATCACACCATGGTATCCTAGAATATGGATCACCAGTTAGACCAGTCGTTATGGAGGCAGAAGTTTTACATCAATTAGACGAGCTTGATGCTGGTATTCAGATGATGACTGGGGTATTGGAAAAGACGGCTGAAGGTTCCTTTTCAGATAGAGTTTTTGGTTTAGATAATCGCAAGTTCTATAAACCCGAAAGCCGTGACCAAACAACTTTGTGACGGTAAACATAAAAAGAGCGATCCCATTGGAATCGCTCTTTTTATGTTTACTTTGAAGAACTTGAAGAACTTGAAGAACTTGAAGAACTTGAAGAACTTGAAGAGATGCCGGCCGTGAGATAACTGCTCAATGAATTCTTCAAATCAGTGTCTTTCACATTGACGTCGTTTTTGCGCAAAATTTTACCAATAATGGATTGAATTTCTGTCGTGTTACTTGAATCACTGATGAAGTCACTGACAATCTTATTTGACAACTTACTACGAACTTTGCTCATTGCAGGTTTTGTGGTTGTTTTGTCTAATTGAATCACGTAGTAGCCACTAGAACTACCTGTTACAGGGTCTGTTGAATAATCGCCAACCTTTGATAATTTGAATGCTGCGGTTTGAACGGCAGAATCCACTGTTGAACTTGTTGAATCAAATGCTGGTAATTGACCATTTGATGAAGCATATGTGGTATCAGTTGAGTATTTTTTATAGACCGTTGCCCACTTGTCACCATTTTTTAAGGCTGCAATAGCTTCTTTAGCAGAAGCTTCATCCTTAGCGGTAATCATCGAAATGGTTGTACTTTGATGATAACTAGCATAAGCTTTTTTCAACTGTTTTTGGGTGACTTTATAGTTAGCTTTGATAGCGGCGTTCATAATCAAATTATTTTTCACATTTGTTTTAAATTGATCTTCGGTCAAATTATTTGATGCCAGAACTGTTTTAAATGACGAGCCGTACTGTGCTTTTTGAGTATCATACGCAGTTTGAACATCGCTTTTTGAAACTTTGTTGCCATATTTGGCTGCCAACACTTTATTGATGACCATATTAGCGAATTCTTGCTGACCAGCTGATGACTTTTTAAAGTCATTGTAGAATTCTTTTTGTGTGATCTTTCCGACGTTAGTTGTGACCAACGTTTTGGATGAATTAAACCCTAGGAAGATAAGCCCGCCGACGAAAATGACAACGAGCAATCCCCAAATAAACTTTCTCATGAGTGATTATTTTCCTTTTCTAAATACAATACTAAATATTCTACCATAAAATGAACTATCGCGCTCTATATTTAGACAACTCATGGTCAATGTGTTGTTGGCTTTTGGCGATACGATCAAGATGTGGCTGATTTTTGAAATTCATTTTTTCAATATCTATTTGAACTTCCTCACCAACATTTTGAACATGCTTCAATTGCTCAGTTAAAGTTGCTTGCTGTTGTTGGAGTTGTTTCAATAAAGCTGAAATCTCTTTGAGATCAGCTATTAACGACTTTAATTGATTAAACAGCTTCATATTGACCTCCATGGTTAGTTACTGCATTTCTAAAATTGGGCAGCGATACTGTCCGCAATTTTTTGATAACGTTCTGGTGAAAATTCTGCGCTGTTGTCAATTGTTGGTGCTAGTTTGCTGTTTAAGTTATCATTATCAAATCTTGGAATGATGTGCCAGTGAGAATGGCGAACGGTTTGACCAGCAGAAACACCGTTATTGGACTGTATATTGATGCCAGTAATGTCAGGATTGCTTGCTTTTACTGCGGCAGCGATAACTGGTAATTTCAACAATACTTTTTTGGCAATGTCATCTGTGTAATCAAAAATATCAACCACATCAGCTTTTGGCACAAGTAATGTATGACCGGGTGTCACTTGAGAGATGTCAAGAAACGCTAAAACGTCTTCATCTTCATAAACTTTGTAACTTGGGATTTCACCTGCTATAATTTTGTCAAAAATATCCATTTATCTTGCTCCATTTCAATTTACTGACTTTATTATATCAAATATTGACTGGTGCCTGTTATAATAGAAGCTATGGGACTTAAAATTAACAATCTATCTGGTGGTTATGCCGGTAATAACGTTTTAAAAAATGTCACCTTTGATGTGCCTGATGGTAACATTGTGGCATTAATTGGTTTAAATGGCGCTGGTAAATCAACGACAATCAACCACATTATCGGCGAGCTTCAACCGCAAATGGGCACAATTGAGTTGAATGGGATTAATTTGGTTCAAGATCCAACTGGCTTTAAATCACAAATTGCTTATATTCCAGAACAACCCATTTTGTATGATGAATTGACATTGGGCGAACATTTACATTTGATGCTGGCTGCTCATAACATTGATGATGAAATTGCTTGGCAGCGTGCGGAACAGTTATTGAAACGCTTCCGATTAGATGATAAGCTACACTGGTTGCCAGTTCATTTTTCAAAAGGGATGCGACAGAAAGTCATGTTGATATCCGCCTTTATGCTAGATGCGCCGCTAATTATTATCGATGAACCTTTTTTAGGTTTAGACACGGTTGCACAAAAAGATGTCGTCAAATTGATTCATGAGCAAGCTAACAAAGGAAACAGTGTTTTGATGACGACGCATTTATTAGCCTCGGCCGCTGAATTTGTAGACCAATTTGTAGTATTGCATGATGGTAAGTCACGATTCATAGGGACACCACAAGCTTTGGCTGAGGAAAACCAGTTGCAGTTGGATCAGTTGGATGATTTTTTTGACCTTGTCCAGCGGGAGCTAGCCGATGAAAGTTGATAGTTTGTTTCAGGAACGATTACGGCGTGCGCAGAAAACAAATGTTAGATATCTACGTTTATTGTTTAATGATCATTTCATTCTCTTTTTGATGATTGCTTTAGGTGCTGGTATACTAGGCTATCGTGATCTGCTTACAGCACATCAGTCTGTGACCTATTGGCATTCAATTTGGTGGCAGGCAATAAGCATTGTATGGTTGCTAGTTGGCTTGCAATTTGGTAACCTTGTTACTTATTTTAAACCTGCCGATCGTCTTTATTTGTTTGCGAATGATCATGATATTATTAAATCTTATTTGGCTATGGCTATGCGATTGAGCGCATTCTATGCATCAGTTTGGCAAATGATATTTATCGCTGTGATTGCGCCGATATTGTGGCGAATGGATGTTGATAATTGGTCACGACTATTTTTTTTGATTATCTTTGTGATTAGTTACAAGATGTTGTTATTGATGTACGAGCGGGATAAGCTTTTTTTGAAATCTCGTCGGTTGACAATCGCTATTTTTGAGCCGGATGCCATTGCTGAAAAAATATTGTTCAGGTTTTTAGTACCGGGCACCTTGTTAGCTTTTATCATTGGTTTGTCGACGGATCAATCGAATGTTATGGTAATTATTTGGTTACTATTTGCAGGAATAGTTGTGCGATATTTTGCAGTGACTGAAAGCAAATCACAATTATTTGCAATTGATTGGTTGAGGGCAACGTCTCAGGCACAAGTTCAGCAGCAGCGAACGTTACATTTTTTTGCGTTATTTGCTGAAGTGCCACATCAGCCAAAGACAATTAAACGTCGTCGTTATTTGGATTCTTTGCTGAAGCGATTGACTAAAGGACAAGGAAGTCTATTTCAACTATTTTTGACACGATTAGCCAGAGACACGGAAATATTGCCCCTAATTATACGGTTATTTTTAGTTGGAGTTGTGCTAGTTATTGCATTGAAGTCGGCACCGTTATGGTTAATTATGATTATTGCTGCTGCAGTATTGTATTTAATCACGTTTCAAATGTTACCACTATATGATGATACGCAAAAAAACTTGTGGACAAGATTGATACCTATTTCAAAAGTAGAAAGATTAAAATCTTTTGCTAGAGTACAAATGATTGTTGCGATACCAGTTATTTTGATGATGTTTGTCATTGTATTATTTATCCGACCACTGAATGAGACACCAGTGATTTTAGTGACTATGTTGATAGTTGAATTCATCATGCTAAAATTTTATATTCCAAAAAATAGTCACAAAAATAAAAAATAATGGAGAGAAAACATGCATTTACGTGCGAAACCTTGGGCTAACGAATGGTTAACTAATCACTCAGATATTGTGATTGATCAAGACAGAGCGACAGATCAAATCGGTCAATGGCAAAAATTGTTTGACCAAGAGCAACCAATTCATGTAGAAATTGGTTCTGGAAAAGGTCAATTTATCTTAGGGATGGCTTTAGCGCATCCAGAAATCAATTATATTGGTATGGAGATACAAGAGACCGCGATTGCAATTGCTGCTCGAAAGAGCTTTGATCAAGTTGGAAAATTGCCAAATTTGCGTTATATATACGGTAATGGGAATGGTGTCGAAACTTATTTTGAAAAGTCTGAAATCGATAAAGTTTATTTGAATTTTTCTGATCCATGGCCCAAAAAGCGTCATGAGGCACGACGTTTGACGTATCGTTCATTTTTACAATCATACGAAGCGGTTTTGCCTGATCAGGGTGAAGTTGAATTCAAAACAGATAATCGTCATTTATTTGAGTATTCATTAGTTAGCTTTATGACCTATGGCATGCGTTGGTCTGCAGAAGATTATACACTTGATTTGCACGCTGACCCTGATAAAGTGATGGGAAATGTTGAAACCGAGTATGAACAGAAGTTCATGGCAAAGGGACAACCAATTTATAAAGTAAAGGCTCACTTTTAGAGCAACAAGGGTTACAGCGTTTTATATCAACAAAAAACAACGTCTAATTTAGACGTTGTTTTTTGCTTTCTGGGGACATTTTGAGGGACTTGCGGATAAAAAGTCCAACGTTATTTCGTCCTCTTTGTGTTCTTTTCTTTCCAAATTTTTAATCGATCTAACGTATTCTTAGTAGTATAATTACTGCTATTGGAGGGTTGAAATGAAACGAAAACATATCATCGGAATTTATGTGGGAATCTTAACAGCAGTCACACTACTTGCGACAGAATGGTTAAGCCTTGATTTAGGTAAATCAATATTTATAGTCTTAATTACTGTGTTAATTGGAAGTACCTTGATGGAAAAACTAATTAAGTAGATAATATTTAGTCGTGTAGGGCTTTTTATAAAAAAATATTAGCTATGGAATGTTGGTTGAAAAATAGAAATCATAGTAGGAAACCTAACATATTTTAATCCTAATATGATGTTGTGTTATATACTAAAAAAGTAATGTTACCAAGCATTGCCAGCCTAACAGGTTTTTTAACGTCCATTATCTTCCCTGTTAGGTTTTTTTATGCTTTCTTTGCAGAATCAAAACAAAATATTGACGTCTTATATACAAAAGGTTGATAGAATGAAAGAGCAATGTGTTAGTATACATTGTTATCGACCAGCAGTATTATATCCTACCGTCCTGTATTATAATCTGCGCTGCTGGTTAAAATGTCAATTTCTCCCTGAAAGAAGACATAATAGGTTCGTTGTAAGCGATTACAACGAACCGTTTTTTTTGTACGATTTGAAAAATATTGATGCATCTCAATATAACGAAAGTAATTTATTCAAGGTGAAATCGTTTACAATTTAGGACACTTACGGTAAAATGTAATTGTAACATCAAATAAACCTCAAGGAGATCATCTTATGTCAGTTGAAGAAAAGTTTGATAATGCTAAGGACAAGGTTGCTGGTAAAGCAAAAGAAGTTGAAGGCAAGGTTACCGGTGACAAAGGTCGCGAAGCAGAAGGAAAAGTACAAAACCTCTTTGGTAAAGCCAAAGATAAGTTTGTTGATGCAGCAGATGCTGTAAAAGACAAAACCGAAGACGCTGTTGACGCAGTAAAAGACGGTATTGATAATCTTAAAAAGTAATGATTCAAAAACGGCTTGTAGCCGTTTTTTTTTTTTGACTTTTAAACGTAAATAATAAATATAAGAAAAAGTATACCAAGACATAGACAAACCCCTGATAACAAAGTTAGCAGGGGTGATGTGACACTATTATCCAAGACCAATATTTAACGAAAATTAAGACTAATTTTGTGATTTTATTCACTGATGCTAGCCATTTTGATTTAAATGTGATATCATAAAGATATGGCAAAAGAAAAAACAACTAAATCAGGAAATATTCCATTGCGTATTGATCCAGAGTTACATCAGGTTTTGGCTGAAAAAGCGAAACTAGAAGGCCGATCACTAAATAATTATTTGACCAAGATTTTAGAAGATGGTGTTAAGCCTAAATCTTTTGAAGATCGGCAGTTTGTAGGGCATGTGATTTCAGGACATGATTTTGATTTGGACAACCGGCTGGTTAAAGTGTCAGGCATTTATTATCGTTATTTGATAGATAATGCTTCGGCGGCGAGATATGATGCTAATTACGTTATTTTAGAGGCTAATGGCAATATTTTGACTTTACGTGAATTAGTTGCTGAGCTTCACTAGCTGTTGCCAGTACTGATGTGAACAACGTTAAAATGGGGGTTGACTGTGCAGTGTGTTTTTTAACACAACGCACGACAGCCAAGAGAGTAGATAGGGAGAAACAAAATGTTATTTTTTAGAATCGTACCGCAAAACAATGCAGGATTAGTTGAAACATTGGGAAAATACAAGTCTCGTAAAGAAGCTGGTTTGCATTTTTACATTCCATTTTTGCAAACAATTCGCAATGTGAGCTTAGCAATGCGACCATTACGTTTACCAGATTATTCGGTTATTACGGCTGATAATGCTGATATTAAGGCGAGTGTGACATTAAACTACCACGTTACCAATGCGGTCAAATACATGTATGAAAACACTGATTCAGTTGAATCGATGGCGCAATTGGTTCGAGGCCATCTGCGTGATATCATTGGTCGTATGGAATTAAATGAAGCGCTGGGCTCAACTACCAAAATCAATGTACAGCTGGCCGATGCAATTGGTGATTTAACTAATACTTATGGCATCAATGTTGATCGTATCAACATTGATGAACTACGACCATCAGTTTCGATTCAAGAGGCCATGGACAAGCAGCTGACTGCTGATCGTGAGCGTGTAGCTACAATTGCAAAAGCTGAAGGTGAGGCACGTTCAATAGAATTGACAACAAAAGCCAAAAATGATGCTTTAATGGCAACAGCGAAGGCTGAAGCTGATGCCACAAAGACGCGTGCTGAAGCCGAGCGATATCGAATTGACACAGTGCAAGCTGGTTTGGCTGGCGCCGATGACAAGTATTTCCAAAACCAATCAATCAATGCCTTTTCAACCTTGGCACAATCATCAGCTAACCTAGTCGTTGTCGATGGCAAAGAAATTGATTCCCTTGGTAAATTACCAGTTGCTGGCAAACTATTAGGCAAAGGTCTAAAATGAAACACTTATTGATGCAACAAAAACTATTTTCGCTCAAAGGTGAATTTTCAATTATGAATGAGCATGATCAGATTGAGTACACTGTGGCCGGTAGCTTTTGGCGAATCCCAAAGTATTTTGAAATTTATGACAAACAAAATCAAATCATTGCGCGGTTAACACATCGTGTTTGGCAGTTGTTGCCCAAATTTTCTCTTGAAATTAATGGATTTCCCGAAAGCATAGAAATTGCTAAACGCTTTAGTATTTTAAAACCCAAATATGATATTGCTGGATTAGGTATTACTGTAACGGGTAATTTTTGGGACATGAATTTTGCTATTCAAAAAGATGGATTTGAGATTGGACGAGTTGATCAACGGTGGTTGGCAATGTCGAGCACATATGACATCAATATTGAAGATGAACAGTATGAAACACTTGTGATTGCTTTGGTTGTTGCAATTGATTATGTGAAAGCACAAGAGCGGGCGAGCTCAGTGAGTTCGGCAAACTAATAAAAATCGTGGTAACACGGTTTTTATTTTAAAACCTATTTCGTTAAAATCCTAAATAGATGATATAATTAAGTTAAAACATTAACAGGAGTTGATATGGCATTACAGGAAACGATGAAAGCTTTATCTAATCCAGTTCGGCGAGAAATTTTAATGATGCTAAAAACTGGTGCCCAGCCAGCAGGCGATATCGCGCAACATTTCGAATTGAGTCAGGCAACAATTTCAGCACATTTATCTTTGCTGAAACATGCGGACCTGATTCGGGAACAAAAGTACAAAAATTATATTTATTATGAATTGAATTTATCGGTATTTGAAGAAGCCACGCTGTGGCTGAAAGGATTTACAAATGAAAAATAGCAAGATATTGTTGCCTAATTTAATTAGTTTATTACCCATTGTCTATGGCGGTCTGTTATGGCAATATTTACCGCAACAATTACCAATCCATTTTGGCATCAATGGACAGCCAGATCAGTATGCACCAAAGCTAATTGCTGTGATTGGATTACCAGTGCTAATAATTGTTGTGAATTACGTTATTATTAGGTCAATGAAGCATAAAGGTAGTGATAATCAAAAGGTATTTACTGTCATTATTTGGAGTTTGCCTTTACTTTTAAATGTCGTTCAAATTGTGACTTTTATGTACGCGCTAAATTATCACATCAATATAGGTTCTGTCATTTTACCAGTAATTGGTCTTTTGTTTATTGTTTTGGGTAATTACTTGCCTAAAACGACGCCAAATTATATGGTCGGAATTCGTTTGCCAGAAACGTTACATAATAGTGAAAATTGGCAGAAAACGAACCGAATAGGTGGGTTTGTAATGGTATTTGCTGGGTGTATATTGATTATTACTGGAATAATCGGCAATACTATTGCAGTAATAGGATTCATTCTGTCAATGGTGCTGATTATCGTAGTGCCAACTATTTATGCTATTTGGTTAGGTCATCATCAATAAAATTGATATTTGTAACGAGAAAGACTGTTCATGATATAATGTAGGGCATGAATGATTATAATCAAAAAAACATATTAGTGGTGGTCTCAGGTAGCGTGGCGGCTTATAAATCTGCTATTTTAGTTCGCGAGTTGATTAAATTTGGTGCACATGTGCGTGTGGCAATGACCAGTTCTGCACAAGAATTTATCACCGCTAAGACACTATCTGTTTTGTCGCAAAATGACGTTTTAACAGATCTTTTTGCTCAACAAGATGCAACAGTATTACACATTGAATGGGCACAATGGGCGGATCAAATTTTTGTTGTGCCTGCGACGGCAAATTTAATTGGTAAAATTGCTAATGGCATTGCTGATGACGCTGTTACCGCGACAATTATGGCGTCTGACGCTGACAAGATTATTGCACCGGCTATGAATGATGTGATGTTAAATAATCCTGCTGTTCAGCGCAATATAAAAGGACTTGAGCAAGATGGTTGGCTTATCATTTCTCCAGAGATTGGCTTTCTAGCAGAAGGTTATGAGGCCAAAGGACGTTTACCAGAACCGATTGAAATACTGTCACAAACAGCGATTCGATTACGAGCACGTAAGGCAAAACTGCTAAATAAAAAGGTCATTATTACGGCTGGTGGGACCAAAGAATCAATTGACCCTGTCCGCTACATTACTAATCGATCCAGTGGTAAAATGGGATTTGCTCTGGCGCAAGCAGCCGTTGAGGCTGGGGCAAAGGTCACTTTAATTTCAACTCAAAAAGCGCCACAAATATATGGTGTGGACGTAGTTTATGTCAGTACAGCTGCAGAGATGTATCAACAAGTGCAATCCTTGTTTGTAACCGCCGATATTTTCATTAGTGCAGCCGCGGTTTCTGATTATCGACCTGCTAATGAAGCGAGCCAAAAAATCAAAAAAGAAGGATCAGAGGGGTTGAATTTATCGTTAGTTCAAAATGTTGATATTTTGTCAGAAATTGGTCATTCAAAAACAAGTAATCAATTCGTAGTAGGTTTTGCTGCGGAAACGAATAATTTAATGGCCTATGCGCAAAAAAAATTAAAGACCAAACAAGCAGATATGCTCATTGCAAATGATGTGAGTCGTAGTGATGTTGGATTTAATTCAGATGACAACGCCATTACAATATTGGTGCCAGACCAAAAACCTGAAACGACAATGCTATTACCAAAAATTGAAATTGCCCGTTTAATCATGAATCGGATAGGACAAACATTCGCATAATAAGGCTGGATGTGCTAAAATAAACTGTTAAATAACGTTTTATGGAGGTCAATATGGTAGAAGAAGTTGCAGAAAATACTTCTGGTTTTAATATTGGGGATGTCTTACTGGCACCAGCTTATGGGAATTTGGAAAAACCATTTACCGGTCAAGTTGAAAAGATTTATGATAACGCATTATTAGTTGAAATCACTGAAAATGATCCTGTTGATCAACCAACTGTTAACGAGATGAACCACCGCGCTGTGGTGCGCATGGATGAAGTCGAAGTAATTAAACACGCTCCAGCACCAGAAAAGAAAGCTGAAGAAGAGGCTTAAAGCGTTGCCGTGACGAATGTCTTGTGTTTTTGCTAGCTTATCAAACATTAGGCAATTCTGATTGAATTTCCATTTCTTGTATATGACTAGAAATGGTTTTTTTATTTTTTCGGCGAAATAATGCTGTGAATACGGTATAATATAAGTACTATACAATGCGCATGTGCGGCCTATCTTGCTGAAAGATTATTAATTCAAGAACAAATATGTGTCATTATGTGCCTATAAGCATGATTGTAGGCAATAAATTATTAATAAATAAGGATAATATGATGTCAAATAATCAACCCGTCATCGCGGCTTTAGCCGCAGTTTTAACTGATCTGTCAACCGAGCAAATTGTAGAAAAACTTGAAGCTCCGAAGTCATCTGAGCTTGGTGACGTCGCCTTTCCAACTTTTACTTTAGCTAAGACATTACACAAGGCACCACAACAAATTGCCAATGATATTGTTGCTAAGATTGATCAAAATGGTTTTGAAAAAGTCGTTGCTACTGGACCATATGTCAATTTCTTTTTGGATAAATATGCAACCTCAAATCAGACAATTAAGACCATTATTGACTTGAAAGGTGCTTATGGTGATAATACAAATGGCAACGGCGCGAATGTTACCATTGATATGTCTAGTCCAAATATTGCAAAACCTATGTCAATGGGACATCTAAGGTCTACTGTGATCGGTAATGCGTTAGCTAATATCACTAAAAAAAATGGTTTTAATCCAGTAAAAATTAATCATCTCGGGGACTGGGGAACACAGTTTGGTAAATTAATTTATGCTTACAAAACATGGGGATCAGAAGCAGAAGTTAAAGCAGATCCTATCGCTACGCTCTTGCGCTATTATGTTGAATTTCATGAAAAGGCAAAAGAAGATGATAGCTTGAATGATCAAGGACGTGCTTGGTTTAAAAAATTAGAAGATGGTGATGAAGAAGCACATCAATTATGGCAATGGTTCAGAGCCGAGTCATTGAAAGAATTTACACAAATCTACGACCGTTTGGATATTGAATTTGACTCATTTAACGGGGAAGCCTTTTATAATGATAAGATGGATAAAGTAGTGGACATCTTGACTGACAAAGAGATTTTGATCAAATCTCAAGGTGCCCAAATTGTTGATTTATCAGCCATTAATCCAAATTTGACCCCTGCTATGATTAAGCGGTCCGACGGGGCAACGCTGTATATGACTCGAGATTTAGCTGCGGCTATCTATCGTAAAGAGACGTACAATTTTGCCAAGTCACTTTATGTTGTTGGTGGCGAGCAACGTGAGCACTTCGTCCAAATGAAAGCCGTTTTGTCGTTAATGGGATTTGATTGGGCAGACGATGT
Organism: Leuconostoc sp. UCMA20149; assembly: GCF_030400235.1. Taxonomy (NCBI): domain Bacteria; kingdom Bacillati; phylum Bacillota; class Bacilli; order Lactobacillales; family Lactobacillaceae; genus Leuconostoc; species Leuconostoc sp. UCMA20149. The sequence goes on from NZ_VJYC01000003.1 coordinate 148,460, forward strand.
GGAACATATTGCTTTTGGATTGATTACTTTTAACGGTAAAAAAATGTCGACTCGTAAAGGCGACGTTGTGTTGCTGAAAGATGTTTTGGATGATGCGCATGAACTCGCTTTGAAGCAAATTAAAGAGAAAAATCCTGAGTTGCAAAATAAACCCCTTGTTGCGGAACAAGTTGGTGCTGGCGCGGTTGTTTTCCATGATTTGATGAATGACCGTACAAACAATTTTGATTTTAACTTAGAAGAAGTTGTTCGGTTTGAGGGAGATACTGGTCCATATGTTCAATATACGAACGCGCGTGCAAAATCTATTTTGCGTAAAGCAAATACTGAGATTGACCCAACCACTTTAAATCTTAACGATGATAGCACTTGGGATATTGTGACGACGTTAAATAACTTTCCACAAACGGTCGAAAGAGCGTGGCAGCAACGTGAAGCAAGCGTTATTGCTAAATACGCATTAACATTATCAAGAGCGTTTAACAAATATTATGCGAATTCTAAAATTTTAACAGTAGATGATCAACTTAATGCACGCCTAGCATTAGTTCAAGCTGTTTCAATTGTTTTGACAGAAAGTCTGCGCTTGCTGGGTGTTAAAGCACCGGAAGAAATGTAAGTAGTGGATTGACGCGAGTCTTTAAGGGAGAAATCTATGATTTCAAAACAAAAACGTCAAGAAATGATTCTTGATATTATTCAGCATCAAACGATTTCAAATCAAGAAGATTTATTGGCACAATTAAACGGCCGTGGTGTTGAAACGACACAAACTACTATTTCAAGGGACATTCGTGCTTTAAATATTGTTCGTCAAAAAGATAGCGTTGGTCAATTGCGCTATCAGCAATTGCAGGAGACCACAGTTGAAAAAACCGAAAAGGGTTCAACTACAGCAGTTGATGAAGCAATCAAAGAATACGCGTATTTTGCCAAGAGCGTTGCGTTTATGACGATTGTTAAGACAACCGATGGTAGTGGCAATGCCGTTGCCGGTATTATTGACGACGCGAATCTGCCTGAAGTGGTCGCGACACTAGCGGGATTTAATACAATCTATGTGACGAGTACGACTGCCCAGTCCGCTGAACAATTGGCCAATCATTGGGCGGCGTTGATAGGGTGATGCATGACTTGGTTAAAATCTACAATTAAAAAAATTTGGGATAAACTTGGTCCAATCTGGCGCCGTTGGCAATTTGGGCGACTCTTGATTGTGTTATTCATGACTCTGTTCCTTGCAACCAGTGTGTATTTGGTTGTTTTGACCAAAACCGCAAACGTTGAAAACTTAGAAGCTACCCTTTCAGCAACCACTGAGATATATGATGATGAGGGTAAAAAAGCCGGTGAATTGTACTCACAAAAGGGAACTTATGTAAAGTACGATCAAATTTCACAAAACATGCGTGATGCGGTTTTATCAATTGAGGATCGTAATTTTTATCACGAACATGGTTTTTCGGTTAAAGGGATTGCTCGTGCAGCACTGATGTATGTGCGAAATAAGGTAACTGGTTCTAATGCAATTTCCGGTGGTGGCTCAACACTAACCCAGCAATTGGTTAAAAATGCTTATTTAACGCAAGAACAGACTTTTACCCGTAAAGCCAAAGAAATATTTTTGTCAATGCAAGTTGAACAAGATTATTCTAAAAATAAAATTTTCACCATGTATTTAAATAATGCATGGTTTGGTAACGGCGTTTGGGGTGTCGAAGATGCGGCTCAGAAATATTTTGGTGTTCATGCTAGTCAATTGACGACAGCACAGGCAGCAACATTAGCAGGCATGTTGACAAGCCCGGCCCAATTCAACCCGATTGATCATCCAAAAGCATCAGATGCGCGGCGAAATGTTGTACTTGCGACAATGGTGGCAAATAAAAAGCTGACCAAAGCTCAGGCAAGTGTGGCCCAGTCCACAACGACAGTTCTGCATGATACGTATAATGCCTCGGGTGAGTATAAATATCCATGGTTTTTTGATTCAGTTATCAGCGAAGCTATCAAAACATACGGTTTGACCGAAAGCGATGTGATGAATCGCGGCTACAAAATTTATACGACGCTCAATCAAGAAGATCAAACTAATTTACAAAACGACTTTGACAACGATGCTATGTTCAATTATGTGAACAATGCCCAAGCTGCTTCAATTGTTCTAAATGCAAAAAATGGTGGCGTCAGGGCCATCGTCGGTGGTCGTGAAGAGACGCACACTTTCCGTGGCTACAATCGTGCTAACCAAGCGCTTCTATCACCTGGCTCTACGATTAAGCCAATTGTTGTATATGCTCCTGCTTTGCAACGTGGCTATTCCATTGATTCTGAACTGCCAAACAAAGTCATGTCATTTGGTGTCAACGGCAATTTTACGCCAAACAATGCTGGCAATGTCGAAACAGCTGATGTACCAATGTATTCAGCACTTGAGCATTCTTACAATATTCCCGCAGTTTATTTATTAAACAAGATGGGCGTGTCGGTAGGATATAATAGTGCTATCAAATTTGGTTTGCCATTGACTTCCAGTGATAAAACATTGTCGTTAGCCTTAGGTGGTTTGTCAAGTGGTGTTTCACCGCAGCAAATGGCTCAGGCTTATACTGCATTTGCTAATGACGGTGTTATGAGTCAGGCACACTATATTACAAAGATCGTTGATGCCACAGGTAAAGTTATTGTCAATACACCCAAGACAAAACAAACAAGGGTCATTAGTAGCACAGTTGCTGATAATATGACTAGAATGATGTTGGGCACGTATACGAACGGTACAGGTGTTGGGTCGGCACCAAGTGGCTATACGATTGCTGGTAAAACAGGGACAACCGAAAATTCACTCGATCAAAATAATGCTAACTCGTCAAAAGATTCTTGGGCAATGGCTTACACCAAAGACATTGTTGAAGCGACTTGGATGGGACTTGAAGGTAAAAATGCACAATCAAATTCTTTGCCACTTGGCCTAACCTCAACGATGGGGCCATTAGTTAAAACGTCCCTTGAACAGATATTGCCAAATACGAGTCAATCAACATTTACAGTAACTAATCCTAATACAAGTACGAACAGCAGTAATAGTTCTTCATCTAGTGATATCTGGGGTACTATTCAAAAAGATTTCAATACTGGCGTGAAGAAAGCTGTTGATGGTGCTGGCAAACTATGGGATACTGTAACAGGACTTTTTGGACAGTAAATACAAAATAAAAAGGATAGAAAAATGACTGTAAATATTTATGATAATGCCAATGAGATGGCTAAAGTACTAACTGAAACACAACAATACATTGCTTGGCAAAATGCTTTCAGTGATGTACAAGAAGATGCAACATCTAAAGAATTGTTTGGTGAATTTCAACAGATTCAACATGCGGTTCAACAAATGATGCAAACACAGCAACAACCTGATCCAGAAAAAGAAAAGGAATGGGATGCAGTGGCAGCTAAGGTTCAAAATGATGATAAAATCAAGGCGCTAATGAACGCTGAACAGGCGCTCAACACACTTTTGACTGAAATCAACGATATTGTGACAAAGCCAGTTGCTGAGGCATATGCTAAGCTAAATTAAGCAAAATATTTTCACCGGCAGTCATCTGCTGGTGTGTTTTGTATAGGGGACAATAACAAAATGATGAAGTTTATTAAAGAGTGGGTTTTTCCAATAGGATTTGCTGTTTTATTTGTGGTATTGATTCGAACATTTTTGTTTACTGGCGTTAGCGTGAGTGGACCATCGATGCAACCTAATTTGCAGAATAAGGAATTTGTTTTTTTGAATAAAATTGCATCCTACAAGCGTGGGGATGTGATTGTGTTTGATGCCCGTCAAGAAGACCCAAGAATTGCAGATGGCGAGAAAGATTATGTTAAGCGAATTATTGGCATACCTGGCGACACAGTAGCATATCGAAATGGTAATCTATACGTCAATGGCAAACAGGTAAACCAAGACTTCATCAGTGCCAGTGAACGAAAGGAAGGAACAGAAATGTCCTTTGGTACTACTTGGTCTCTCAAAACGTTATCAAGTGGCAATACTTGGCAAGCTAAAGATCGTAATCATACAACTGTGCCCAAGGGAGAGTATTTCGTAATGGGAGATCACCGTTCGGTATCTAATGATGGTCGTTATTTTGGCTTCGTAGATAAGAAGCATATCACTGGTAAGGTGATTGTACCCTTCTGGAACAGCAATAAAGTAGCCAAATCAAATGTAAATCAAGGGGATAAAAATTTCTTTGCAAAGTAGTTTGCACTCCGAGTAGAAAAATGTTAATATATTAACAACAAATGAAACCTTTAACCAGGTCCAGAGAGGCCTGCAAGGATGATAGATACGATTGGTGAAGTGTAGGCTTTTACCCAAATTTTCTAGAACCAAGCAGGTGACTAACTTGCTTGGTTTTTTGTATAAAGAGGGGAAATATGCGTAACTTTTTGAATATAAATACACTAAGCGAACAAAATGTGTTTCAATTAGTTAAACGAGCGATTACATTGAAGTCTGGGGATACACCCAAGCGGTTGCCAATAACGGCTGTGAATTTATTTTTTGAAAATTCAACACGAACGTATAGTAGTTTTCAAATGGCTGAGAATCGGCTTAATTGGCAAAAAATCATCATTAATCCTCAGACAAGTTCAATGACTAAAGGTGAAAGTCTCATTGATACATTGAAAACGCTAAAAGCTATTGGTGTTGATGTAGCAGTCATTAGACATTCTCAGAATGCTTGGTATAAAAATCTATTGACCGCCACTGGACATGATTTGCCACAGCTCGTTAATGCTGGTGACGGTAGCGGGCAGCATCCTTCCCAAAGTTTGTTGGATTTAGTCACAATTTATGAAGAATTTGGTCGATTTAAAGGATTGAATATTCGAATTGTTGGTGACTTGGCCCACTCAAGAGTTGCACGCTCAAATGCTGAAATTTTGAATAATTTGGGCGCAACGCTGACCTTTAGTGGACCAGATAGTTGGCGACCTGACGATTTTACAACATTTGGGTCTTATACAGACATTGATAATGATTGGTCAAATCAAGATGTCGTCATGTTCTTGCGTGTACAGCATGAAAGAATTACGCAAACAGAAAATCAATCATTTTCTAGTAGACAATATCACGAGCAGTTTGGGTTGACACAAGATAGATATGAACGACTAAAAAACACGGCGATTATCATGCATCCAGCACCAGTTAATCGTGATGTAGAAATTGCTGATGAACTGGTTGAAGCACCACAATCTAGAATATTTGAACAAATGACAAATGGTGTGTTCGCCAGAATGGCTATTTTAGAATATGTAACGGAGAACGATTAATGACAGTTATCAAAAATGCTAAGGTTTTGCTAAATGATGAATTGGTACAACGTGATGTCCAGTATAAAGATGGTAAAATTGTTGCTATTTCAAAAGTGATCGATGATACCAACGATCGGTATTTTGACGCGAAACAAGCGTTTTTAACCGCAGGATTAATCGATGTTCATGTCCATTTTCGGGAACCAGGGTTTGAGTATAAGGAAACCATTGCCACTGGTTCTAAGGCTGCTGCGCGTGGTGGCTTTACGACAGTCATTGCGATGCCTAATCTTAATCCAGTGCCAGATAATCCGAAACTATTGGCGGATCAAATTCAACGAAATACCGACAACGGTTTGATTCATATTGCGCAGTATGGCGCTATTTCTGCTAATTTGACGGCAACTAAAATTTCTGATATTAAAGGGATGGCTGAGGCGGGTGCAGCCGCGTTTACTAATGATGGTAAAGGTGTTCAGACGGCTGATACCATGTTACAAGCGATGCAAGCAGCAGCATCGGTCAATAAACCGTTAGCAGCTCATCTTGAAGATGATAGTTTATTACACGGTGGCGTTATGAATGCTGGTGCAACGGCACAAAAATTAGAACTGCCAGGCATTACAGGATTGGCTGAAAGTACACAATTAGCGCGTGATTTGGTTCTGGCAAAAGCAACGGGTGTACATTATCATGTTGCCCATATCTCGACGAAAGAATCAGTGGCCTTGGTTCGTATGGCAAAATCAGCAGGAGTTAACGTGACAGCTGAAGTATCGCCACATCATCTGTTGTTAGCAGATGATGATATTAAAAGTGACAATGCTTTGTTTAAAATGAATCCGCCACTGCGTGCCCAAGCAGATAGAGAGGCGTTAATCTCTGGATTACTGGATGGCACCATTGATATGGTCGCCACTGATCATGCACCGCATGGGAGCGAGGAAAAATCAAAATCATTCCGTGAATCCCCATTTGGGATTACCGGAATCGAAACAAGTTTTCAATTGCTTTATACGCATCTTGTTAAAAGTGGTGTGATGACTTTAGCCACACTAATGAAACGCATGGTAGCTTCACCAGCAGAAACTTTTCAACTGAAAGCGCCAACTAATATTGCAGTTGGCGAAGTAGCGGATTTGGCTTTATTTGATTTAGAGCATGAAAGTGACATTACCGTTGATGATTTTCAATCATTGGGTAAAAATTCACCTTTCGTTGGTTGGCGAGTATTTGGTAAAACGTTGGCAACTTGGGTTGATGGTGAAATAGTTTACGAGGATCAAACAAAATGAAAAAAAGATATTTAGTTTTAGAGAACGGATCAATTTATGAAGGTGAAGCGTTTGGCGCAGATACTGACGTGATGGCTGAGTTAGTTTTTAACACAGGTATGTCTGGTTATCAGGAATCAATTACTGACTTATCATATCGTGGTGAAATAATTGTTTTCACTTATCCTTTGATTGGCAACTATGGTGTTAATCGTGATGATTTTGAAAGTTTACGTCCAGCCGCCTCAGCAATTGTTGTGCATGAAATTGCTCGGCGACCAAGTAATTGGCGTCAAATGATGAGCTTACCTGAATGGGCAGAAAAAAGTGGTATGCCAGGTATTAGTGGTGTTGATACCCGAGCTTTAACTAAAGAATTACGCGATTTTGGTGTCATGAAGGCTGCTTTAGTAGATGAAGTCACTGAAGAAACATTAAGTACTTTGAAAAATTTTCAATCATCAAATACCATGGTGGCTGATGCCACAACTAAAACACAATATCAAAATCCAACTGATGGCGTATCAATTGCATTGATTGATTTTGGTTTAAAAAATTCAATTTTACGTTCTTTAGCGAAGCGTGGTGCGAATGTGATGGTTTTTCCAGCTGATGTGGCCGCTGAAACAGTTTTAGCAGCTAATCCGGATGGCATTTTGTTGTCAAATGGGCCTGGAGACCCGCGGGATGCTGCCTATGCTATTCCAACGATTCAAGCGCTAGAAGAGAAGGTACCGTTGATGGGAATTTGCTTAGGTCATCAGCTATTTGCCCTTGCCAACGGTGCAGAAACGTATAAATTAAAATTTGGTCATCGGGGATTTAACCATGCTGTTCGTCATTTATCAAAAGAACGTCTGGACTTCACTTCGCAAAATCATGGCTACGCTGTTGACCGTGATAGCCTCGCTAATACAGATTTAGTGGTGACGCATGAAGAAATCAACGACCACACGATTGAAGGTTTGCGTTTGAAAAAGCATCACGCTTTCTCGGTTCAGTTCCATCCTGATGCTGCACCTGGTCCACATGACGCAGAATACTTGTTTGACGATTTTCTAACAATGATTGCAGATGCAAAAAAGGAGACAACTCAAAATGCCTAAACGTAACGACATCAAAAAAGTGTTGGTCATTGGTTCAGGTCCCATTGTGATTGGGCAAGCAGCTGAATTTGACTATTCGGGTACACAAGCTGCTTTGAGTTTGAAAGAGGAAGGTTATGATGTTATTCTGGTTAATTCTAATCCAGCAACAATCATGACTGACTCAGAAATTGCTGATAAAGTGTATATCGAACCATTGTCACTCGATTTTATCGAACGTATTTTGCGCAAAGAACGACCAGACGCAATTTTACCAACATTAGGCGGTCAAACAGGCTTAAATATGGCTAAGGACTTGTCTGAAGCGGGCATTTTAGATGATTTAAATATTGAACTATTAGGCACTAAACTTTCGGCTATTGAAGAAGCTGAAGATCGTGAAGAATTTAAAGATTTAATGGAACGACTTCATGAACCAATTCCAGAATCAACAATTGCTACGACGGTTGACGAAGCTATCGCATTTGCTGATGAACATGGTTATCCTGTTATTGTGCGTCCTGCTTATACTTTAGGCGGAACTGGTGGCGGAATTGCAGAAAACCATTCAGAGTTACTAGCGATTGCGGCCAATGGCTTGGAGTTGTCTCCAGTGACACAAGTTTTGATTGAGCGCTCAATTGCTGGTTACAAGGAAATTGAATTTGAAGTGATGCGCGATGCACATGACAATGCGTTGGTAGTGGCTTCAATGGAAAATTTTGATCCGGTCGGTATTCATACGGGCGATTCAATTGTGACAGCGCCAGTTCAAACGTTATCAGACCGTGAAGTTCAAATGATGCGTGACGCAGCTTTGAAAATTATTCGTGCTCTAAAAATTGAGGGCGGCGTTAATATTCAGATGGCGTTAGATCCGAAGTCTTACAAATATTACATCATTGAGGTTAACCCACGTGTTTCAAGATCATCTGCTTTGGCTTCAAAAGCAACCGGTTATCCTATTGCTAAGATGGCTGCCAAAATTGCAGTTGGTTTAACACTAGATGAAATTATCAATCCTGTTACTGGTACAACCAAAGCAGAATTTGAACCAGCATTAGATTATGTCGTTGTGAAAATTCCGCGTTGGCCGTTTGATAAATTTAGTTCAGCTGATCGTCGACTTGGCACTCAAATGAAGGCGACAGGAGAAGTTATGGCTATTGGTCGTAACATGGAAGAAGCTTTGTTAAAGGCTGTTCGTTCTTTGGAAATTGGTGCTGTTGGACTTGATGATGTGACATTTGATAATTTGTCAGATGAAGCGTTGATGCAAGCACTCATGCCAGCGCGAGATGATCGTTTATTTATGATTGCCGAACTATTACGTCGCGGTATTTCGCTTGAAGCCATTCATGATAAAACGCTGATTGATGAGTTTTTCTTAGATAAAGTATTGCATATTATTGAAATTGAGCAAGAATTAGCAGAGCACGTCAATGATGTTGATTACTTGCAGTATGCTAAAAAGAATGGCTTTGCTGATGCTACAATTGCAAAAATTTGGCACCAGTCAATGTCAGAAGTACGTCAACTTCGCCACTCAAAACACTTGTTACCTGTGTATAAAATGGTTGACACTGTAGCGGCTGAATTCGAATCAAAAACACCGTATTACTATGCTACCTATGAAAAAGAAAATGAATCGGTTGTTTCTGATAAAAAAAGCGTGATTGTTTTAGGATCAGGTCCAATTCGAATTGGTCAAGGTGTGGAATTTGATTACGCAACTGTGCATGCAGTGAAAGCAATTCAGCGCGCAGGATATGAAGCAATAATCATGAATTCTAATCCTGAAACGGTTTCAACGGATTTTTCTGTGTCTGATAAATTGTATTTTGAACCTTTAACATTAGAAGATGTTTTGAATGTGATAGATTTAGAACAGCCTATTGGTGTCGTTGTGCAATTTGGTGGTCAAACAGCTATTAATTTGGCGCAACCGCTCACTGATAATGGTGTTCAGATTTTGGGAACAACGGTTGAAGATTTAAATCGTGCTGAAGATCGTGAAGCATTTGATCAAGTGATTAAACAACTCGCATTACCACAACCAGTGGGTAAAACAGCTACAACTGTTGCTGATGCTTTGAGTGCAGCTCAAGAAATTGGTTATCCAGTTCTCATCCGACCATCTTATGTTTTGGGTGGTCGAGCTATGGAAATTGTGTCATCTGACGAAGAACTAAAAGACTATATGCAGCGCGCAGTCAAAGTTTCTAATGATCATCCAGTATTGATTGACTCATACCTCGTTGGTCAGGAAGCCGAAGTGGATGTCCTATCAGATGGTGAAACTGCTGTAATTCCTGGTATTATGGAGCATATTGAACGTGCCGGTGTACATTCTGGTGATTCAATGTCAGTATATCCGCCACAATATTTGTCACAAAAAGTGCAACATGAAATGGTTAACGCGGCCATTAACTTAGCTAAATCATTGAACACAGTTGGCTTAATGAATGTGCAATTTGTCATTCATGAAAATACAGCCTATGTAATTGAAGTGAACCCCCGTGCCTCGCGTACAGTGCCATTTATTTCAAAAGTGACCCATCTGCCATTGGCACAATTAGCTACTCGTGTGATGCTAGGTGAAAAATTGGCTGATATGGGATTTGAAACAGGTCTTGTTCCAGCCGATGACATGGTTCATGTCAAAGCGCCAATCTTTTCATTTACTAAATTGCCAGATGTCGATTCACTACTTGGACCTGAAATGAAGTCAACTGGGGAAGTCATGGGGTCGGATACAACTTTGCCAAAAGCATTGTATAAAGCCTTTGTTGCTTCAAATATTAAGGTACCGCAATATGGTAACGTGCTTTTCACAGTCGCAGATGCTGACAAGGAAGAGGCGCTGACCTTAGCGCAACGATTTAATGATCTCGGATTTGCAATCTTTGCTACCGCCGGTACAGGTAGTTACCTTGCAGCTAATGCGTTACCAGTCGAAATCTTAGATAAAATTTCAGAATCTGATAACAATTCAGTTGTTGCATTGCGTGAACAAAAATTGCAAATTGTCATCAATACTACCCAGGCTGATGAACGTGCAGAGAGCGATGGCCGGTTGATTCGAAATGCAGCCATCGAAAATGCCGTGCCATTGTTTACGGCACTGGACACAGTTAAAGCGTTTTTGGAAGTTCTAGAGTCACGTAGCTTTACAGTTAAAGAGATGCAATAATAATAAAGGACTAATAAAAGCAGCCTGAGAGCTGCTATTAGGAGACAAAATGAATAATCAGTTAGCAGTCAACTTGCCTGGCTTAAGTCTTAAAAATCCCATTATGCCATCATCTGGTTCAGTGTATTATGGACTTGATGATGTCTACGAAGTCGAGCGTTTGGGCGCTTTAGTTACTAAAACAACCACTTTGGATGAACGAACAGGCAATCCTCAACCTTGGATTGTAAACACGTCAGCTGGTATTTTGAATTCAGTCGGCTTGGCAAATCCTGGTGTTAATAAAGTCATTAAAGAATTTTTACCAAAAATAGCGAAAAAATACAGCAATTTACCGGTGATGACTTCAATTGCCGGCGAAACAGTGCAAGATTATGTTAGATTAACAGAATATTTTGATGCCATTGATACTGTTTCAGCGATTGAAGTTAACTTATCTTGTCCAAACGTCGATCGTGGTGGTATGGAATTTGGTGTTAGTGCCGAGTCTGCTTCTGAAGTAATTACTGCCATGCGCCAAGCTACTAAGAAACCCATTTATGCCAAAATGTCGCCTAATGTTACTGATATTAAACCAATCGTCAAAGCAGTTGAACTGGCTGGTGCGGATGGATTGGTCTTAATCAACACATTAGTCGGGATGAATCTAGATTTGGCTAAGCGTGCGCCGAGTTTGGTAAGAGGAATTGGCGGTCTATCAGGTACAGCTATCCATCCGATTGCTGTACGATTTGTTTATGAAGCAGCTCAGACTGTTGATATTCCAATTATTGGCGTAGGTGGCGTTACGCAGGTTGACGATGCTTTAGAACTTATGATGGCAGGCGCGTCAGCCGTGCAAGTCGGGTCTGCAATTGCGACAAATCCAACAGTTATGACAGACATCATTGCAGCATTACCAAAAGCGCTTGATAAATATGGATTTACGGACGTGACAGAAGTAACGCGAACGTTCAAAAAAAGTTGACTACTAAGGGGAAAAAACATGATAAATCGACCAGTTTTTATTGCACTGGACTTTCCAGATGGTAACACGGCACTAAATTTTTTAGAACCTTTTAAAAAAATAGACAAAAAGCCGGCAATCAAGGTTGGTATGGAATTATTTTATGCAGAAGGACTGGATTTTGTCAGAGATTTACGCCAAAAAGGATTTGATATCTTTTTAGATTTAAAACTTTATGACATTCCCAACACTGTGGGCCATGCAGTTGCCAATATTGCAAAATTAGATGTTCAGTATTTAACGTTACATGCGGCCGGCGGGACTAAGATGATGACTGCTGCAGTTGCTAATAAAGGTCAAAACTTAAAAATACTAGCAGTGACGCAATTAACATCTTTTTCTGAAGCTGATGTTCAAGAAATTTCCCAATCGACAGTAACGTTGGTAGAAAATGTGTTGCACTTAGCAAAAATGGCTGACAACGCAGGTGTGGATGGCACGATTAGTTCGCCTTTAGAAGCTGGTATGATACAAGCTAACACGCAATCAGATTTCTTAACCATTACGCCTGGTATCCGTTTAGCTGGGGATAACGCAAACGATCAAAAACGTGTCACAACACCAGCCAAAGCAAAACAATTAGGTGCAACGGGACTGGTTGTTGGCCGTTCGATTACTAAAGCTAGTGATCCAGTTGCCGCATACCAACAAGTATTGAATGAATGGAGTCGTTAAATGACAGATTATGCAAATGAAGTTGCTAATGATTTACTAGAAATTGGTGCGGTTAAATTTTCACCGGAGGCACCATTCACATGGGCGTCAGGTATTAAAAGTCCGATTTATACTGATAATCGCATGACGATTGGTTTTCCAAAGGTTCGAAAAAACATTTATAGTGGTTTAACAGAATTAATCAAAACTGAATACCCTGATGTTGAAATTATTGGCGGTGTTGCTACAGCAGGGATTCCGCACGCAGCCTGGGTGGCGGAACAATTAGAAAAACCAATGATTTATGTCCGGTCAAAACCAAAAGATCATGGAGCGGGTCGCCAGACAGAGGGTGCAAACGTAGCGAATCACAAAGTAGTGCTAATTGATGATTTGATTTCAACGGGTGGTTCAGTCCTGGCTGCAGCAAAAGCAGTTGAAAAAGAGGGTGGTAATGTTTTGGGCATTGTGTCAATTTTTTCATACGAACTGTTAGCTGGCGTAAAAAATTTTGAGAGTGCTAATTTAACTTTTAAATCATTGACAACCTATTCACAGCTGATGACATTGGCTATTAGTCGAGGAGACTTGGCTGAAGATCAGATTGAAACATTAAATGAATGGAAAAAGCAACCTGAAAAATGGCAAGTAAACTAAAAAAAATCGACAATATTGTCGATTTTTTTTAATAGATTGCGTCTCGATAAAGACCAATAACTTTACCGAGAATGGTAACTTGCTTTAAAATAATTGGCGCCATTGCATCATTTTCAGGTTGCAATCGATAATGATCTGCTTCACGGAAAAAGCGTTTTACAGTTGCCTCATCATTGTCATTCATTGCGACAACGACGTCACCATTATCAGCATTTTCTTGACGACGAACAATGACTTTGTCACCATCCAAAATACCAATATTGATCATTGATTCGCCATGAACATTAAGCATGAACAAATCACCATCAAATTGCATTAGATTGTCAGGAATGGGGAAAAATTCTGTTGCCTCTTCTTCAACGGCCAAAATTGGTGTTCCTGCTGTCACAACACCGAGAACAGGAATCTTACCAGGCGTAATTGAAACACCTAGCATTTCTAACCCAGCGTCTGTGATTTCAATGGCGCGTGCTCTTGGTTTTGAAGCATCTTTTAAGAGATATCCTTTTTTAACCAAACGCTCAATATGGCCATGAATGGTAGATGACGAAGATAATCCAACGGCCTCACCAATTTCCCTGACTGTGGGAGGAAAACCGTTAGTTGATTGGGCCTCATGTATAAATCTTAAGACTTGTATTTGTTTGCTTTCTTGAATAATTGCCATGATGGGGTTCCTACTTAATAATTAGTAACTCAATTATACCCAAAAAACACGAACAAATCAAACACGTGTTCGTGATTTTATAAAATGCCAAATAAGTATCCAAGAATATTTATAAATTCTTTAGAAACCACGTGATTTCTGTTCGTTTTCTGTGTATAAAGGACTGGAATTTTGAACTTATTAACTTCACTTTTTTGATGGCATGCACTAACCGGCTGTGATATAATTGTTATCAGACATTCGATGAGGAGAAATAAGATGAGTACAGGACTTGTAATCTTGATTGCGGTTTTGGCCTTGGCGATTGGTTTGGCTGGTGGTTTCTTCTTGGCACGTAGTTCAATGAAAAACTATTTGGCTAAGAATCCACCAATTTCTGAAGAAATGATGAAGTCAATGATGATGTCAATGGGTCAAAAGCCATCACAAAAAAAGTTGAATCAAATGATGGCTCAAATGAAACAACAAAGTGCAAATGCGCAAAAAAAATAAGCTTAGCGCTTATTTTTTTTGTATTCTTTTAGGATCAATGTAGTGCCAATCAGGATTAATTTCATCATCTAATTTATCGAATGCTGATTGCATGATGTCTGTATATTTGGCGATGTTTTCAGCATTCAATTTATCGGCGCGATCAATGTAGATTGGCTCTCCAAAATTAATTGTGGTATTATGGCGTTTAAAGAGGTGGCTAAACTTCACTGGGCCTTGGTATACCGCCGGTACAATTGGTTTTCCGGCCATACGCGCAATTAGCAATGATCCGGACTTCAAATCATCGCTGTGGCGCGAACCAGACGGGAACATGATCAATGATCTTTGACCACTTTTCAACTCACGAACTGGATATTTGATGACACTAGGACCAACGTTTTCACGATCAACAGGGAAAGCACCTGCTGATTTAATAAGCCATGCCAGTGGTTTAAATTTAAAAAGTTCAATCTTGGCCATAAAAATAAAATGTTTAGGATAGGCAGCCACAGCGTACCATACAGGGTCCCACCAAGTGCGATGTGGGCCAACTAAGACATAATTATCATCTTTAGGTAGTTTGTCACGGTTCATATATGTAATGCGACCGTTGATTGTCCAAATAATAGCCACGGCAACACCGCGCAGAAACTCGTAAAATTTCATATTTATTCACCTCATAAACGAAATCAAATTCAATTTTACCGAGAAAAGGGAAGAAACGCAAATGACAGAGCTAAGTTTAGCATCCGGTGAACGGATTGATGGCTTACCATCTCAAAATATTAAAATTATTCAAAATCCAGATATGTTTTCCTATTCACTTGACGCTATTTTATTAGCACATTTTGCAGATGTTAAAGGTAAAGGACGGGGACATGCTGTTGATTTGGGTGCCGGCACTGGGGCGGTGGGGTTATTTTATGCGCCAAAAGTGAGTGGCCGCGTCACATTAGTCGAAATCCAGCCTGAATTGGCAGCCATGGCACAGCGCAGTATTGATTTGAATGGAATGTCTGATCGTGTTAGTGTACTGCAAAAGGATATGAAAAATATTTTTGAGGACATCAAACCGGGATCGGTCGAGACCGTGTTGAGTAACCCACCTTATTTTCCTTTAAATGACACCACTAAAACTAATCATGATCATCACTATGAATTAGCGCGCCACGAATTAACAATCAACTTACCAAATTTAGCTCAAATTGCTAATAAACTGTTGAAAAATAACGGTAAATTCTATATGGTCCATCGACCAGACCGTTTGGCAGATATTTTTGCAGCTTTTGCTAACCGCAAACTTATGATTAAGCGGATTCAATTCGTCTATGGTAAGGCAGATCGTGAGGCAAATATTGTTTTGGTCGAAGCGATTAAATCAGGACGTCCGGGTGGCGTACGAATTTTACCAGCTTTAATTGCTTATGATGACAAAAATGATTACACACCCGAAATGAATAACATTTTGTATGGCAAGGCTTGGTCATAATGAAAGCATATTTTTTTTACGTTTTATATACTGCTGACGGCTATTTTTATGGTGGTTTTACAGATGATGTCTTGCGTCGTTTAGCGACACACGAATCAGGAAAGGGAGCTAAATTTACACGTGTTAAATCGCGTCATCCACTTCAATTGATTTATCAGGAATCATTTGAAACTAAAAGTGATGCATTAAAGGCAGAGGCAGCTTTTAAAAAGCTGACGCGATCCCAAAAAGAAATGTTTCTACTAGCACACAAAGTAGATAAGGTGTGGCAATAAAGTCCTTGCTAAACATATAAAAATACCGTATAATTTATCTTGTTGTGGAAAACAACAAATACACACGACAAACGAGAACACGTAGGTGCAGTGATGTCAGCGTGAACCACGAATTTGTCGGCGGAAAAACCTAGGAGGCCATATCATGGCAGTTATTTCAATGAAAGAACTCCTCGAAGCAGGAGTACACTTCGGTCACCAAACACGTCGTTGGGACCCAAAGATGGACGAATACATCTTTACAGAACGTAATGGTATTCACATCATCGATTTGCAAAAGACAGTTAAGTTGGTTGATGAAGCCTATAACTTCATCCGTAACGCTTCAACTGACGGCGCAAATGTTTTGTTTGTTGGTACAAAGAAGCAAGCTTCTGATGCTATTGCTGAAGAAGCAACACGTGCCGGTCAATATTACATCAACCACCGTTGGTTGGGTGGTACTTTGACTAACTGGAACACGATTAAGACACGTATCCAACGTTTGAAGGATTTGCAAGCAATGGCCGAAGATGGTACATTCGAGCAATTACCTAAAAAAGAAGTTGTTTTGTTAAACAAACAACGTGAAAAGTTGGAAAAGTTCTTGGGTGGTATTCAAGACATGCCTGGATTGCCAGATGTTTTGTTTGTAGTTGACCCTAAGAAGGAAGAAATTGCTGTTAAGGAAGCCAACATGTTGAACATTCCTGTCGTAGCAATGATTGACACAAACGCTAATCCTGATGTTGTTGATGTTAAAATCCCAGCCAATGATGATGCTATTCGTGCCGTTCGCTTGATTACTGCGAAGATGGCTGATGCTGTTATCGAAGGTCGTCAAGGTCAAGATTCAGCACCAGAAGACGCCTTTGTCGAAGGTGATGAAAATACAGAATCAATCGAAGAAATTGCTAACATTGTTGAAGAAGGCAATAACTAATTATTTGATTTAAAAATACCGTTCCTTGCGGACCTGTTTGGGGCGCGGAATGGTATTTTAGTATGTTATAATTAAAATACATTAAATTATTTTAGAGGAGCACTATAATGGCAATTACTGCTGCACAAGTAAAGGAACTACGTGATAAGACATCTGTTGGTATGATGGATGCTAAGAAAGC
This sequence comes from Leuconostoc sp. UCMA20149, assembly GCF_030400235.1. NCBI lineage: Bacteria > Bacillati > Bacillota > Bacilli > Lactobacillales > Lactobacillaceae > Leuconostoc > Leuconostoc sp. UCMA20149. The sequence continues at coordinate 165,656 of NZ_VJYC01000003.1, forward strand.
ATTGGTCGAAGCTGATGGCGACCTAGATAAGGCAATTGATTTGTTGCGCGAAAAAGGGATGGCTAAAGCTGCTAAAAAGGGCGATCGTGTCGCTGCAGAGGGTATGACAGCTGTTGCCGTTAAGGGTAATCGTGCTGCAATTATTGAATTGAACTCAGAAACAGATTTCGTTGCTGGTAACGCAGAATTTAACGAATTGTTGCGTGCTGTTGCTAATGCAATTGTTGAATTTGCACCAGCTGATGTCGAAGCTGCTTTGGCACTTGAAGTTGAAGCTGGTCAAACTTTGAACGACAAAATTGTTGGTACGACACAAATTACTGGTGAAAAAATTACTTTGCGTCGTTTTACAGTTGTGGAAAAGTCTGACTCTGAAAACTTTGGCTCATATTCACACTTGGCTGGTTCAATTTCTGCATTAGTTGTCGTTGACGGTGCTTCGGAAGCAGCTGCTAAAGACATTGCGATGCATGTTGCTGCTATTGCACCACAGTATGTTTCAGATGATCAAGTACCTGCAGAGGTTGTGGCTAAGGAAAAAGAAGTGCAATTGGCTTCTGAAGATTTGGCAGGCAAGCCAGACAACATCAAAGAAAAGATGGTTGATGGTCGTATCAAAAAGTTCTTGGCAGAAATTTCATTGTTGGATCAACCATTTGTTAAAAATGGCGATCAAACAGTTGCACAATTTATTGATTCACAAAATGGTTCAGTCAAGTCATTTGTCCGTTACCAAGTCGGTGATGGTCTTGAGAAAAAAGTGACAGATTTGGCTGAAGAAGTTGCTAAGCAACTAGGATAATTGTTTTTTCAGTATGGAATGATTGTAATCTAGTATTGATTAATCTGTACCATTATTTTTATGAAAAGCGCGTTGTTGTTGATAACGCACTTTTTTTTCGGAATTTTTGCCTGATTTTTGATATAATTGTATAAGCAAATAAAAGAGGTTAGACATGACTGATATTAAGTACAAACGTGTTTTGATTAAGTTGTCAGGTGAGGCTTTGGCTGGTGAAAAGGGACAGGGCATTGATCTTGCCGTTGTGTCAGCTATTGCCGAAGAGCTGAAAGAAGTTCATGATTTGGGAACTCAAATAGCAATTGTTGTTGGTGGTGGTAACTTGTGGCGCGGCGAACCAGCTTCTAAGGTTGGTATGGAACGCTCACGGGCTGATTACACGGGTATGCTGGGCACTACGATGAACGCCCTAGTATTGCAAGATGCCTTAGAACGTTCTGGTGTTCAAACACGCGTTCAGACAGCAATTACAATGCAACAAATCGCAGAACCATATATTCGTGGGCGTGCAATACGTCACTTAGAAAAGGGACGTATTGTTATTTTTGCCGCTGGTACTGGATCACCATACTTCTCCACCGACACCACCGCAGCATTGCGCGCTAACGAAATCAATGCTGATGCTATTTTGATGGGTAAAAATGGCGTTGACGGTATCTACGATTCCGACCCTAATAAAAACGCTGATGCCGTGAAATTTACAGAATTAACACACTTGGAAATTTTGCAAAAAGGATTGAAAGTAATGGATTCAACGGCAAGTTCTCTTTCAATGGATAATAACATGCCATTGGTCGTGTTTAATCTTAATACACCTGGAAATCTCAAGCGTGTTGTGCTTGGTGAACCAATTGGAACCACAGTAACAGGAGAAAAATAATGACTTTTGATTTAACAAACGCTAAAGAGCGGATGCAAGGGGCACAGGAAGCTTTACAACGTGAATTGGCGAATATCCGTACAGGTCGAGCTAATCCAAATATTTTAAATCGTATTGAAGTTGAGTATTATGGTGCCATGACACCCCTAAATCAAGTGGCGTCAATTTCGGTGCCAGAAGCGCGCATTTTGCTGATTACACCTTTCGATAAAAGTGCTTTGGAAGCAATTGTTCATGCAATTAACGTGTCAGATCTGGGGTTGAATCCTGCTTCCGATGGTAACATTGTGCGTTTGGCGATTCCGCAAATGACAGAAGAACGCCGTAAAGAATTAGCTAAAGAAGTTAAAGCTGAAGCAGAAAAGGCCAAGGTTTCAGTCCGCAATGTTCGCCGTGACATCATGGATGACATTAAAAAGGATAAAGAAATGCCTGAGGACGATGCTCGCAAGGCAGAAGATCAAACGCAAAAGCTGACTGACGAAAATATCAAAGCAATTGATGGCATTGCAGCTGAAAAAGAAAAAGAATTATTAACAATTTAATTCTTATGTTATACTAAAATAACTTTTAAACTTGGTATCTTACCAAGTTTTTTTGTTTGGAGGGAAAATGTTTAGGCGTTATTTTAAATTTTGGCGAGAGGCACTTGATTTTCATAGTGGTGCCTATCGATTAGATTTTTTTTGGATTCATGTCGTTAACGATTTAATATTAGCGATTATCGGTTTCGCAACACTAACAGTCAGCAACTCTTTTTGGTTTGTGCTGAAAGTTGATGCAGCCGTCTTTATTGTGCTGTTTGTCCCAAGCCTTTCGTTGTTCATTAGACGTTTACGCGATACAGGGTTTTCAATTAATCAGGTTATGTTTGTTCTGCTAAGTCCATCGTTACTTTGGATTGCCATTGATATTTCAGCTGAATTACGTAGCATAGTATTAGCTTTACTTGTCATCTTGATATATTTTGGATGGCTCTTATTTCTGGTTTCTAGGCGTTCAGCTTATTGGACACCATGGTTATCGAGAAAAGAAAAAATAGGTTATGGTATTGGGTTTGCTGTTATGGTTAGTTTGTCCTTTGGTTTGCAATTGGCTGCTGGCTCTGTAATTAGGCAGGATGTTAAAAAAGTATTAGTGCATGCTGTGTTTAAACAGCAGAAAATCGAAAAAGATACAGTGCAAACCACAGAATCTGACACTAGTAGTAGCTCGGAATTATCCTCATCTGCAGAGCGCATACCGTCATCGTCGTCATCAGTTTCATCTGAAATTCCTGATAAATCAATAGTGGATGTGCCGGATGATGCTGTTACTAAGGCCTATCGACAATTGTCTGTTGATGTCATAGGAGATTCGGATTTTGGACATTTTCAGGTCAAGGGTAATTGGCAACAAGACACGTCATCCTTACAATGGCTACAGCTAACCCAACAAATTATGATTTTAACCAGCACTCAGGGTCAAGGATGGGGTGTTGACTTTTCAAGCTTTTCATTTCAAAAAATCATAGGGCAATCACAGCTAACATTGTCTAATTTTCCGACTATCAGTGCTTTGCGTATTGATGGGACCTATAAGTCGCCTAATAGTGATACGGTCAAGAATATGGCATACCTTGAATGGCATATGTCTGATGGACATATTCGCGTCGTATACGTGATTGCGCCAAGTCAGGCATTGCTTAATCTGATTGTTAAAACAATTGGTGAAACATATCAATCACAATAATGTTTTGAAATTCACTTGACGAATACTCTCGCGACGTGTCATAATAACAGTATTAAGTTTGAGTCGTGAGGAAACCAAGTGGCGTTGGTGGAGCGACAATAACTATCGAGGGTCGAGTTGTAACTCGGAAATCAGGTGGAACCGCGCGTAAGCGTCCTGATGTCAATTAATTTTGGCATTAGGACGCTTTTTGTGTCCTGATCAGAAAGGGGTTCACAGGAAGAATTAATTTAGCTGGTTCTTCAAAATATAAAAGTAAAACACCGATTTGACTCGTATAATGTGTTAGACAGCATTTCATATTGAAAATTACAAAGGATTAAGACATGACAGATACAAAGTTATCATTACAAGATATTATTTTGACATTGCAACAATATTGGGCAAAACAGGGTGCAAATTTAATGCAGGCCTATGATAATGAGGTGGGTGCAGGAACACAGTCGCCTTATACTTTTTTGCGCGCAAATGGTCCAGAGCCATGGCATGCTGCTTATGTACAACCATCACGGCGACCGGCTGATGGACGTTATGGTGACAATCCAAATCGTCTTTTTCAACATCATCAATTTCAAGTTGTGATGAAGCCTTCACCTGCAAACATTCAAGAGCTTTATTTGGGATCATTGGAGGCACTTGGCATTAAACCATTGGAACATGACATTCGTTTCGTTGAAGATAACTGGGAAAATCCGTCAATGGGTGCTGCTGGAATTGGCTGGGAAGTTTGGTTAGACGGCATGGAAGTGACCCAATTTACTTATTTCCAACAAGTTGGTGGTATTGAAGTTGATTCTGTTACTGCTGAAGTCACTTATGGGTTGGAACGGTTAGCATCGTACATTCAAGATGTGCCAACAGTTTATGATTTAGAATGGGGAAATGGCGTTTTGTACGGGGATATTTTTAAAGAACCCGAATATGAACACTCAAAGTACGCTTTTGAGGAATCTGATCAAGCTATGTTACTCAGGCATTTCGATGAATTTGAAGCGGAAGCCACTCGTTTACTTGCGTTAGGACTTGTTCATCCAGCCTACGATTATATCTTAAAATCATCGCATACGTTTAATTTGTTAGATGCGCGAGGTACGGTATCCGTTACTGAACGTGCTGGTTATTTACACAGAATTAGGACTATGGCTCGTAAGGTTTCAAAAGTATTTATTGAAGAGCGTGCAAAATTGGGCTTTCCATTGCTTAAAGATGAGCAGCTGCGTGACAAGTACTTAGGTGAAAATGGTAAGTATGCAATCAAAAAAGCTTAACGAAAGTTAGTGTTGAAAACCATGTACTCCCATCCTAAAACTTTTATCAAAGATGGTTGTCGTACAATTTAAATTGGAGAATAATTAATGTCAACATTTTTATTAGAAATTGGACTTGAAGAAATACCAGCTCATTTGGTAACCAGTTCAGAGAATCAGTTAATTGAAAGAACTAAAAAGTTCTTATCAGAGCATCGTTTAACAGTAGGTGATATTAAACCATATTCAACACCGCGACGTCTGGCTGTCGTTTTGACAGATGTTGCTGAAACATCAGAAAGTTTAAGCGAAGAAAAGCGTGGACCATCTGTTGACCGTGCACAAGACGAAAACGGTAATTGGACAAAGGCAGCATTAGGTTTTGCACGTGGTCAAGGCGCTAATCCTGAAGCATTTGAAATTAAAGATGGATATGTTTGGCTAACAAAACGTACTGCTGGTGTAGCCGCGAATGAAATTTTAGCTAAAATTGGTGATGAAGTTGTCGCCCAAATGAAATTTTCAACTTATATGAAGTGGGCTAATCACAGCTTTTTGTATGTTCGACCTATTCGTTGGCTCGTAGCACTTCTTGATAGTGAAGTCATTTCTTTCAATGTGTTAGATATTACCACAGATCGTTTCACACGTGGTCATCGTTTTTTGTCTTCAGAACATGTTGAAATATCTTCTGCAGATAATTATGTAACGACTTTGCAGGGTGCTAACGTGGTTGTTGATGCTACAGTGCGCAAAAATGAAATTCGATCGCAGTTGAATGCAATTGCTGAAGCTAATGGTTGGGTTCTGCAACTTGAGACCGATGCGGCGCAAGATTTGTTGGAAGAAGTTAATAACATTGTTGAGTGGCCAACAGCGTTTGCTGGCAGTTTCGATGAGAAATATTTAGAAATACCAGATGAAGTTTTGATTACATCAATGCGCGAACATCAGCGTTTCTTCTTTGTGACGAATGAAAAAGGACAATTATTGCCACACTTTTTGTCAATAAGAAATGGTAACCGTGAGCATCTAAACAACGTTATTGCTGGAAATGAAAAAGTATTGGTGGCAAGGTTAGAAGATGCCGAATTCTTCTATCATGAAGACCAAACCAAATCAATTTCTGATTACATGACTAAAGTTAAAAAGTTAGTCTTTCATGAAAAAATCGGTACGGTGTATGAACACATGCAACGCACTGGTGCTTTGGCATCAGCAATGGCGGCTGCCTTGAAGTTTGATGAAGCACAACAGGCTGATTTGACCCGTGCATCAGAAATTTATAAATTTGATTTGATGACTGGTATGGTTGGTGAGTTTGATGAACTTCAAGGCATTATGGGTGAGCATTATGCCAAGCTTTTTGGCGAAGATGATGCGGTTGCAACAGCCATTCGAGAGCATTATATGCCAACTTCAGCTAATGGTGAGGTTGCGCAATCTGAAATTGGTGCTTTGTTGGCCGTTGCGGATAAACTTGATAGCATTGTGACGTTTTTTGCTGCTGGATTAATACCAAGTGGTTCTAATGATCCTTATGGCTTACGACGTGCAGCTACTGGCATCGTGCGTACATTGGTGGATAAAAAATGGCATATTGATTTGCGGCCTTTGCTAGCTGATTTTGTGCAACAGCAAGGTAAGGTAACTGACACCGATTTAACGACAGTTGTTGATTTCATGTTGGATCGTGTTCGTAAATTATCGTTGGATGCTGGAATACGTCAAGATATTGTCATTGCTGGATTAGGCAACGTTGATAGAGCTGATATCGTATATATTAGTCAGCGAGTCGAAGCTTTGTCCCAACATAGTGGTGATGGCAATTTCCGAGATGTAATTGAGGCGCTGACTCGTGTGGATCGCTTAGCCGTAAAGCAAGTAACTAATGCAACAGTTGATCCTACTAAGTTTGAAAATCAATCTGAAAAGGACCTATATCAAGCAACGTTAACGCTTGATTTAAATACTTTGATGCATGACGGTGCAGAAAATCTCTACATGGCCTTGGCAAATTTGCAACAACCAATTGCGGCTTATTTTGATGAAACCATGGTTAACGCTGAAGATGAATCTGTTAAAGATAATCGATATGCGCAGCTGAACGTCATACAACGACTAACCAACGGATTAGGAGATTTGACGCAAATCGTCATTAAGTAAATGTGTTTTGTTATGTGTTATAGTGAGTTATAAAATGACTGGAGGCACATAATGATAAATATTGCTTTTGTAGGTTTTGGGAAAAGTACTAACCGCTACCATTTACCTTATTTAAAATTACGGCAAGACAAATTTAGGGTTACACGTGTCGTAACACCAACGCTTGGAAAAAGACCAACTGAACAAGCTGAGCTTCAAGAAACTGGTACAATTTTTTCTACTGACATTGGTGACATTGTGACTGATGATAGTTTGGATTTAGTGGTTGTTGTGACACCATCACAAAGTCATTATCAAGTTACAAAACAGTTATTACAAGCAGGCAAAAACGTGTTAGTTGATAAGCCGATGGCTGCCAGTGTTGAGGAGGCAGAAGAGCTTGTTAAACTGGCGACAGAAAATAATTTATTTTTAATGCCTTTTCAAAGTCGAAGATTTGACAGCGACTTTTTGACGGTAAAGCAAGTAATTGCTAACGGTTACTTGGGGCGATTAACGGACCTAGAAGTTCACATGGATCACTACCGTCCTCTGGATGGTCAATTAGAAGGTGCTGCGATTGACGGCTCTTTGTTTGGTCATGGCGTTCATTTAATTGACCAAGTCGTAAGTTTGTTTGGGTCGCCACAAGCGGCTGTATATGATTTACGCGCAACACGTGTGCTTGAAAGTCATTTAGATGATCAAATTGAAGTCAATTTGTTTTACCCAGAAGCCTTTAAAGCAACAATTCAAACGACTGAATTAGCTACGGTTCAATATCCAAAGTGGCAATTAAGAGGTACGCAAGGTACATTCATCAAATATACAGTTGATGAACAAGAAAATGATTTAAAGACAGGTATTATGCCTGGAAGTCCAAGGTTTGGTAGTGATGCACCACAAAACTTTGGTCACTTGGTATATTATAATCAGAGTAGCGATCGCATTGACAAGTATCTACCTAGCGTTCAGGGCGATTATGGCCGTATTTATGACACGGTCTATGAAACACTAGTTAATGGCAAACCAAAGCTAGTATCTGATGAAACAATGATTACTGTTATGAAGCTATTATCTGGTGGTGTCCAGACTACTGGACCACATATTTTAAAATTTTAATATTGTATGAACAAAGACTTGATTAAATTGGGTCTTTTTTCATTACAATTGGTTGTATTGCACTAAAAATATCAAAGGTGAGTCGAAAGTAATTGCAACCTTTATGGTAAAATTAAATAGACATAAAACTGAAAGAAAAATGCCAATTATGACAGAATTAGATTTAATACAACTAAAAGAACGACAAAAACATATCCGTAATTTTTCTATTGTTGCGCACATTGATCATGGCAAATCAACCATTGCCGATCGGATTTTAGAGCAAACACACACAGTAGCAGAACGTGATATGCAAAATCAATTGTTAGATACAATGGACTTGGAACGTGAACGCGGCATTACGATTAAATTAAATGCCGTTGAAGTTCATTATGATGCTAACGACGGTGAGACTTATATTTTTCACTTGATTGATACGCCAGGGCATGTCGATTTTTCTTATGAAGTTTCGCGTGCTTTGGCTGCTGCTGAAGGCGCCATTTTGGTAGTTGATGCAGCACAAGGCGTTGAAGCACAAACGCTTGCTAATGTCTATTTAGCGTTGGAAAATGATTTAGAAATTCTACCGGTTATTAACAAAATCGATTTGCCTGCTGCTGATCCTGAAAAAGTGCGACAAGAAATTGAAGATGTCATTGGGATTGATGCCTCTGATGCAGTTTTAGCTTCAGCAAAGCAAGGTATTGGCATTCCAGAATTATTGGAAAAAATTGTGACAGACTTACCGGCGCCAGAAGGTGAAATTGATGCACCACTTCGGGCTTTAATTTTTGATTCTGCATATGACGCTTATCGCGGAGTAGTAGTCAATATGCGTGTTCGTGAGGGAATCGTTAAGCCAGGCGACAAAATTCGGATGATGAATACTGGGGCTGAATATGAGGTCACAGAGGTCGGTGTCATGTCGCCAAATGCGCAAAAACGTGATTATTTGATGGCAGGTGATGTGGGATACTTGACTGCTGCAATTAAAGATATTCATACGACACATTCAGGTGATACGATTACTCTAGTTGATCATCCGGCAAGCGAACCATTGGCTGGCTATAAACCAATGACACCAATGGTCTATTCAGGGTTGTATCCTTCGGATAATGCAAAGTACACTGATTTACGAGAAGCGCTGGAAAAGCTCCAACTGAATGACGCCGCATTGACGTTTGAACCAGAAACATCACAGGCTTTGGGGTTTGGTTATCGTGTTGGTTTTCTTGGGCTATTACACATGGACGTTGTTCAAGAGCGACTTGAACGAGAATTTGGACTAGATCTTGTTACGACTGCACCGTCAGTAACTTATAAAGTCACCACCACAGAAGGCGAAACAGTGGCTATTGAAAACCCTTCTGAAATGCCAGAGGCTTCAAAGATCAAAACGATTGAAGAGCCCTATGTGCACGCTCAAATCATGGTACCCAATGACTACGTTGGTGCAGTCATGGAGTTGGCCCAACGAAAACGTGGTGAATTTGACACGATGGAGTATCTAGATGAGACTCGTGTGAATGTTAAATACTACATGCCATTGTCTGAGATTATCTTTAATTTTTTCGACAAACTAAAGTCAAGTACACGAGGGTATGCCTCATTAGACTACGAGTTATCAGCATACCGCCAATCTGATTTGGTTAAAATTGATATTTTGTTAAATAGTGAGAAAGTGGATGCTTTGAGTTTCATTGTTCATCGTGATTTTGCGGCCGAGCGTGGACGAATCATCACTTCAAAGCTAAAAGGTATTATTCCGCGTCAGAATTTTGAAATTCCTGTTCAAGCGGCCATTGGCGCCAAAATTTTAGCGCGAACTAATATTAAGGCTTATCGTAAAGATGTTACTGCCAAAATCCACACTGGTGATCCAGACCGACGTGCTAAATTGCTCGATAAGCAAAAACGTGGAAAGGCACGAATGAAATCTGTTGGTACGGTAGATGTACCACAAGAAGCCTTTATGGCCGTACTCAAAACGGAGGACGATGCCCAATATGCCAGAGGAAACTAAACAAAAGCGTTCGCGTGTCGAGCGTAATTGGTCTACCAAAAAGCATCGACTATTAAAACCCAATATAATTTTGGCAGCGATGTCAATTGTTGTGATGATTGTAGTTGTGAGTGGTGTGGTGGCTAGAATCGCTTTTGGTGTGGATGGTGTTTCACAAACGACACGTCAAAAGTTAGTCAAAAAAGATGCAAAAACGGCTTTAGAGTTTGGATTAACAGGTGATTCATCTGCTAGTAATACACAAAGTATCGTTAACTTAACGACAAAAAAATGGCAAGCTGAAATTGCCAGTAGTATTCAAACGGCATTACAATCAGATCAAAAAGTAGCAGATTCAGTGACTTTTTCTGGTACTCAGTACAAAAAAACATCGGTTATGAAAGACCTATCGCAACGCTACTTGGAAACCTTGCAACGTGATCGTGATTTTAAGGTAACCTCAGTAAAATTTGATAAGTACCACAACGCCAAAGTGACTTATCAGGTAAAGCCTATTGACTTACCAGCTGGGCAAGCTTTGGTACAAAAGTATGTGGATGAACAAATTAAAAAGAATGAAACAGCTGCTAGCAAATTAACACAGGAAGAGTTGCGATTGGTTGAATATGCGATGGTCGCCAACAATTGGGATCGCGTCTTAAAGGATAATATGCCGACTTCATCAGACAAAATTGCGACGATTGATTTATTGTATCGTACAAAAAATTTCAAGCCAGAATATCAAATCACCAAAGACACTTTAAATAATATTTTGAATAGTGGGTTAGCTGAATGAATATATTAGATAAAATTAAAAGTATATGGGCAATTGGGCGTCAAAGTAAAATGACGGCGATTGGTTTTGATCGTGCAAGAAGTATTGAGGATCCTCAAGTCTTCATATCCAAGCAAGTCAAACAGCCCACTCCAAATGACTCAGAAATTTTAGTGAAAGTTCTGGCAACGTCGGTTAATCCAGTTGACACAAAAATGCGAGCTGGTTTCACCAACGAAGGACAATTTCGAATTTTAGGATTTGACGCAGTTGGTGAGGTGGTTAAGGTTGGTACGGCAGTATCAAGATTTAATGTTGGGGACCGTGTTTATTACGCTGGTTCACAAATGAAACAAGGATCAAACGCGGCATTTCAAGTTGTTGAAGCTGATTTAGTAGGTCATGCACCACATCATTTATCAATCGCTGAAATTGGGGCAATGCCGTTGACTTCTATTACCGCTTTTGAAATTTTACATGATGCGTTTGGTTACGACTTAGAAAAAGATAGTGTTTCTAATCGTTCTATCTTAATTATCAACGGTGCCGGAGGGGTCGGATCAATTTTGATTCAATTAGCAAAGTACATTGGCTTGACAGTCATTACAACAGCTTCAAGACCAGAATCAGTTGCTTGGGTAAAATCGTTAGGGGCCGACTTTATTTTAGATTACCATCAGGATTTGGCTGATCAATTAAAGCATATTCAATATCCAAAAGTTGATCATGTTGCAATTTTACAAAGTACTGATGCCTATTGGCCGACAGTAACACAGATTATTAAGCCATTTGGTACGATTGCTTCAATTGTTGAAACAACAGCGCCAATTGATATGGGACCGTTAAAAAATATTGGTGCCCAATTTAGCTGGGTATTCATGTTTGCTAAAGGTAACTATCATGTGGACATGTTATCTCAAGGTTTGGCACTTGAAAAAATTGCTGCACTACTTGATAATGGAGAACTCAAGCCAACACTTACAACCACTTACCATGGTTTTACAGTAGAAAATATACGAACTGCTACTCGAACCGTCGAGGAAGGCCGTACAATTGGGAAAGTTGTGGTAGTATACGATGACGAAAAATAATTGGCAAGCAGTCACAATTGCCACCCAAAATGAAGCAGTCGAATCTGTTGCAGATATTTTGAGGACTGTTGGTGCTGACGGTGTACAAATCGTTGATGATCAAGTACCTGTCAAAGTTATCGCTTATTTTGAGAATAACGAGCAGTTGTCGGCGACCTTAACTAAAATTCAGTCTCAGCTAAATGAGTTACAACGTTATGATATTGATGCAAGACCAGGCACTGTTACTGTTGCGAGTGTTGCGCAATCTGAATGGGAAAATGAATGGAAAAGCTATTACCACGCGACACGTATTACACGCCATTTGACGGTTGTGCCATCATGGGAACAGTATTTACCAGAACAACAAGATGAATATCCAATTATTATGGATCCAAAATTGGCTTTTGGCACGGGCACGCATGAGACAACACGATTAATGCTTCAGGCATTGGAAACAGTCATTCGTGGTGGTGAAAGCATGATTGACGTGGGTACAGGATCAGGTGTTTTAGCCGTAGCAGCCAAGCAATTGGGGGCAGATACTGTGTTAGCCACTGATATTGATGAATCTGCCGTCGAGGTTGCACAAGCCAACTTGATCTTAAATCCAGTGGCTAAAAATGTGTCAGTCACGGTGAGTGATTTACTTGAGTCTGTCGATAGTACTGTAAAAGTTGATTTAGTGGTGGCTAATATTTTGGCAGATGTCATTGAGAGACTGATACCGCAAGTCGCTAACCATTTAACAAAAGATGGCTACTTTTTAGTTTCAGGTATCTATGATGATATAGCACCCCAGATCATTGACCAATTACATATCTCTCATTTTGAGATTTGTGAGCATATGATTATGGGAAAATGGCATGCCTTTATTGCTACCCAACAAACAAATTAAAGAGTAATCATTACTATTTAGTGTTATACTGTTATTGTACAATTGGATTGATGTACAATAATGTATTTTGACACTCATAATTATTCTCCCGTGATAATCACATACTTTAACTTACAAACTATAAGTAGAACACGAGTCAAAATGCAGCGAAGAGGCGCCACACGGCGCTTTTTTTGTTGCCTAATCAGGATGGCAGATTTGGTAGAATTTTGGTACAATAATTATATTGGACCATTAGCTCAGTTGGTTAGAGCAGATGGCTCATAACCGTCCGGTCGTTGGTTCGAGTCCAACATGGTCCATTGTAAGCAAGTACCAACATAGGCTTTAGCTTGTTCTTTTGAATAAGTTGGTTATTCAGATAATAGGGGTGACCTAACTCGGTACATATTTTGTTGTGGCGGTACAAAGCGCGAGACATTCAAGACGATTAAATCTAAAAAGGAATTATTAATGCAGCGATATTTTCTAAAACGTTCTATCAATGACGAGATAATTAAGTTGACTCGTGAGGATGCCGCATTTAATCACTTTGGTCGTGTGTTACGGGCACGTATTGGCACAAAAGCTGAGTTTGTGGATAATAATCAACAACTTGTCATTGGTCAAGTGACAGATATTGATACAAATCATATTGCCCTTGAGGTAATTGCACATCCTAATCAAACTGTTGAATTGCCAATTAATGTGACAGTAATTGTATCGCCATTAAAAAATGATCGCTCAGAATGGTTCGTTCAAAAAATTACAGAATTAGGTGTTGCGCGCATTATTTTTACAAAGATGTCGCGCACTGTGGTTGATTGGGGCAAGCAACAGGACAAAAAGATGTCTCGGTTGCAAAAAATTGCGCAAGCGGCTGCCGAGCAGTCTCACCGCCTGTGCATACCAGAAATTGATTTTTTGACATGGCAAACAGCAGTTCATTTGCAAAAAGATGTAGGTATAGTGGCTTGGGAAGAATCGGCAAAAGAGGGGGAAACAGCTTCTTTTATCGATTCGGTTAAGCATGTGCCCAATAGTGGTCACGTCGTTTTGGTATTTGGACCAGAAGGTGGATTGACAATAGATGAAATTCGGACGTTAACTCAGCTAGATTTTGTTTCTGCTGGATTAGGTCCGCGGATACTGCGCGCTGAAACTGCACCACTCTACGCTCTGTCCGCTATTAGTGTCTTGCGTGAGTTGCAGTAATAGCGTACAATATAATAAACAGATGAGACTATTTTAAGGCGGGTGCAATAATGATGGAAAAATTTATAAAATATTATGGCTATCAATGGCTCGCAGCAATTGTGTTGGGCATTATAATACCTTTTTTGGGCAAAGTTACTAGTATGAGTGGTCTGCACAAAGTGATATTTTTCTACCTGATACTTAATAGTATTTACACTTTGTATTTAGGCTATCAAGTTCGCAAACGCGGATACTCACCGCTTGTATTGCTGTTTTTACCGGTGCTATTTACAGCGATTTCGACATTGTTGTTGGACTTAGTATCACATGAGTACGGTTTTTACTTTGGATTAATGTATATTGTCCTTAGTTTATTTACTTTCTTTGGAGATACTCGTGACGACCCTGATGAAAACCAAATTCCTGTTGAGGCTGGCTTCCACAATTTGACTGATGATTCAGGGGATGATATTCAATTACCCGTTGACGGCGGTTTTAAATCCTAATTGGTCAGAGATATTTTTCATGTGATATTTAGAAAAAGCGCGATAATTAGCGCTTTTTCTGTTACACTAAAATAAGGTAATTTGGTAAAGATCATGCAAGAGCATGTGATTTATCAAGTTTTTAAATTGGAGGATTTTAACGTGATTACAGTCGCAAATATGAGTTTTAGTTTTTCAGGACCAAAATTATATCAAGATGTTAACTTGAAGTTGACGCCTGGCAATACATACGGCATTATTGGTGCTAATGGTGCTGGAAAATCAACTTTCTTAAAGTTACTTCAAGGTGAGTTACAGCCTACCGAAGGAACTATTACAATTGGTGATGGCGAAAGAATGTCTTCTTTACAGCAGGATCACTTCGCTTTTGATGACTTTACAGTATTAGATACTGTTATTCAGGGTCACGAAAGACTTTATCAAATTAAAACCGAGATGGACGCTATTTATGCCAAACCAGATTTTAACGATGAAGATGGTGTTCGAGTGGCTGATTTAGGTGCGGAATTTGAAGAGCTAGATGGTTGGAATGCTGAAGTAGAAGCCGGACAATTACTCAGTAAATTAGGCATCGGCGATGACATGCAGTACACATTAATGGGTGAGCTGACTGAAAACGATAAAGTCAAGGTATTATTGGCGCAAGCGTTGTTTGGTAATCCGGATATCCTAGTTTTAGATGAGCCAACTAATGGACTAGATGTTCAAACAATTAATTGGTTAGAGGATTTTTTGGCTGATTTTCCTAATCTGGTCATCGTCGTGTCCCATGATCGTCATTTCCTGAATGCGGTCTCTACTAATATTTTGGATGTTGATTTTGGTAAAATCACACCATTTGTTGGTAACTATGATTTCTGGCGTGAGTCTTCTGAATTAGCACAACGCCTAGCCTCGCAACAGAATGCAAAAAAAGAAGAACAGATTAAGCAGCTACAAGAATTCGTAGCGCGTTTCTCTGCGAATGCTTCAAAGTCTAAACAAGCGACTGCTCGAAAGAAGCAACTGGACAAGATAACTCTGGATGATATCAAGCCCTCATCACGAAAATATCCATTCATCAATTTCCCATTAAATCGAGAATTGGGAAATGATATGGTTCGTGTTGAAAATGTTTCCAAAACAATTGATGGCGAAAAAGTATTAGATAATATTTCTTTCATTGGTCGCCCGGGAGATAAAATTGCTATTTTGTCTCGCTCTGATTTGGCAACCACGACTTTGATGCAAATCATTGCGGGAACTTTAGAACCGGATGCGGGAACTGTTACTTGGGGTGTTACCACATCTCAGTCCTACATTGCGAAAGATTTGAACGATAATTTTGAAAATCAAGACTTAACCATTTTAGATTGGTTACGTGATTTCGCCGAAGAAGAACAAAAAGATAATACAAGTCTACGTGGCATGTTAGGGCAGATGTTGTTCCGAGGAGATGATTCATTGAAGCAAATTAATGTTTTGTCTGGTGGTGAAAAGGTTCGCATTGTCTTAGCCAAAATGATGTTGCTTAAAGCAAATGTTTTGCTGATGGATGATCCGACAAATCATTTAGATTTGGAATCAATTCAGTCACTTAACGATGCGGTCGTTGCTTTTAAGGGTTCAATCATTTTGACATCACACGATCATGAGTTCTTGGCAACAACCGCTAACCATGTGATTGAAGTATCTTCAAAAGGTGCTGTTGATCGCGTGGACACAACTTATGACGAATTTATTAATAACGATAGCATTCAAGATAAAGTCAAAGCCTTATACTAAGGATCTCTGTTTAAGAATCATTGTTAAAATGAATGTAGTCGTTAAAATTGTAATCGAGGTAATTTAAAGTGAATATTGGAATTGACAAAATTGCTTTTTATACACCAGAATATGTGCTAGATTTAGTAACATTGGCGAAAGCAAGAGGTGACGAACCGGATAAATATACGATTGGTATCGGTCAAGATGAACAAGCTGTCATACCTAATGATGAAGATGTCGTTACAATGGGAGCTAATGCAGCGAGACAAATCGTTGACGATCAAGAAAGAAAAACCATTGATATGGTTATTTTTGCCACAGAATCGGGTATTGATAATTCAAAGTCGAGTGCGATTTATGTTCAAAAATTATTACAACTATCTGAGTTTGTCAGAACGATTGAACTCAAACAGGCTTGTTATGCTGGAACCTTTGGCTTGATGCAAGCACGTGATTATGTAGCTGCTCATCCGGATAAAAGAGTTCTTGTTATTGCCTCAGATATCGCGCGATATGGCTTAGCAACTGCTGGAGAAGTCACGCAAGGTGCCGGCGCTGTGGCAATGATCGTGGCTACTAATCCGAATATTACGTTGATTAACGATGACTCTGTCTACATGAGTCGAGAAGTAGCGGATTTTTGGCGACCCGTTGACCGGACTGAAGCACTTGTCGATGGTCATCTGTCTACTGAAGTATACAAAGAAATGTTTTTGACCCTTTGGCAGCGTTATAAAAATCAAACAAAGCATAGTTTGAATGACTTTACTGGATTTGCATTTCATTTGCCTTACACTAAAATGGGGAAAAAAGCTTTAGATCAAATTATTTTAGAGGCTGATGAAGCACAACAGAAGCGTTTGCTCAATAACCTAATTGCGAGTCAACAATTCAGCCGGCATGTTGGTAATTTGTATACTGGTTCAGTTTATCTCAGCTTGTTGTCTCTTCTCAGTCATTCGAAAGATTTGAAGCCAGGTGAAAAAGTTGCCATTTTTAGTTATGGTTCTGGGGCTGAAGCTGAGTTATATTCAATGACACTGCAACCAGATTTCAGGTCTTCGATTCCCGCAGCATCAGTTGCAAAGCAATTGTCTGAAAGACAACAGGTGTCTGTGGCACAATATGAAAAAATATTCCAATCACAACTATTAGATTCTCATGTCGACGTGATAAGGTCAGCTACCAAAAAGCATCATTTTCAATTCCTGGGCTGGCAAAACGGTGAACGACAATATAGCTAAAAACGTGTTTTTGAACACGTTTTTTTGTTAAAAGAATTACTAGTCGAATACTTAGCTATCTGTTAGACTAGTATTATCAATAAAAATGGAGCAAAAAAATGGCAAAAAAAATCTACTTGGCGAGTCCCTTTTTCGATGAAGAACAAATTGATCGTGTATCGCGAGCTGAATCTGCTTTAGCAAAAAATGAGACAGCCTCCTCTGTATTTTCACCTAGAGAACACCAACATGAAGAATTTGAAATGTTTTCTCATGAATGGCGAATCGCTACGTATAATGGTGATGTTGACGCTATTAATGATGCTGATATCATGGTGGCTGTGATTGATTACGTTGGGCAGGAAGTAGATCCTGGAACAGCATGGGAATTTGGATATGCAGTTGCGAACAATATTCCGGTAATTGTTGTTAAAGAAAAAGAAGGAGCGGTCAACTTGATGATGGGTATTCCGTTAACTGCTTACTTGACAAGTGTTGACGACTTAGCCACTTATAATTTTGATGCCGTAACAGAGATCCCTTTTACTGGTGAAATTTTTTAGATTTGGTCTTGACATAGAATACAAATGAAAGCATTAGTTATTCGGCAGCCATACGCTTCGCAGATTATGTTTGGCTCAAAAAAAATTGAATATCGCTCTTGGCATCCTGGTAAAGTCACAGATTTTCTAGTTGTTTCATCTGCAAAATCACAACAAGGAACCTTTGACTTGATGTTGCCGAAACGTACTGCATTAGCAACGGTACATATTGATCGAGTTAGTCAGGATGACGATATTTATGCTTGGCATTTAACAGTGACATCTTGGGTTAAGCCGTTTTTGGTCAAAGGTAAACTAGGTTGGTTGTCAATTGATGATCGTTTAATTCATCAAAATACCGCTGTGCTAGCTGATTTGAAATCCTATCGGTGTGATAAAATCGTATCAAGTCGAATTGAACCATTCGAGAAAGAACTATCTGCAATCGCCATGTCACAGATGCCAAAAACTTATGCTAAAGTTTTGGCGGATTCAGGATTAGACGAGCTTTATAAGGTATGGCAAGCTCGCCATCAACATGGTTATTAGAATAATTATATGAAATGGAGAATCATTATGAGTAAAGCAGTTATAACAGTTGTGGGGCAAGACAAGCCAGGTATTATTGCAGCTGTGGCTAGCAATTTATCAAAACATCATATTAATATTTTAGATGTTTCTCAAACTATCATGCAAAATATTTTTACTATGAGTATGTTAGTCAATTTGGAAACATTGGATGAACAATTCAACGCCTTACAAGACGAGTTAAATCAACTGGGTGATAAATTAGGTGTGACAATCCATACACAACGTGAAGAAATATTTGAAACAATGTCACGTGTTTCAACGCAAGACCAACCTTTCTGAGTACGATAATTGCGTCTATCTCAGCACAGTTTACTGGAGAAAAAATGGAAACAAAGCAAATACTGGAAACAATTCAGATGGTTGAAGAAGAACATCTTGATATTCGTACTATCACGATGGGCATTTCTTTATTAGATACTGTGGCGGGTGATCCGAAGGCTACCGCCCAAAATATTTATAATAAAATTACAACTTACGCTAAAAATTTGGTGTCAGTAGCTGAACAAATTGAACGTGAATTCGGCATACCAATTACTAATAAACGAATCAGTGTCACGCCAATTGCTTTGATTGCTGGTCACGCAACACCTGATGAGATGCTGTACTATGCTCATGCCATGGATGATGCGGCAAAAGCTGTCGGGGTTGATTTTATTGGCGGATATTCGGCATTGGTTCAAAAGGGATTTGCTAACGGTGACTTAGCCCTTATTCAGTCAATGCCACGTGCTTTAACTGAAACTGATTTGGTCATGTCAAGTGTTAACATTGGCTCAACCAAAGCTGGTATTAATTTAGATGCTATTAAATTAATGGGTGAAACGGTGATGGCAATCGCGGAGAAGTCGGATACCGCCAATGCTAAGTTGGTTATTTTTGCCAATGCGGTTGAAGATAATCCGTTTATGGCAGGTGCTTTTCATGGCGTCAGCGAGCCTGATGTAGTCATTAATGTGGGTGTTTCAGGCCCTGGTGTTGTTAAACGTGCCATCGAAAAAGTTAAGGGTGAGTCGATTCAAGTTGTTGCTGAAACTGTCAAACAGACCGCGTTTAAAATTACACGTGTTGGTCAGATGGTTGGTGCTTTGGCTGCCCAACGTCTTGGTGTTGAATTTGGGATCGTAGATCTAAGTCTAGCACCGACCCCAGCGCGCGGGGATTCTGTGGCAGAAGTACTGGAAGAAATTGGTCTTGAGCAAGTAGGTGCCCATGGCACAACGGCGGCATTGATGTTACTTAATGATGCTGTCAAAAAGGGCGGTGTGATGGCTTCACAGCGCGTTGGTGGTCTTTCAGGTGCTTTTATTCCGGTTTCTGAAGATGCTGGCATGATTGATGCTGCTAAAGCGGGGGTATTATCATTGGCCAAACTTGAAGCTATGACTTCAGTTTGTTCTGTCGGCTTGGATATGATTGCTATTCCAGGAAACACACCTGCTACGACGATTAGTGCTATGATTGCTGATGAAGCGGCAATTGGCGTACAAAATAATAAAACAACGGCCGTTCGGATCCTGCCAACGTTGGGCAAGGACGTTGGTGACATGGTCGACTATGGTGGTCTTTTAGGTACGGCACCAGTTATGCCAGTTGTTGAAAAATCAAGTGCTGATTTTATTAATCGTGGTGGGCATATTCCTGCACCAATCCATTCGTTTAAGAATTAAAAAGATGAGAACCATAATTGGTTCTCATCTTTTTAATTCTTAGTTTTGTATTGCGGTTGAGAATTTGAAATTGGATTTTGATTAGTATTTGTTGCTTTCACAAACATTAACGCAATATAGACGGATAAGATGATGATAATTAGTGCCGCTAAGACACGCAAGGGATGATAGAAAAAGTTTTTGATGCCACGCAATAATTTACTATGAGGTCGGGTTTGTGTTTGGTCGCTTTCTGTGATAGAAGCTTCAAGTGCGTAAGCAAAACTGGCATTATCAACTACTTTAGATTTTTCTTCATAGGGGACAATTGTCAATTCTCGGTTATCTGACATTTTGGTAGGACGTTCACGGCGCAAGTCACGGTTGTGCAAAATGTTATTGCGGAAATTAGCAATAACAATAAGTGTCCTGTTTTGCAAAGTCATTAAGCCACTACGCAGCTGTTCTAATGGGGTTGTCATTGGTACTTTCATCAGCAAATCTCCGTTCACAAAGTATAGTTAGATGGTTAATTTTAAGGTTTACTACTATCACTATACGATATTTTATTTAGGGTTTGGGTAAGTTTTGTATATCCTAAACAAATTAAAGTGTTCTTAAACATTAAAAGGCGGGTATAATATGAGATATGACAACGAGAGAACTAGAACTATATCATGATTATTTACAAGCGGAGCGCCAATACTCACCGCAAACCTTAAAAGCGTATCTCACTGATATCACCGAATTTGAAACATATCTATCTGAAAATGGCGGATTTACAAAATTCAAAGAGGTTCAGGGACTTGATGTCCGTGTTTTTTTAAATGATCTTTACGAACATAATTTAGCACGAACAACCATTTCGCGTAAGATTAGTAGTCTTCGTATGTTTTATCAATTTTTGATTGCAAATAAGTTTGCTTTGGATAATCCATTTGATAATGTGGCTTTAAAAAAGCATCAAAATCATTTACCTGAGTTTTTTTATGAAAATGAAATGCAGGAGTTGTTTGATGTGGCATATGACCATTCAGATAAGCTTTGGCAACGAAATGCCGCTTTATTGGAATTTTTATATGCCACGGGTGCTCGTGTGGCTGAAATTGCTAATTTGCAACTGGAACAAGTCGATTTTTCACAACGGTTAGTTCTAATTCATGGAAAAGGTAATAAAGACAGATATGTACCTTTTGGTCATTTTGCGGCAATAGCGCTTTCAACTTATATTGATGGTTTAAGATCAGAGTTAACAGCAGGCATGGACCACCGTGTCGTTTTTGTTAATCATCGTGGACAACCCATCACAACCGCAGGCATCACTTATATTCTTGATCAACTCATGAAGCAATCATCATTAACCGGCAAAATTCATCCCCACATGTTGCGACACACTTTTGCGACACATCTGTTAAATCACGGTGCGGACATGCGTACAGTGCAAGAATTATTAGGCCATGTCAATCTTTCTACGACGCAAATGTATACACATGTTACTCGAGAAAGTTTGCAGAAAAATTATCAAAATTTTTTTCCACGCGCAAAAAAGTAAACGCTTCACAAATGACAAAAAACAAGGTAGAATTATAGTTATGATAACTCTTGAAAATAAAAACCTAATTGTAAAAATCAATGAAGAAGGTGCCGAACTAACTAGTGTTTGGCATAAAGATGCTGAGTTGGAATATATTTGGATTGCTGATCCTAAATATTGGGGTCGTCACGCTTCTAATTTATTTCCAATTGTTGGTCGCCTGCGTGGCGATCAATTTAAAGTGGCAGGTGAAACTTATTACATGAATCAGCACGGTTTTGCCCGTAACATGGTGTTTGACGTTGTTGAGCAAAGCGAGAATAAAGTTGTTTTCCGGATTGTAGATACGGAAACAACACATCGTGTCTTCCCTTTTAAGTTTCAGTTAGATATTAGCTATGAATTAAGCGATGATGATACATTACATGTTGCTTATATTGTGCACAATCCAGACACTGAGGAATCGTTGTTCTTCAGTGTTGGTGGGCATCCAGCTTTCAATTTACCACTTGATGGGGGTAAATTTTCTGACTATTATTTGTCAATTGAGCCGGAAGTCACATATGATCGTGTTCGACTTGTGGGACCATATTCAAATCCTAATAATCCAACGCCGTTTAATGCAAGTATTCCGCTTCGTTTACGACAAGAGGATTATCATGATGATGCGATTATTTTGAAGCTAGATCGTCAGAAAACATCATTTTTGTTAGCGCGATTGGCTAATCAGCATGGTTTACGCATGGTTTTGGATAATGCACAGTATATTGGTGTATGGACACCAGCCGGCAAACAAGCACCGTTTATTGCACTTGAACCATGGTGGGGTATTGCTGATACTGTTGACGCTAGTGGTAACTTCAAAGAAAAGTTTGGCGTTAATGTTTTGGCAGCAGGTGACACGTTTGAAGGCACCTACAGTCTACAATTCTTTTAAAAAATCAAGACGTTTTAGCAGGTAGAGTTAATTTATTTTTTATGAGAATTTAATTAGGTATTGACAATTATATTAAATTCCGTTATGATAAATAACATCAAATATTAAAGGTTAGGAAAAATGAACAATACAATCTTAAAAAACAATAGCTATTTTTACTTCTGGTTTATGTAAACCCGTCGCACGCCAAGTGTGTCGGGAACGACGCACTTAGCGACCAGAAGCTTTTGAAGGTTGAGTCACTAAGTTGTAATAAACACTTAGTGACGTTCTATTTTTCAGATAATGAATTTTCTGTTAAACCGAACTAAGTGTTATGCACTTAGTTCGGTTTTTTATAATACGGAGAATAATATGACAACAAATAATAGCATCGAAACGCAGACAATTAACATGCTACGGCTATTGTCTAATCAAATGATTAGTAAGGCTGGATCAGGGCACCCTGGTATAGCGCTTGGAGCAGCACCTATTTTATATGAATTGTATGCTAATCAACTCGTCATTAATCCACAGAATCCGAAGATGATTAATCG
The DNA here is from genome assembly GCF_030400235.1 of Leuconostoc sp. UCMA20149. Lineage (NCBI taxonomy): Bacteria > Bacillati > Bacillota > Bacilli > Lactobacillales > Lactobacillaceae > Leuconostoc > Leuconostoc sp. UCMA20149. Next base: position 188,744 of record NZ_VJYC01000003.1, read on the forward strand.
AGATCGTTTTGTCCTCTCTGCTGGACATGGTGCCGCATTACTGTATGCAACCCTGCATGTCGCCGGTTTTAATATTTCTAGTGATGATCTTCAAGATTTTAGGCAACCTTATTCAATAACTCCGGGGCATCCAGAAGTTGGCCTAACGCCAGGTGTGGAAGCAACAACTGGTCCCTTGGGGCAAGGTCTTGGAATGGCCGTTGGCATGGCGATGGCGGAGGAACATTTGCGGGCTAATCACCCTGAGGTAATTAATCATTATACTTATGCTTTGGTTGGTGATGGTGATTTGATGGAGGGTGTTAGTCATGAAGCAGCGTCACTAGCCGGACAACAACAGTTAGAACGCTTAATTGTTTTGTACGATGACAATAACGTCAGCTTAGATGGACCAAAAAACCGTGCTGATGTGACTGATAACATTGTCCGCTTTCAAAGCTATGGTTGGCAAACGTTACTAGTTGATGATGGCAATGATTTAAACGCAATCCATGACGCAATTGAAATGGCAAAAAAAAGTGACAAACCGTCCTTAATTGCAGTTCAGACAGTTATTGGTGATTTTGGACCATTTGCTGGTTCCAATAAAGCGCACGGCACACCGCTTAAATCAAGTGAATTGCTGGATTTGGCTCATAATTTGAATGTGGACATTGATAACTTTAACGTACCAGCTAACCTACTGGCTGATATGAAAGACAGAATAATGCGACGTTTAAATCGAGAGAAACAACCATCTCTTTCGGCCATGCAAGCTTATGAGGCGACAACAGCAACTAATAAATTAAAAGTACCAACAATTGTTGATGATTTGAAACAACAAGCTGGTCGTAAAATTTCTAAGCATATTTTGCAAAAATTTGCGCAACAACTACCCAATTTGTGGGGCGGTTCAGCTGATTTAGTCGCTTCCACGAACGCTGAAATTGTTGGAGCAGATTTGTTTAATGCACAAAATCGTGCCGGTCGTAATATTGCGTTTGGTGTTCGGGAGTTTGCGATGGGTGCAGTGATGAATGGTATTGCGTTACATGGTGGCACAAAAATATTTGGCGCAACATTTTTAGCTTTTTCTGATTATATGAAAGCCGCAATCAGATTGAGTGCACTTCAAAAAGTACCTGTGATTTATGTTTTCACTCATGATAGCATAACGGTTGGCGAGGACGGTCCCACACATCAACCTGTCGAACAACTAATGGCGTTACGTTCTATTCCAAATGTCGAGGTTCTTCGACCAGGGACGGCCAATGAAATAGCATTAGCTTGGCAACAAGCTTTGACTTCAATTGACAAACCAACAATCTTGATTTTGAGTCGTGGTAATTTAGGCACCCAAGGTAATGAAGTACAAGCCAGTAATGCTCAGAAATATGGCGCATCAGAAATTATTCATAACGAACAGGCCAAAATCAATTTGATAGCTACGGGATCAGAAGTTCAAATTGCCATAAAAGTCAAAGAATTATTGCCATTTCCTGCAAATGTCATCAGTATGCCCAATTTAAGGAAATTTCAGTCATTAGAAAAATCTAAAAGAAATAACATTGTCGACGAATATACTGCAAAAAATGTCATAATAGAGGCAGGAACTTGTCTGGGGTGGCGTGAAATTGCGCAGGATAATGGGCTGATTTTTGGGCTTGATGATTTTGGTATGAGCGCTGCACCAGACATTGCGTTACGCGAATTGGGATTTGACGCTCACGCAATCAGTGCACGAATTATTGAGGACGTAAAATGACTTTATATGGTTTATTGGCTTATCCAGCAGGACACTCATTATCACCAAAAATGCAAAATAAAATGATAAATGCAGCTCATATTGATGCCTATTACCAAGCGTTTGATGTAGCACCACAATTATTTGAGCAGGCGATTGTTGGTTTAAAAACGTTACAAATCAATGGCTTTAATGTTTCAACGCCATATAAAAATCAAATTATCAACTACTTGGATGATATTTCACCGTTGGCACAAAGATTACAGGCTGTTAATACCGTGAAACGTATAAAAAACAGACTAGTGGGCACAAATACTGATGGTGATGGTTTTTGGCAAAGTATTAAGCGTCAACAGCCTAAAGAAAATATTGTAGTCATCGGTACTGGTGGTGCTGCTCGTGCCATTATTGCCAGTGCACGAGAGTATGGGGTTAGAAATATATCTGTTTTCAATCGTGCGCATCAAAATTGGTCGCAACGCGAGACTGAAATTGCCTATTTGAGTCAAGGCATCGGACACTTGGAAGATTTGGCTGACAATCAGGCTTTAACGCAAGCATTACTTCAAACAGATATGTTGGTCAATGCAACAACTGTTGGCATGAATGATGCGCGAACTTTGCTGACAGATTATCAATTATCACTCATGCCTTTGCATAGTCTGGTAGTTGACATCATTTACCGCAATCAGCAGACTGTTCTTTTAAAATCAGCGTCACAACGAGGATTACTAACGATGAATGGCATACCGATGTTAGTTAATCAAGGCGCACTAAGTTTTGAATATTGGTTTGACCAGCCAGCCGATCGCCTCTTAATGGCAAAAGCCATTACATCTTAAAAACATTATTATAAAAAGTGGAGAATAAAACATGATAATTATTGCAAAATCAACAGTAGCTGCTCAACATATTGCTCAGGTGTTAGATCATCAAAATCCAATTAAACCAGTGTTTGTTCATGATAACCGTGTTGCTTTAGCAGGTGTCAAGACTTTACCTGAAACTGAGTTACAGGAGGTAAAATCAGAAATTGTGGAGATTATTACCAACCATCATTCAGCAATTAAGTCGTCACGTGACTTTCATCCCGAAGATACAATCATTAAAACACCTCACAGTGTCATTGGTGGACAACATTTCACATTCATGGCAGGACCTGATTCAATTGAGTCTCCAGCTCACGTTGAGGCGATGGGAAAAGCAGTTAAAGCAGCTGGGGCTACCGTGCTACGCGGTGGTGCATTTAAACCTAGAACCTCGCCATATTCTTTCCAAGGTAATGGTGAAGCAGGGTTGAAAGCCCATCGCGCGGCCGCTGATGCCCTCGAGATGGATATGGTGACCGAGATTTTAGATACCCGAGATGTTGATTTGGTAGATTCATATACTGATATTTTCCAAGTTGGTACACGCAATATGCAAAACTTTGCATTGTTGAAAGCATTAGGAAAGAAGCAGAAACCAGTTGTCTTAAAACGTGGTATGTCAGCTACGATTGACGATTTGTTAAACGCTGCAGAATACATTGCTGCAGGTGGCAATGATCAAATTATCTTGATGGAGCGTGGTATCCGTACCTATGATAATAAATACACACGCAATACCTTAGACGTATCTGCAATTCCTGTTTTGCAATCGTTGACGCACTATCCTGTTGTAGCTGATGCTTCTCATGCGGCTGGTGTCTCTAAATTTGTGGCACCTCTAGCATTAGCTGCTGTGGCAGCAGGCGCACAAGGCCTTATGACAGAAATTCATGATGATCCTGCACATGCCTTTGTTGATGGGGCGCAAGCTTTGACGCCGGATGAATTTAAACTGTTAGCAGACAAGATACGTCAAATTCGGGAGGCAATTAAATGAGTCAAGTAATTGTTGAATTAGCAACAAAAACTTACAAAGTTAAGATTGATAAACAACTACACAAGCACATTGGTGAAGAATTGAGTCAAGTTTGGAGCAAACGTAAAATAGCATTGCTGACAGATAGTAATGTTGGACCGCTTTACTTATCAGACACTGAAACGCAATTACGTTCTGCAGGTTATGAAGTATTGTCGCTGACTGTTCCAGCTGGAGAATCATCAAAATCATTGCCTGCTGTTGGTGAATTGATTTCAAAAATGGCTTCGGCAGGCTTCACACGTGGCGATGGTGTCATTGCTCTGGGCGGTGGTGTCATTGGTGATTTGGGTGGTGTGGTCGCTTCCTTATATATGCGAGGCATTGCCTTTGTACAAATTGCCACATCGCTCACCGCGCAAGTTGATTCGTCTGTTGGTGGCAAAACAGCTGTTAATTTAGGTGACACAAAAAATATTGTGGGATCATTTTACCAGCCAGATCTTGTATTAGTTGATGCGACTTATTTGGACACGTTGTCTGATCGTGATTTAGTCGAAGGATATGGGGAAGTGGTCAAAACATCAGCGCTGTCTGGTGGCGATTTTTATCAATTGACCGGTACAATCAAGGGTGTTTCTGACATACGTGATCAAGCACAGATTTTGTCTGAGAGAGCAATTACTTACAAAGCATCAGTGGTAATGGCTGATGAAAAAGAATCTGGGCAACGTCAGTTTTTGAATTTTGGTCATACGTTAGGGCATGCGATTGAGTTACTGGCACACGGTCAACTCCGTCATGGTGAAGCAGTAGCTATTGGTATGATTGAAATTAGTCAACGCTTTGAGCGCGACGGAATAACCCCCAGTGGCGTGACTGATTCATTGCGTGATCGTTTGAAAGCAGTTGGATTACCGACAACTTCACCGTTGATTGGCACACCTAATTTTTTCAAACATCTAGTGAACGATAAAAAAAATCATGGCGGTGTGTTAAATTTAGTTGCACTTGCTAATATTGGTGAACCAATTATTGTTAAGAAGAATATAGCCGATATGCCGGCATTTATGGAGAATTAATATGCGTTATACAACTGCTGGCGAAAGCCATGGACCGGAAGAAATTGCCGTCATTGAAGGTATTCCGGCTGGATTACATATTACACAAGCTGATATTGATGAGCAACTGGCGCGCCGCCAACAGGGATATGGTCGTGGTGAACGACAAAAAATTGAAACAGACACCGTTACTTTTCTCACTGGTGTTCGCCATCAACTGACCTTAGGTTCGCCAATTACATTAAACGTTCATAACGACGACCATAATAATTGGTCCAAAATTATGGCGCCAGATGATCTAGCAACATCAGAAAATACACTGCGAAAAGTTTTACGTCCACGTCCTGGTCATGCTGATTTGGTCGGTGGCATGAAGTATCGTCATCATGATGATTTGCGTAATGTATTAGAACGATCATCGGCCAGAGAAACAACAATGCGAGTCGCAGTAGGTGCAGTCGCAAAAAAGTTACTATCAGAAATTGGTGTCGATGTTCATGGCTTTGTGGTTAATGTTGGACCTGCGAAATCGAATTTGAATGACCTAACAAAGTACCATGATTTAAACGAATTACGTTTAGTGACAGAGAGCTTTCCAACACGAGCGTTATCTGCTGAGGCCGACGCAGCGATTCGCGAAGTAATCGATCAAACGAAACGGAACGCTAACACGGTGGGTGGTCAGGTTCAGGTGATGGCCACTGGCATGCCAGTCGGCTTAGGATCATATGTATCGGCTGACACCAAATTAGATGCTAAAATTGCGCGCGCAATTGTTGGCATAAATGCCTTTAAAGGTGTTCAATTTGGTGGTGGTTTTGATAATGCTGAAAAATTTGGTGACCAAGTTATGGATGAAATTTTTTGGGATGAAAAGTGTGGTTTCTATCGTGGTTCTGATAATCTTGGTGGTTTTGAAGGGGGGATGACGACTGGTGAGGCGATTGTTGTGCGAGGTGTGGTGAAACCAATTCCAACACTCTATCGTCCTATGCAATCAGTTGACATTGATACACATCAAAACCATAAAGCGTCAATTGAACGTTCAGATACGACGGCCGTGACAGCTGCTGCAGTTATTGCCGAGGCGATGGTTGCTATTGAATTGGCCAAAGCGGTGTTAGACAAATTTGACGCAGATAATATTGATCGAATGAAAGAACAAGTTGAACGCTATCGTGACGAAATTAGAACATTTTAAAAAATAAGCGGGTCTCACCGCGTACATAAAAATTGGAGACATAATAATGATTAAATTGACACAAGCCCCTAAATCTGGCCTTCATGGTGAAATTACCGTGCCTGGTGATAAATCTATCTCTCATCGCGCGTTGATGTTTGGCGCAATTGCCACTGGTGAAACAAAGATTGAAAATTTCTTGCCATCCGATGATGTCATGCATACAATGAGGGCTTTTCAAGATTTGGGCGTTTCGATTACACAAAATGGTCGACAATTGCATGTTGTTGGAAGAGGAATTAATCAATTTAAGGCACCAAAACAACCACTTGATATGGGAAACTCGGGGACATCAACACGATTGTTAATGGGATTACTCAGCCGCCAGCCTTTTGATATCCAATTATTTGGAGATGAGTCGCTTAGTCAGCGACCTATGAAGCGCGTCGCAACCCCTCTACTACAAATGGATGCCAACATCGAGTTAGCTGAGAATGGCACTTTGCCAGCTACACTTCATGCGAATAAGACATTAAAAGGGATAACTTACGAAATGCCAGTTGCTTCTGCGCAAGTAAAAAGTGCTATATTACTTGCGGGGATGCAGGCTGACGGTGTGACTAGAGTGATTGAAAAGTTGCCAACTCGTGACCACACAGAGCGAATGTTAAAACAATTTGGTGGTGTAATTAACAGTAAAAATGGTGTTATTGAAGTGACAAAACAACCAGAGTTATTCGGGCAAAACGTCATCGTGCCGAGCGATATTTCAAGTGCGGCGTTTTTCATGGTGGCGGGTCTAATTACGCCCAATTCAGACATAATCCTCAAAAACGTTGGTATTAATCCAACCAGAGATGGGGTATTGAAGTTGTTAAAACGCATGGGTGCGAGTATCAACGTGAATCAGATACAAAATGAAGGCGAACCAATGGCTGATATCATGGTTAAAGCACAACCACTTCATGGTATTGAAATTACAGCTGAAGATGTTCCCGGCGCTGTGGATGAATTGCCTATTTTAGCATTGGCTGCTACGCAAGCGATTGGTGACACCGTTATCACTGGGGCTGAAGAGCTTCGTGTCAAAGAAACGGATCGAATTGCCACTGTGGTAGCGGAGCTAAGCAAAATCGGTGCAGATATTCAAGAAACGCCAGATGGCATGATTATACATGGTAAAACACCATTACACGCGCTTAACGAGTCAGCATTGCTCGATTCTCACGGCGATCACCGCATTGGTATGATGAATGTCATTGCTGCCTTAATTACTAAAGGTGACGTTGTATTGATGGGTGAGGATGCGATGAGCGTGTCATATCCAGGTTTTTTGGAAGATATGAACGCCCTAATGAGAGAGAAAAAATGACAAAAATAGCAATAATCGGTTTAGGTGAGATGGGTGCCTCAATAGCGGCTGTATTATCTCAAAATGCTAATCACGAAGTAACTGGTGTTGATTCAGATACTAAAGCAGTAGACTTCGCTTTAAAAACAGGGATTATAACCAAAAAAGCGTCAAATATCGAACAAATAGCATCGCAAATGGACGTTATTATTCTAGCAACACCAGTGAATATTATTAGCCAACTAATCGTTCAGTTAAGTCATTTGAGGTTAAAAGAACGTGTGATTATTACTGATACGGGGTCAACAAAACGTGAGATTATGGCGTTAGCAGAAAAATTATTAACGCCACAAAATATCACGTTTATTGGGGGTCATGCCATGGCTGGTACGCATAAAAGTGGTGTGTACGCGGCAGATATAAAGCTATATCATCATGTTACTTACTTTTTGATGCCAAGTACCATTAGCACAAGTGAGCCCTTAATTGATTTATTCAAGCCACTAGGCGCAAATTTTAAAGCGATGTCAGTTGATGAACACGATGATTTAATGGCTATGATCAGTGATGTGCCACATATTGTTGCTTTTTCACTAGTTAATGCTGCCACTAACCGTTTGGGCCCAGCAAACATGTTCGGGCAATATGTGGCGGGTGGCTTCAAGGATACAACTCGTATTGCTGCCAGTGATCCAGAATTATGGACAGACGCTTTATTGAGTAATAGCGCTGCTGTTTTAGCTAGTCAAAAACAACTAATAGTTGAATTAGAAAAGTTTAATACGGCCATTCTTGCCAATGATCGTTCTAAACTGATGGCAATGATTACTGATGCAAAAGCGTCACGAGAAACATTATTAGACAGATAATTAGGGAAAAATCATGATTAAAGAACCAGATACACTGATGTTAGTGGGATTTATGGGTGCCGGTAAAACGACTGTTGGCAAGGAAATCGCGCGTCAACATCACTCACGATTTATCGATATTGATTCAGAAATCGAACGCGTTGCAGGACAAACAATTCCTGAAATCTTTATAGAACGTGGCGAGATTGGCTTTCGAGCGCTTGAGACGCAAGTTTTGGCGTCAGTTCAGACTTTTAATGGCGTGGTGGCAACGGGTGGCGGTATCGTTGAACGACCTGAAAATATAGCTGTTTTAAAAAATTCACCCGCAACAATTATTTATTTACACGGTAACTTAGAGAGTACAATTGGGCGGCTCATCATTGAAGGACAGAGGCCATTACTGCAAGAAAAGTCCACCGCAGAATTCTTTGCACTCTGGAAAGAACGTGATCCAAAATATCAAAGTGTTGCCAACATGACGGTAGAAACGGTCGGAAAAACACCAGCACGAATTGCAGCTGAAATCATTGCCTTATTTAGTGCAAATGAGGATGAGTTAGCTCTGCTGGCACTTCGCTCACAAATTGATGCCTTTGATCGCCAAATTTTTAAAATCATTGCCCAGCGATTAGAGGTAGTCTCATCAGTAGCGCGCTATAAAGAAAAATTTGGATTAGCAACCATTCAAACAAATCGAATGGTTCGCTTGCGAAATGATTTAAAAGCAGATTTCGCATTGTCAGAGGACATTACGGATGATATGATTGACGCTGTGATGGCGATTCTCATGCAGGCGGCTATCGATAAAGAAAATCGTCAATTAGACAGGTAAAAATATGAAACTACATACTTTGGGACCAATTGGCACAGATTCACAAGTTGCTGCAACACATTATATGACGAATCAAGCTCTAGTTTTGCATGATACTTTTGAAGAAATATTGACACATTTATCCGATTTTAGCGGGGACGAACTTATCATGCCAGTGGCTTTTAGGTCCAATCAGGAGCAAAATCTAAACTGGGTTGATTTCAATTATCTATCATGGGAAAATATAACAATACGCGCCACATTTTCATTACCATTGATGCCATTAATTGTTGTGGAAAATTTGGCGTATCAGCGAAATATCGCCTTAACACACGCAGCAACGGAAGGTTTGATGAAGCGCTATTTAACTAATGTTGGGTTAGATGATGCTTGGGGACCATCAGTTATCTTTTCTCCTAGTAAAATGGTGGCGATGACTGATTTTATCCATGACCAAGACCGCTTGACTATTATTTCTGCTGATCAATTTAATAAATTACCTGAGAGTCGTGATTCACGTTACGTCGTGCGACAAACTTTAAAACCACCGATGATTTGGGTGGTGTATCATATTAATTAGTAAGTCATTTTGAATAATAACTCAAAAAAGGATTGAAGGCATGACACTAAGACAACTACTACATATTCCAGCAACTACTGACAAGCCACTCATTGCAGTTCCATTGATGTTAGGGCCAACTGGCAAACTAACACCTTTTGCCCAAAAATTGCAGGCACAGAATCCAGATATTGTTGAATGGCGAGCTGATTATATTGCTGATGATTTCAGTCAAGCAGTGATGTGGCAGCAGGTAAAAGCTGGTGCGCAGGCGGAACTGAATCAAAAAAATGTCTCGACAATGACTGAAGCTAAAATGCTGGCAGAAATTGACAACGCTAAACAAGAATTTTTGGCAAATTGGCCGATGATGAATCAGCAAGTAATCAAGGAACTGACTGCTGCCGTATTTAACAGTGTTGGTGAGTTTCCAGTATTGTTAACTTATCGCACACAGTCTCAAGGTGGAAAAGGTGAAATGTCACCAGTTGAAGTAGCCACATTTTTAACGCTTGCTTTACAATCTGGTTATCCTTTTACTGCCGTGGATATTGAATACACAATGCCTGAAGAACTGCGCACGCGGGTGATTACCACTGCGCGACAACAGCAGGTACCCGTGATTTTTTCGTACCATGACATGAATCAAACTCCCGATGATTTGCACGCGCAGCTGGTAGATATGGCTAAGCCTGACATTGATATTATCAAATTAGCAGTGATGCCACAAAATGCCAACGACGTTGATCGCCTATTGTTGGCAACGCGGGCTTTCTCAAAATCACAAGATAAGCCATTGATTACAATGAGTATGGGCCAATTAGGTGAAAAAACTCGGATTACTGGTTATCAATTTGGCTCTGAATTAACGTTTGCTACTTTAGATGGAACACCAATTAGTGCACCAGGACAGATATCGATAAGCGAATTGTTGCAAGCTTGGCAGTAATTTGCTATAATTGTCTTGACCAACTGGGTAGTATCTATCTACCTACCCGCCACTTCTTAGGAAGTGGCGTTTTTTTTGTGTCAATTGATAGCATTATTGTCACGTGAATCGCGTGGTATAATTGATGTACAGAATAGTAAAGGATTTGAAAATCATGAATAATTTTACTTTTAAAAATGTGACAGATATCCGCTTTGGAGAAAATAGACTGGACACTGAGTTAGCAGGTGTAGTCGCACCGTTTGGTAAAAAAGTCCTACTGGCTTACGGTGGTGGCTCAATTAAAAATAATGGTCTGTATGACCGCGTTAAGCGTGCGCTGAAAGATTACGAGATTTTCGAACTTTCAGGCATTGCGCCTAATCCTAAAATTGACTCAGTACGTGAGGGTCAACAACTGGTCAAAGAAAATGATATTGATGTGATTATCGCAGTTGGTGGTGGGTCAGTGATTGATGCAGCCAAAGTTATTTCTATCGCCAAAAGCTATGATGGGGATGCATGGGATTTGGTGCTAGATTCCAAAAAAGCGACAGCGCAAATGCCGATAATTGATATTTTAACGCTTTCTGCTACCGGAACAGAAATGAATAAAAATGCTGTGATTAGTAACCCTGAAACAAAGCAAAAATTGGGCACGCGAACATTACGCCAGCCCGATGTATCATTTTTAGATCCAAGTTTGACATTTTCAGTTTCAAAATGGCAAACTGCCGCTGGAGCGATTGATATTTTTAGCCATTTATCAGAACAATACTTTGATCAGTCGGAAGATAGTGACATTTCACGTGGTATGATTGAAGGTATTTACCGCGCTGTTATCAAATGGGCACCTGTTGCGCTGACAGAACCTGAAAATTATGAGGCACGCGCTAACTTGATGTGGGCGTCAACCATGGCATTGAATGGCACAGTTGGACTTGGTAATGTTAATGGCTGGACAGTACACCCAATTGAGCATGAATTGTCAGCGTACTATGACATTACACACGGTGTCGGATTAGGCATATTAACACCGCGCTGGATGAAAAAAGCGCTTTCTGCGAAGACGCTGCCTCGTTTTGCAGCATTTGGGCGCCATGTTTGGGGATTATCGGGAGATGATGAATCAGTTGCAGGCGAGGCAATCCAGGCCACATTTGATTGGATTAAATCACTAGAAGTGCCAACGACATTACCTGGTGTTGGTATTACCGACACGACAAATTTCAAAGCAATGGCAGATAGTGCTGTTGCCGTTGGTAACCTAACAACAAATGGCTATGTTAGCCTTAATAGTGAAGATGTTGTTGCTTTATTTGAAGCTTCAATGAATAATGATGGCTTTTAGCTCTAATTAGAAACTGCCCAGTGACCATCACCATCTAATTTGAATAGCGGCAGTGTTGCTAAAAAAGTAATGTCATCACGCTGCTCAGCTTGACCTTCAGCTAGAATCGCAAATTTGCCAACAATGTGAGCACCTGCTTGAAATAATATCTTTTCAACAGCTTTTAAAGAACCGCCAGTTGAAATCACATCGTCAACCACCAACACTTTTTTGTTGTGTATTATTTTAGCATCTTTACCATCCAAAACTAGTGTCTGGGGTGTGGCTGTGGTGATTGCTGACGATTTAACGACGAGTGGTGAGGTCATATATGACTTCACATTTTTGCGTATGACAATGTAGTGGCTATTTCCTGTTTGCCTAGACATTTCTTGAGCAAGTGGGATACCTTTAGTTTCAGGGGTCACAATATAGTCAAATTCAAAATCAATTGCTTTAGACAATTCAACGGCAGCGACGTGTGCTAATTCAGCGTCACCTAGCAGCACAAAAGACGCAATTGCTAGGTCTGATTTGATAGGAACAATTGGGAGGTCACGTTTTAGCTTAGCGATGCTGATTTGATAGCTTTCAGACATAATATATTGGTCCAATCCTATTAATGTTCGTTTTTACGAAAAATTTTATATTTTTAATATTCAAATTTTATCATTTTACGAACTATTGGGCAATAACAACAATTTTAGACAATTTTTTGAGGAGAACAGATTAGATCCAACAGATCTATCCACAAGTGTATGACAAGATATGAATTAACAGAGAAAGAATTAGTTCGACAAATTAATAACGCATTACCAAACATTAAACCTAGGCAAATTAGCGCAACGTTGACCTTGTTGAATGACGCGGCAACCGTACCATTTATTGCAAGATATCGTAAGGAAATGACTGGTAACTTAGACGAAGTGCAACTTCGTCAAATACAGGTTACAAGCAAAAAAATTCAAGAACTATCTGAACGAAAAAATACAGTCTTACGTGCGATAGATGAGCAAGATAAGCTCACGCCAGTACTGTCTAAAAGTATCATTGATGCAGAAAATATACGTGAAGTTGATGATATTTATTTGCCATATAAACAAAAGCGACGCACAAAAGCAATGATTGCCCGTGAAAATGGGTTACAGCCGCTGGCTGACTGGCTATTGAACCATTTAGGTACGTCTGTGAATGAACGCTTACACGCATACTTTAATGAAACTATAAAGCGTGACGCGGATGCAACTGCTGGTATACATGAAATTTTGGCGGAACAGTTTGGTGAAGATCAGAGTTATCGGCAATGGCTTCGGACTAGAATGATGCGTGATGGGCATGTCTTGTCAACTCTGAAAAGAGGTGGTGAGGCAAAAGATGATACAAAAATTTACGAACAATACTATGATTTTGATGAATCAATTCAATCGTTGAAAGAAAATAAATTTAGAATTTTGGCAATTGATCGTGGCGAAAAGGTTGGCGTATTATCTGTTAAAATTGATTTCCCAGCCGCTCGATTATTGCATTTTATGAAAATTAAAATTATTGGTCATCAACAGATTGAAAAGAAAAATGGTGAGCTAATCAATTTTGCTATTGAGGATGCCTACAAGCGCTTTATTCAGCCAGCCATTGAACGGGAAATTCGACAAGAATTAACACAAATTGCGCAGCAACAAGCCATTCAAGTTTTTGGTAATAATTTGTATCATTTATTGATGCAAGCACCGTTGAAAAATAAAATTGTGATGGGATTTGATCCGGGCTTTCGAACTGGATCAAAATTAGCCATTATAGATGGTAATGGCAATTTTTTGGTTAAGCAAGTGATTTTTCCTCACTTACCTGCAAGTAAACACGAACGAGATCAAGCCGCGACAACATTTAAAAAATTGTTAAAAGATTTCAACGTTGAATTGGTAGCCATTGGCAACGGCACAGCATCTCGTGAATCGGAAGAATTTGTTGCTGAAAATCTGATAAAAGGCGTTCGATATACAATTGTTAATGAAGCTGGAGCATCTGTTTATTCGGCTTCTGAGGCAGCCAGAGCAGAATTTCCAGATCTACATGTTGAAGAACGAAGCGCGATTTCAATCGCTCGAAGAGTTCAAGATCCTTTGGCGGAACTGATCAAAATCGATCCAAAATCCGTCGGTGTTGGTCAATATCAACATGATTTGAATGCGAAAGCACTTGATGAGCAAGTTGACGCTGTTGTTGAAACAGCGGTTAATCAAGTGGGTGTTAACTTAAATACAGCTTCAGCAAAATTATTGACGCATATAGCTGGGCTTAATCAAAAATTAGCAGAAAATATCGTGGCTTATCGTCAAAACGGGCGACCATTTACGTTGCGCACACAGTTAAAGGACGTACCGCGTTTGGGACCTAAGGCTTATGAGCAGGCGGCAGGATTTTTGCGAATTGTTGATGGCAAAAACATATTGGATAATACAGATATACATCCTGAAAGTTATCACATTGCGACTCAAATCATTGATATGGGGCAATTGTCAGTTCATGAATTATCATCTTCAATAGCCAATAAAACTTTAAGTCTTTTGGATAACTCAGACACTGCTGCTAAATTAGGTGTTGGTGTTCAAACACTACATGACATTATTATTAGTTTGCAAAAGCCAGGTCGTGATGGCCGATCTGAAATGGTTAGTGCGTTATTAAAGTCCGATGTATTACATGTAGCAGACTTAAAATCTGGCATGAAGCTACAAGGGACAGTGCGCAATGTGGTTGATTTTGGTGCATTTGTGGACCTAGGAGTAAAACAGGATGGTTTGGTGCATATTTCTCATTTGAGCAAGAGACGTATTAAACATCCGGCAGAAGTTGTTTCAGTTGGTGATATTGTAGATGTTTGGGTACTATCTGTTGATGAAAAACGTCAAAGGATAGCACTGACGATGTTAGCGCCCAAATAAAAAAATCGCATCATTTTGATGCGATTTTTTTAGTCAACTAGAGGTAAAATGTTGACGATTGAAATACGATCACTTTCATCGTTCTTCAATCGTTCAATGATTTCGTTATAGCGGCGCTCGGATAGCGGTTCTTTTTGATCGAAAGTTAAAATTTTGTTGTCGATATGATTACTAGTGCTTGGGTATTGTTCGATACGATAAATAATCAATAGTTTTTTATAGGCGAATGGCTGTACAATCATGCCTTCAAGCTTTTCTTCGACATGTTCCGTTGCCTGAGTGGTTGCATTTTGTTCGATTTTTGTTTGTGTTTTTTTGAATAGGGCCATTATTTCATCTCCGTATTTTTGGTGAAGTAGGTCGTGAGTCCAGCCACAACATTTTTTGCAATTTTCTTTTGGTAACTGGTTTTGCGAATGTACTTGAGGTCTTTGTTATTATTGATAAAACCATTTTCCAACAAAACGGCAGGCTGTGTCGTGTCTTTGAGAACAATATATGGTGCTGTATCAACACCACGGTTAGTCAGAGGCATATTGTTAAGGCTGTCACTTAATGCTTGAGCTAGGTTTTGACCATTTTTATGATAATAGTATTGAGAAATACCTGAAGCACTTACTGTGGATGAATCAAAATGAAACGAGATTTGTGCATCTGCCTTATATTTTTCACCAACTAAAGGAATTTTGAGTAAAGGCACAATATTATCACTATCTCGGGTCATCAAAATGCGAGCACCACTTGGCGCTAGGGCGGAACGAACTAGTCTAGCAGTTCTTAATGTATAAGTTTTTTCTTTATACTTACCATTCTTAGATAAGGCGCCGGTATCTGTGCCGCCGTGACCAGGATCTAACACAATGGTGGCTTCACTCAATGCAGTAGCATGTTTCAGGTTAACAGCATTTGCAACCCAACTCGCTACCCAGCCAGTTTTTTCATTATCAGAGCGTCGGACGTGCCACCAACCGTTTTGTTTGTCCAAGATAATCAATTTTGTACCACGCTTGAGCGAAGCAGTCGAACGATACTGACGACCAGGGCCGGTTCGTAATTGTACATTATCGGGTCGTGTGAAAGTTTCAGTTTTTGAGATGAGCGATACAATTAATCCTACCGTCGTTAATAGGACAACTGTGGTGATAATCACACCAATTAAATTACTAAGTAGCCACTTTTTTACCATAATTATCCTAAAATATGCTTCTTTGCTTGCGCTAATAATTGTATCATATTTCTTTTTTAAACGTACCAAGAAGTTTTAAAATCTCATGTAGGCAGTAGCACCACTACAAACTAATTTGACACATAAAAAATTTTTGCTAAGAAAATTTTGTGTAAACGTTTTCATTATTGTTGAAATATGTTACAATAAATAAGCATAATTCCTAAATTAGGAACAATAGTATAAACAAAGGATTAAAAGAGTAGACGCAGATGTCAAAAACAATGGCAGTAAACGCCGGTAGTTCTTCACTGAAATTTCAATTATTAGAAATGCCCGAAGAAAAAGTAATTACACAAGGTATGGTTGAACGGATTGGAATGCCTGATGCCGTTATTACTATTAAATATGGTGCAGATATTGAACCTGTTCGTTTGATTGGCGCCGAAGAAGGACAGATTTCGCTCACTAAAAATGGTGGTCAAAAATACGAGCATGTTTTGGCTATTAAAGATCATCATGAAGCCATTGATATCATGTTACAAAGGCTGTCGGATCTGGGTATTATTAAAGATTTTCAGGAAATCACTGGGGTTGGTCATCGGGTAGTTGCTGGTGGTGAGTGGTTTAATCAGTCGGTAGTGGTGACAGATGAAGTGTTGGCTAAAATTGATCGTTTGGCAGCTTATGCGCCATTGCACAATCCAGCCAATGCAATGGGTATTAGAGCGTTCCAAAAGTTATTACCTCACGCCATCTCTGTGGCCGTGTTTGATACCTCTTTCCATCAGACTATGCCTGAAAAGAATTATTTGTACAGCTTACCTTATGAATACTATGCGCGTTATGGTGCCAGAAAATATGGTGCTCATGGGACTTCACATCGGTACGTTATGGAACGTGCGGCTGAAAAATTAGGTATACCATTGAAAGAATTCAACGCCATCTCACTTCATCTTGGTGCCGGTGCGTCTGTAACAGCTATCAAAAATGGTAAATCATATGATACGTCGATGGGCTTCACGCCCTTAGCTGGGTTAACAATGGCAACTCGTTCAGGAGATGTTGATCCATCTTTGATTTATTACATTCAAGAACGTGAAGGTCTTTCTAACGAGGAAATGTTGAAAGTTCTCAACACAAAATCTGGATTACTTGGTGTCTCAACAATTTCTAGCGATATGCGTGATTTGGAAGACGTTCAAGAAACAAACATTCACGCTAAATTGGCATTGGATATGTTTTATGATCGCGTGATTCGATATGCCGGTCAATATTTTGCTGAATTAGGACGGGTTGACGCTATCATATTTACTGCGGGTATTGGTGAAAATGATCCAGTCACTCGTGCGAAAGTTTTGAATGCCTTGCAATTTGCTGGTGTTGTCTTGGATGAGACGGCAAACAATGTTCGTGGTAAGGAAACAGTCATAACAAAGCCCGAGTCAACGGTTACTGGCTTGTTAATTCCAACAAATGAAGAATTAATGATTGCACGTGATGTTGAACATTTAAAAAATAACTCATAAAAAAAGTTGCCAAATGAATGGCAACTTTTTTTATGCAATCACTTTTAGTTGACCGCGGAATTCCGCGAGGGATGAATAACCTTTTTTTGTTATGATGTCGGCCAATTCACGTTCGAGTCGCTCAAAGACGGCAACACCCTCAATGGCTAGCTGTGAGCCAACTTCTACTAAATCAGCACCACATAAGATATGATCATAAACATCACGTCCGGAAGTAACGCCACCTGTCCCAATAATTTTGATTTCAGGATTTAAACGCAATCGAAGGGCGCGAACATTTGCAAGCGCAGTCGCTTTGACCAGTGTTCCGCCTATACCACCAAATCCGCCTTTTGGCTTGATGACAACAGTGTCGGTATCATCATCGATTACCAAACCATTACCAATTGAATTGATCGTATTGACAAATGCCAATGGGAATTGATTTAAAATGTTGGCGATGTCATCGAAATGCACGATATCAAAATAGGGAGGTAACTTAACACCTAAAGGTTTTTTGAAAAATGCGAACGCCTCAGTCAGAATCGCTTGAGTAGCTTCAAAGTCATAGGCAGTTTGTGGTTTTCCGGGAACATTTGGGCAAGAAAGATTGAGTTCAACTAAACCACTAAATTCTGAATCTTGTAATTGATGCAACATATCAAGATTTTCTTGCTTTGATAATCCAGCAATTGAAAAGAAAATAGGCTTTTGGCTCTGCTTTTTTGTGACATAGTCCATATAGTAGTCAAAGCCTTCGTTAGGAAGTCCCATTGAATTGATAGTGCCTAGTGTGTTGGGCAATTCATAATAGCGCGGTGCGGGATTTCCGGGACGTAAGTTAGTGGTAGCTGATTTGGTCACCACAGCACCTGTATGAGCTGATGCCAGCACGCTGTCTAATTCTTCGGCGGTTTGACACATCACACCAGCGGCGTTTAGCATAACGTGTTCAAAGTTAAAACCAGCAATTGTAGCAGTTAAGTTCATAGTAGAAAATTCCTTCATTCCTTGTGAAATATTTATTTAATTATAGCTGAAAATATCAAAAATATAAACCCTCAATATAATGATATTTTTGTAATGATTGATGGCAGTTATTCGCAATTTAAGGCTGATTTTGCTAAACTTAAGAATAGATGTTTGATATCAAATAAAGATACAATTTGAACGATCTGTGACTTTTTAGTTCGTTGAAAGGCACAATGAATTGACATTTATGTTTAAAATAGGTGCCCAGAAAAGGAGAGTGAATCATGATTTTTCACATTAATGCGACCATGCCAGAACAAAAATCAGGCATTGAGCATGCTGAAATTCAGCGATTTATGTTATTCAAAAAAAATCATATCGCTCAAAAACTAATTTTACGAGATTGGGACCCTGAATGTCACCGGCAAACCAAAGCAGCCGGCATTGATGATGATGACTTAATCAATATGTTTGATTATTTTCAAAAAGCGACGATTGTTGCAACGCAACAGTTGACCATTAAAGATCTTGATTTTGGTGTTGTTGACTTAGAATTTAATGATGAGCCACAAAATAATCGATATTTAGTAGTTGATAACAGTAAAAAGCTGGTGGCTCGTGTTAACTATAATAACGCAGAAACACAGCGAGTGAAATCCGTCGAGCTTTTTGATGGTTTTGGTAATTTGTACCGTGTTGATCACTATGATATTCGAGGCTTTAAGTCGCTACAACAATGGTATACACCGGATAACAAAATTGAATCAGAAACATGGTTAGATGTTCATGGACAGCCAGTTTTGGAAAGCTTTTTTAAAACCACTAAGACAGTTAATCATCAGTCGGAATTGACTCGAACCAATTGGCATTTGACTTTTAACGAAATTAGTTATGACTTTGATACAATAGAAGACTTAACTATCTATTTTTTAGACGCAATTAATCAAACTTTTTTTAATACTTTAGAGCCTAATATCTTTATTTTAGACCGCAGTCATTTAGCTGATTATGGCCTGTTACACCTTAAAAATCCGGCCTATACAGTTTTGCACTTACACAATTCACATGCTGGTGATGCACAGGAACCAATGCAATCTGTTTTGAATAACAATTATGAATTTGCCATGAATGCTTTGAATCAATACGATGCGGTCGTTTCAGCTACGCCGCAACAAACGCGTGATATTAAATTACGTTTTCAACCTAGTGTCCCATTATTCACAATTCCTGTCGGTATTGTTAAAGATACGCTACTACATGCCAAAAGAGTACGTGTTGGAGAGCGGCAATTTGGTAAGGTTGTCGCATTTGCAAGAATCGCTTGGGAAAAGCATTTGGATGACTTAGTAAGAGCTGTCGGAATTGTAAAAGAAGAAATCCCCGAGGTCAGTTTGGACTTGTATGGTTATGCCGATCCGACAGATAATTTCCGAGCAAAGCGTGCTGTTGAAGCAGTGATTGACAAATACCATCTCGGTGATTCTGTCACAATGAAAGGGTATACTACTGACATTGATGCAGTTGAAAATCGGGCTATGATATACGGTTTGACTTCAAGAATGGAAGGCTTTAATTTGGCAATCATGGAGGGTATTGCTCATGGCTTGATTGCATTGAGTTATGATGTCAATTACGGACCAAATGAAATTGTCCAAGATAATATTAATGGCAAAATTGTGCCTTATGGTGATTATCAAGCTATGGCCAATGCTATGTTAACTGTGCTACGGGACCCCAGGTTGGCGCAACGCTATTCTGACGGTGCTTATCAATCGGCTGAACGATATAGTGAAACCAATGTTATGGCTGCTTGGCAAAAATTAATTGAGGATGCTAATCAAAAATGGCAGCACAAAATAGCGGCGACTAATTTAGGGAGGTAAGTGACAACATGAATTTTTTTATTAGTGAAAATATTTTTTCATTTAACTCTGGCACTGAGCACGCCCAAATTAAACGAACGAAGCTATTCAATGCATTTAATGATGCTGCCAAATATGTGACTCGTAACTATAATCGCCTACTTGATCGCGATCTTAAAGCGGTTGGCTTGACACCAGATGTGGTGTTAAATATGTATGATTTTTTTCAAGGTACGACTGATATTAAAAGAGTAGAGCAAAACTTGCGTTTGCTAAAAATGTTACCTTTGGATACATATCACATTGTTGCTGATGGACCAAATCAAAGCTTTTTAAATCATAATGGACGTCGAATTGCCACCATTACTGTAATGCCTGAGACAGTGGGATTAGTTAATGAAGTCATTTTTGAAGATCGTGCTGGCAATCCTACCATTCGCGAAAATTGGGATTGGCGTGGATTTAAGTCTAGTGTGGATACTTTCCATCCGGATGGTAGTTTAGCCACACAACGTTTTTTGAACTTAAAGGGTGATGTGGTCCTCGAGATAACACACATGGCTATAAATGGCATCGTTCAACCAACAATGTGGCAACTATTAAATTATCGAGGGCATCATTACCGATTCAATTCAGAAAACGAATTATTGACATTCTTTCTCAATGAAATTGTGAAACGATATCAAGAGGCGACACTGATTTCTGATCGACGTACGCTTGATGAAGCTGTTGGTAAAGTGAGTGGTGCTAAACAAAAGTTTGCTTATTTTCATGATATACATACACCGGACGTGGTTCAGCCACGTCTCGGAGATCCTTATCCAGTTTATGAAATAGCTTTGTCCCAAAAAAATCAGTTGTTTGATGCAATTTTAGTCCCAACTGACGCGCAACGTCATGATATTAAAGCACGTTATCCCAATCTTAATGTGAAAACTGCACCAGATACTTTCATATTGCAGTCAATGCTGACACAATCTCAGACGAGTGTTAGAGATCGCGTGAATCATCGTATTTTGTTTTTAGGACGCTTAAGTCCAGAAAAAAATCCTGAAGCGGCGGTACAAGTTTTGGCAGTGACGAGACGTTATGTCAACGATGCGACCTTAGAATTCATGGGTTACCCCGCTAATACAGAAATCGTGCAAAAATTACAACAATTAGCGCGTGATTTGGGAGTTGAATCATCAGTGATTTTTACACCGTATGGTAATTACGAAGCCGTAAAAGAAGCTCTGTCGCGAGCGCAGGTCATTATTGAAACGTCTCATGGTGAGGGATTCGGGATGAACTTGGTTGAAGCGCTGGCTTTTGGTTTGCCAATTGTTTCATATCGGATAAATTATACAACGACCACTCATGAGATTGTCGAGAATAATCGTAATGGTTATGTGGTACCAACTGCGTCGGCAAATATTATGGCTCAGCGAGTAGCAAGCATTTTGAATGATCCATCAAAATGGGCAAGTATGAGCACTGCTTCATATCAAAAAGCCAAGTTCTTTTCAGCCGAAAAAATTTACAATGTTTGGCAACAAGTGTTTAAAAACTAATGAACACCTAATTACTCTGATCTTTCCAGTGCGAATAATCTTTTAACGCGCTTGTCACTATTTGATCGGTTTATTTTGGGTAAAAAAGGTAAAATAGTACCATGAAACAATTTAGAGTAGAAAATTTAAACAGTACGTATGGCGAAAAAGTCTTATTCAAAGATCTCTCTTTTTTAATAACGGCGGGTGATAGAGTTGGATTGATTGGCGTTAATGGCAGTGGTAAAACATCATTATTGAACGCGATATCTGGCGTGATGCCGGCAGATTCTGGTACTATTACAACCCAAAATGATTATCGCATTGGTTATTTAACTCAAAGTCCAATTTTAGACGATAATGCTTTAGTAATGGATGCTATTTTATCGGGCGAACAGCCTGTTTTTCAGACTATTCGCGATTATGAAACTGCTTTGCGAAAATTTAGCAATCAACCGACTGACGAAGTAATTGCGCAAAATTTTGAAAAAGCACAAGATGCTATGGATCGCGACGATGCATGGACAACTGAATCTCAAATTAAAACGATTCTGACCCAGTTGCACATGCCAGATTTACACCATAAGGTTGGTAATTTATCAGGTGGACAGCGCAAACGTGTTGGATTGGCGCAAGTGCTCATTGAAGAACCTGATTTGTTGATTTTAGATGAACCAACCAATCACTTAGACTTTGATTCAATTGCTTGGTTAGAGAAGTACTTAAGTTCATACAAAGGGGCAGTTTTAACTGTTACGCATGACCGGTATTTTCTAGACGCAGTTGCCACAAGAATATTTGAGCTATCATTTGGCGATTTGTTTGAATATCAAGGCAACTATCAAGATTACATGGAAAAAAAAGCTGAGCGAGTTGCCCAAAATCAACTGGCAGAACACAAGCAACAGCAATTATATAAACAAGAATTAGCATGGATGAGAAAGTCAGCTCGGGCAAGAACAACGAAGCAAAAAGGACGTGAGAACGCGTTTGCCGAATTGGCGTCACAAATGGGAACATTACAAACTGACGAAGATGTAACCGTCAATCTAGGGCAACAGCGCCTTGGTAAAAAAGTGATTGTTATAGAACACGCTGGTATTCAGTTTGGCGATAAAACGATTTTGAATGATTTTAATTTGCGTGTGTCTGCTGGTGATCGCATCGGAATTACAGGGGCTAACGGCGCTGGTAAATCAACATTTTTAAATGCGATAGCTGGTCTTGTACCATTGACGAGTGGCGTGATTGAGCTTGGGGATACGGTGAAAATGGCTTATTACACACAAATGACTGAAGAAATTCCAGATGACAAACGTGTGATTGCCTATTTGACAGATGTTGCTGGTTCGGTTAAAGATAAAGATGGCAATCAAATCAGTGTTTCTGAATTGTTAGAACAGTTTCTGTTCCCACCCTTTATGCATGGCACTTTAATTCGTAAATTATCTGGAGGAGAAAAGCGCCGATTATACCTACT
This sequence comes from Leuconostoc sp. UCMA20149, assembly GCF_030400235.1. Lineage (NCBI taxonomy): Bacteria > Bacillati > Bacillota > Bacilli > Lactobacillales > Lactobacillaceae > Leuconostoc > Leuconostoc sp. UCMA20149. The sequence goes on from NZ_VJYC01000003.1 coordinate 211,844, forward strand.
TAAACTATTATTACAGCAGCCTAATGTGTTATTGCTTGATGAGCCGACGAATGATTTAGACATCGGAACGTTAACAGTACTAGAAGATTTCTTGTCAAATTTTGATGGCACTGTTATCACAGTTTCTCATGATCGCTATTTTCTAGATAAAGCGGCTAATCAATTGTACATGTTTGAGGGCAATGGTGTGGTCAACAGATTTGATGGCCTATTTAGTGCCTACCTAGCAACTCACGAAACGGTAAACCAAGTTAAAGTTAACAAGCCAAAGCCAATAATAGTCACCCAAAGCACCAAAAAAAAGCTCACATATAACGAAAAAAAAGAGTGGGAAACGATTGAAACAGATATTGAAAAATTAGAAAATCGTATTAACAAAATTCCCGACGAAATGGCAACATTTGGCACGGATTATGTCAAGCTTGGTGATCTACAACAAGAATTAGATCAATTGAACAAGGATCTTGAAAACAAAATGGATCGTTGGGAATATTTAAGTGATATCGTAGAAAGTTCATAATTAATTTATGAGCTTTCTTTTTGCATTTCGTATCATAAAAAAGAGGGAGACAAAATGCAATTAAAACAATTTTTATTAGCAATACACTTAACTCGTGGTATAGGGCGTGCTGCAGAAGCAAAAATTATATATGCAATTGCGAATGATTTAGAATCCACTCATTACCCTTGGTCTTTGAATGAGGTCTTTTCAGTTATTGAAAATTATCAGCAAGCTGATAATATCAAATCTAGTTATCATCTGGCTTGTAATCAAGCCGAGACGATGGCATCTGACTTTTTGACATATTTTGATGATGCTTATCCACCACAATTGAAAGAAATCTATGAGCCACCATTAATATTGTTTTACGTAGGGAATTTAGCAGCTTTAAGGTTGCCTAATGTTGCTGTTGTTGGTACGAGAACAGCGACACCATACGGTTTAGCGGTAATGAGGCATCTATTACCCGAAGTAGTCAAATCAGGTATTGCAGTGGTTTCTGGTCTGGCTAAAGGTATTGACGTGATGGCACATCAAATCACTTTTGCCAATTCAGGTGTACCAATTGCAGTTATTGGTACAGGAATTGATATGACATATCCGGCACAAAATCAGGCACTGCAACAGCAAATAGGGCAACAAGGACTGTTATTGAGTGAATACCCACCTGGCACTGGTCCACAGCGGTCACATTTTCCAGCGAGAAATCGTATTATTGCAGGACTATCATCAGCAACACTTGTCGTTGAGGCACAACAAAAATCAGGTAGTTTGATTACTGCAAACTTGGCCCTCCAAAATAATCGTGAAGTGATGGTTGTGCCAGGTTCAATTTTTTCTGAAAATTCTTTAGGTGCAAATGAACTATTAAGATTTGGTGCAAAAATGGTCACAAAATCAACTAATATCATGGAAAGCATACAATTATTTGACACAATTTGATACACTATATACTATAGAAAACAAATTGTGAGGCATATCTCATTGGCAGATACAAAAACAAAGACGACATTAAAGAAAAAAACAACAAAACGAAGAACATCAAAAGTTAAAAAAAATTTAGTTATTGTGGAAAGCCCATCAAAGGCTAAGACAATTGAAAAGTATTTGGGCAGCACCTACAAAGTTGTTGCCAGTTTAGGGCATATTCGGGATTTGCCAAAATCAACTTTAGGCGTTGATGTTGAACATGACTATGATCCTAAATATATTAACATTCGTGGTAAGGGTGATATCATTAAAGGTTTGCGCAAAGAAGCCAAGGCTGCGAAAGCTGTTTATCTGGCTTCCGATCCGGATCGTGAAGGTGAAGCAATTGCGTGGCATTTGCAACATATTTTAGATCTTGATCCGGAAAAGCCTAACAGAGTTGTCTTTAATGAAATTACGAAAGATACAATTAAGAACGCTTTTAAGACGCCTCGTACAATTAACCAAGATTTGGTAGATGCGCAACAAGCACGCCGCATCTTGGATCGGTTAGTTGGCTATTCAATTTCACCAATTCTCTGGAAAACTGTGAAACGGGGACTGTCGGCTGGACGTGTGCAATCAGTTGCTTTAGGTTTGATTATTGCACGTGAGCGTGAGATTCAAGCCTTTGAGCCAGAAGAATATTGGACCCTGGATTCCGAGTTTAAAAAAGCACGAAGTAAGTTTAAGTCAGTTTTTTATGGATTCGATGGTAAAAAGCAACCATTACCAGATAACGACAGTGTTCAGTCAATTTTGAAACGCATTGATAAAAATGGTGATTTTGATATTGTTAAAGTTGATGCAAAGGAGCGGAAACGTCAACCACAACCGCCATTTACAACGTCAACGATGCAACAAACCGCCAATACACAGCTTAATTTTAGAACACGTAAGACAATGATGGCTGCTCAACAGTTGTATGAAGGTATTAATTTAGGGCGCGGATTGGGACAAGTCGGTTTAATTACCTATATGCGTACTGATTCAACCCGAATTTCTTCTGTTGCTAAAAATGCTACGGCGCAATTTATTCATGATACATGGGGCGAGGAATACTCTCAACATAAACCAATTCAGGGTAAATTACCTGAAGGCGCACAAGATGCCCATGAAGCCATTAGACCTTCTGATGTAACGCGAACACCAGAATCGATTAAGGACAAACTCACACCTGATCAATTTAAGTTATATTCATTGATTTGGTCACGCTTTGTAGCCAGTCAAATGACGCCAGAAATTTTGGATACAATGGCGGTCACGATTGAGCAAAATGGTGTGATATTTAGAGCTAATGGGTCAAAGACCAAATTTCAGGGCTTTACGAAAGCTTATCCAGCTGCCAAAGTTAAGGATAATGCTTTGCCTGACTTAAATGCAGGAGACAAAGTTAAATTAGCGAAAACTGATCCGCAACAGCATTTCACATTGCCACCAGCAAGATATACGGAAGCCGCGTTAATTAAAGCATTAGAAGAAAATGGTGTTGGTCGTCCTTCAACCTATGCCCCAACATTAGACACAATCCAACGAAGAAACTATGTGCGTATTGATGCACGAAAGTTTGTGCCGACCGAACTAGGTGAGATCGTTCAGACGATTGTAGAAGATAGCTTCCCAGATGTTACTAATACCAAATTTACGGCCGCTGTTGAACATGAACTAGATGAAGTAGAGACAGGCGATAAAAAATGGGTACCGGTAATTGATTCTTTCTTTAAACCTTTCCAAAAAGAAGTTGAGACTGCCGAAAAATCTCTTGAAAAAGTCATTATGCATGATGAACTAGCAGGTATGGACTGTGAAATTTGTGGTGCTCCGATGGTGATTAAGATGGGCAGATATGGCAAATTTTATGCTTGTTCTCGTTTTCCTGATTGCCGAAATACCAAAACGATTGTGCAAGAAATTGGTTTGACATGCCCTAAGTGTCACAAAGGTCAGGTCGTTTCTCGAAAGACAAAGCGTGGTCGGACGTTCTATGGTTGCTCTCGTTATCCTGATTGTGATTTTGTGACATGGGATAAACCAACAGAGAAAACGTTGGCTGATGGTACAACCCCTAAAGAATCAACTGATAAGACGAACAAATCAACGGCAAAACAAAAAGCGACCGAATAATTTTTTTGAAATACGTGCGTTATTTCAAAAATTGGTCGCTTTTTATTTGAACTTAAATATTGATTTTTTGGGACGCAAGTAGGAAAAGCCTTCGCCTAATTGTTCTTGTGTGTCAAATACAGAAACAAATGCTTTCGGATCAATTTGATTAATGATATGTCTGACCATGTTGACTTCGGAAGGATCGACAACAGCGTAAACAACGCGCTGATCAATGTGTGAGTAGCCACCCTCTGCTTTTAACAGGCTTGTCCCACGGTCGAGTTCAGACATAATCGCATGGGAAATTTCTTCAGGATATTGTGTAAAAATCATAAATGATCTTGCTGAGTATGCAGCGCCTTGTTGTGTAAAATTAACCACTTGCGCAAATACAAATGAGGCTATCAAAGTATACATCATGTGTACTATGTCGATATAAATTAAAGAAATAATCAGAACAACTGCGTCGAGCGCAAACATTGTTCGACCAATTTGGATGCCTAGTCTTTGTTCTGTAATTCTTGCAACGATGTCTGTACCGCCCGATGTGCCGCCGAATCGAAAGACAATTCCTAATCCTAAACCAGAAACAAAACCTGCCAACAGACCAGCGATTAGCATGTCGTGATCAAGCGCCGGTGGGGTAGGAACAACTTGCCATAACCACAACCAAAATGAAAGCGAAGAAATGCCCCAAATTGTATAAATTAAAGACCGTCTACCAAGCACACGATAACCAATAAATACAAGCGGAACATTAAGCAATAGTGTGGTGTAGGCTGGGTTCCAACCAAAAAGTGCGCGTAGGATTAACGTGATACCAGACACGCCACCTTCTGCAAGTTGATTTGGAATATTAATGTTGATTAATCCCCAACCATAAAGGGCTGTTCCCAGTGCAATCATACCAAGATCACGAACAGAAATGCGTTCTAAATTTGTAACATTCATCGTAAAACCTCGCTAATTTGTTCAATTTCCATGATAACATATTGCTAGTAAAAACATTGTTATGTTTGGTATAATATAGAGTAGTAAGAGGTGGATATGGCAGATTATAATTATTATCAAAGACCAAGATTTTATAAAAAAAAGCATCCTATTCGCAATTTTTTTATTGTGTTAGCCTTATTAATTGTTGTTGCTTTAGGCGCTTTTGTTTATATTGGTTATTCTGATTCTCAGAAAACGACAACACCCATTCAACAAAAAGTGTCAAAGAGTAGTACGGTTGAGGAAACAGTGGATTCTAACAGTAGTTCTTCAGATGATTCAAGTAGTAGCAGTGAAACGTCGAGCGAATCTTCATCGTCTTCAAGCGCTTCATCGAGTAGCCAAGATACTGCTGCCGAAATTAAGGAATCAGCCAAACTGAAAGGAAAAACGCTAGCTGAGGCAAAAAAATGGGCAATTGCCCATAATCGCTATTATTCATGGGTTGGCAGTGATAGTGATATTGTTACTAAAGTAACTGATGATGGTCATAACATCAGTTTTGTAGCGTCGAGCAATCAATGATGGTGAACAAGGTTTTAACGATTGCCGGTTCGGATTCTTTATCAGGCGGTGGTATTCAGGCTGATTTGGCTACTTTTGAAGAGTATGGTGTAGTTGGATTGAGTGTCATTACAAGTATTGTCACTGTACAAACTGATAGTTTTCAAATTTTTCCAATGGACATCAATGTAATAAAAGCTCAATTGGCTTCTGTTATGTCATTGAATCAAATTGTCGCGATTAAGGTTGGTCTTTTACCTACAGTAGACATTATCAATGTGGTTGCCGATTGTTTATCGACAATTAGTATTCCTATCATCATTGATCCAGTGATGATTTTTAAAGAGACTGCCTTAAAAAATGGTAAAAGTGAATTAACTCAGGTAATTCGTGATCGATTATTGCCATTGGCAACAGTTTTGACGCCTAATTTAAACGAAGCAGGGCTACTCACCAATACTGAAATCCATAATGTCGATGATATGAAGCAGGCCGCGCGTCGTTTAGTTGGCGAAGGGGCTAAAAATGTTGTTATTAAAGGTGGTGCGAGATTGTCTGGTGATGTTGCGGTTGACGTTTTATTTGACGGTGAGGAATTTACAATTTTCCAGAATGAGAAAGTTATAACACTAGTACCGTATAATAATGGTGCTGGCTGTACATTTTCGGCTAGTATCGCTGCCAATATGACAGAAAACGATATGCGAGAGACGATACAAGATGCTAAAGCATTTGTTTTGGCGGGTATCAAAAATGGCGTTGCGTTGAATGATGAATTCAATGTTGGTAATGTTTGGCAAGCGGCAAGACGTTTGGGATAAGGTATAGCTAAGCGACAGACGAGTGTCTGTTGCTTTTTAATCTAGTTGTAAGGAAGTAACATGCAAAAGAGCGAGAATCATTTTTTTAAATTTGAACGTGAAGCAACTTCAAATGACTATCAAGTGTTAAACCAAATGCTTGATCATTTTCAAGTGAGCGCTTTTTTCGAAAATAATACAGGGACTCAAATTTTTTACGCTTTTGGATCAAAAAATTCGTGGCAAACATTACCTCAAAAAGTTAATACGTTGGTGTTTGGTGCTAATACTTTTGATGGTCAGCATTCAAAGGGCGAACTAATGAATGGTTTTTGGTTTGAACCTGAGATTATTGTCTCAATCAGTAATGGTCGTTTACAATCCAACGATTTGAATCTGGATAATATCTTAGTAAATTACCAGCAAATCAGCACTACGAAAAGGGTGAAAATTAAAAATATCGTGTCTGAAACAGATTGGATTGTACGTGTAGCTGACTTAATTAAAAATCTTAACGATGTAAGATGTCCTATGGATAAAGTAGTGTTTGGTCGTCAGGAAATGATTGAATTGTCCGAACAAATTCGCATCTCTTCTCTGCTAGAAGCATTAAAAAAGGAACACGGCGTATATCATGTCATCTTGAAGCGAGAAAATGAAGTTTTTGTTACTGCCACACCAGAACGTCTCGCATTCGTCTCTCAGGGCGAAATACAAACAGCGGCTGTTGCCGGTACTGCACCTCGCGATCCTGATCCAAAACGTGATCACGAATTAGGCAATAAATTATTACATAGTTTAAAAAATCAGCGTGAGCATCAGTTTGTTGTTGATAGTATCAAAATGAAATTAGAAGCGTTAACAACGCAATTAAATGTGCCATCTAAGCCAATATTGTTAAAAAATAAACAGGTCCAGCATCTTTATACACCGATTAGTGGTACATTATCAGCAAACATATCTGTCAAGGACCTAGTTGACAATCTACATCCTACTCCAGCTTTAGGCGGTGTACCACAAGAAGAAGCTTTGCAGTACATTGCGCAGCATGAGCAACAACCCCGTGGTTTATTTGCAGGACCAATTGGTTATGTCACAGCCGATAATACGGGTGAATTAGTAGTGAGCATTCGTTCAATGTACTGCGACCAAACTCACGCACGTTTATTTGCTGGCGCTGGGATTGTTGCTGGTTCAGAAGCACAACAGGAATATAATGAAACAGCGTTGAAATTTGAGCCAATGCTACAATTGTTAGGAGAATTAATGCATGACTGATGCTTTAACAAACAATACCAAACATTTAATTGCTGCTTTAGTAGCCGGAGGTGTTAAGCATTTTGTGATTTCTCCTGGCTCACGTAGTACGCCAGTTGCATTATTAATTGCTGAATATGTCAAGCATCATCCAAATACGCAACTCTATGTTGATGTTGATGAACGATCGGCAGGCTTTTTTGCGCTAGGTATTGCTAAAACGACGCTATCTCCTGTGGTTTTATTAGGCACATCAGGAACTGCTATTACAGAATATACACCGGCTGTCGCAGAGGCGTCAGTGTCTGAGGTACCCTTGATTATTTTGTCAACTGACCGACCACAAGAATTACAATATAATGGGGCGCCGCAAACATTACCACAGCAAAATATGTTTGGAAAATTTACGAAAGCAGATCTTGCTTTTAATTTACAAGACACACATCACGACATAACTGAATATATTGATTTTGCGACACAAAAATTTGTGCATTTGGCAAATACAGCGCCGTGTGGGCCAGTGCAATTCAACTTACCGTTACGCAAGCCTTTGATGCCAACATTAGGAAATCAGGACAACGTGTTAGTTAAGCAATTATCCTTTTCAAAACCATCTCAGATTGAAATTGACATACTACCAATCACAGCAAAACGTGTGTTAATTCTAGCCGGACCAAATGTTGCAGAATCATATAGCGATGCTTTGTTGGCATTTTCGCAGCGCTATCACGTACCAGTCATTGCTGATATTTTAAGTCGTGCTCGTACACCAGAAACGATTCATGGTATTGATTATTTGTTAAAATTTAATCAATTGACCGAGGAGTTACAACCAGATTTAGTCATTAGGTTTGGTAAAACGCCAGTTTCTGCGAAAGTTTTACAATGGTTGAAGCATAATGATATTGAGACTTGGCATATTGATTTAAATGCTGGAACTGATCATTCACGGCATGTTTCTCGCGCAATTTTAGCGTCACCGCAGGATTTTTTGAGACAGGCGAACGTGCTGCCTAGTAAAGAACAACAAGCGTTCGAAAATAATTGGCAACTAATTAACCAAAGTGACAAACGATTAGTACATGAAATGGCGATTGTGTCAGCATTAGACAGTGCTGTATCGCCAAAAACACCGATTTTTGTTGCCAATAGTATGCCTATTCGCGATATGGATGATTTTTTTTCGGGGTTTAATACACAAACCATCTATGCAAATCGTGGGGCAAACGGTATTGATGGCGTGATCTCAACAGCTTTGGGGATGAGTGCTACGACAAAACAACGTAGTCTATTATTGACAGGCGATTTGACACTTTTTCATGATATGAACGGTTTAATGATGGCCCGAAATTATCAGCTACCGCTTGATATTATCGTCATTGATAATAATGGTGGCGGTATTTTTTCATTTTTGCCACAGGCTGAAGCAACAGAATACTTTGAAACACTTTTTGGGACACCGTTAGAATTAGACATCAGTAAAATTGCATCATTGTATCAGCTGTCGTACGTATTATTAAAGCAACCGGAAGATCTGCAAAAGGTGCTTAACCAACCAACAGACGGCACAAGAATAATTGTTTATCCTAGTAACCGTGCTCAAAATGTGCGTGATCATCAAAAATATATCGGAGAAAGCCTATGATGATCAACAACTATCCCTATCAGATTTTTCTAACTAAAAATGATGCACGCCCATGTCAGTGGCTACTATTGCACGGCTTTATGGGATCACATCATGACTTTGATGATATCACATCGGATTTGCCTGGTGAAGTTTTGACAGTTGATTTACTTGGTTTTGGTAGTCGGGCACCAGATGTCGTCGATGTGAGCCGTTTTGAGATGGCTAATCAAATTGATGATTTAAGATCAATTTTGGTTTCACTTCATTGGCAAAATGTTAATTTGCTAGGCTATTCAATGGGTGGTCGTTTGGCGTTGGCATTTGCCTTAATGTATCCCGATTTGGTAAAAAATCTTTATTTAGAAAGCACCACAGCGGGACTCAAAACTGTATCAGAACGACAAGCAAGAATAACTGCGGACGAGATTAAGGCGCAAGCTATTTTAGAGAATTTTCCAAAGTTTGTGGATAATTGGGCTCAACTCCCATTATTTGAAACGCAACAATTGTTATCATCATCAAAAAAAGATCATATTCGGCGACAGCGCTTGTTACAAAACTCAAAAAATGTTGCTAATTCATTGCTGAGAATGGGAACGGGGGCACAACCTAATTTTTGGCCGAAGCTGTCGGATATAGAAATGCCGACGCAAGTAATTGTTGGCGAATTAGATAATAAATTTAATGCTATCGCCAATCAAATGGTCCAATTAATTCCCCACGTTCAAAAAACAGTCATTCCTAATTCCGGACATAACACGCATGTTGAGCAATCAAAGTTATTTGTTGAGGCATTAAATGTATCAAATTAAAAGTGTGACACTCACGCCGGTTATTTTGACCTTAAAACAGTCATTTAAAACGGCCCATACAGAAACAAAACGGCGACCATTAACGATTGTACAAGTGACATTATTTGATCATGTGACACAGCAAGACGTTATTGGATATGGCGAAATACAATCGTTTGATGATTTCACTTATGCACCAGAAAATCAAATCATGAGCATGTCAATTATCCAAAATATTTTATTGCCTCAATTGCGGAACTATCAGTTTAAATCGCCCGAGGAGTTTACTGGTCGTTTAAATACGCTAACAGCGTACGGGTCATTTGCTAAATCAGGACTTGAAATGGCAATCTGGGATGCTGTTGGTCATTTGAAAAAGAAATCTTTGCAAAGGCTCATTGGTGGCACAGGAACAAAAGTACCAGTCAGTGTCGCAATTGGATTGTCAGATGATTTTAAGGCTATGATGCAAGCGCAGTACCAACGTCATAAGTTGAAAATTGATGGCGCTACGAATGATTGGCAAAAGTTGATTGATTTATTGCTTGATTACCCCAATCAACATTTTTCTATTGATGCCAATTGTAGCTTTCGTGATGAAGACTTTTCCTTTTTAGCCGCGTTGCCTGATAATGTTGATTTTATTGAGCAGCCTTATAGCGCTAACGATTTTGTTAAACATGCGCAACTACAAGCCCGTATTCAACAACACTTGAGTCTAGATGAATCCGTCAATAATATAGATGATATCGCCACAATGCTTGACTTACACGCCGCCGACGCGCTAACTGTTAAGCAGGGCAAAATAGGGGGCATTTCAAATGCTATTACGGCGATCAAAATGGTTGATAAGCCTTGGATTGGCGGTATGTTAACGAGTGGGTTAGGACGAAGTGTTGATTTGGCGCTAGCAAGTTTGCCAAACATTGCTTTTCCAAGCGATATATCCGACAGTAGTCGCTATTTTGAACGGGACATCATTAAAGAAAAGTTAGTTGTTGATCGTGGTTATATCACAGTGCCAACAGGATTTGGCATTGGTGTGACAATGGATTTTGATGCCATTGCTGATATGCAGTCTGCCAACACAATTAACGTACAATATTAAAAGGAAGAACGCTTATGACAGAAAATTATGCAGAAAAGATGTTGGATGCCTTATCTAGTGGACAGCTAGACACGGCGCAAAAATTATTTGCACAATCATTGCGTCATGATAGTGATGAAATGATTTATAGTTTGGCCGAAGAATTATACGCGTTAGGATTTTTGAATCAGTCGCGCAGAGCCTACAAAAAATTATTAGATAAATTTCCAGATGAGGATGACATTCGCACTGCTTTGGCTGACATCGCCATTGAAGATGGTCAAATTGATGAAGCCCAAGACTACTTAGCACAAATCAGACCCTCATCACCGTCTTATTTACAAGCGCTTCTTGTGAAAGCCGATATTTACCAAACTGAGGGATTGAATGAATCAGCTGAGTTAAGCATGTTACAGGCAGAAAAAATCGCACCAGATGAAATAATCATCCAATTCGCACTAGCTGAATTTTATTTTGCTAATCAGAGTTATCATCAAGCCATTCCACGCTATCGGTCGTTGTTACTGAAAGGTGAACGTGAAATTAGTCGCGTTGATTTGGTTGCTCGGATTGGGGTTGCGTATGCACAAATTGGGAATTATGAAAACGCAGTGGGTTATTTGGAACAAATTAAACCTGAGCAAATGACGTTAGACACACAGTTCCAGTTAGGCGTATTATATCAAGAAAACGATCGTGAAAATGATGCAATTAAGCTGTTTAACAGTATCTTGGAATCTGATCCTAAATATACCTCTATATACCCATTATTGGGACAAGCGTATGAAAATCAGCAAGATTTCGATCATGCGTATCGTACATATCAAGCTGGTATAGCCCAAGATGAGACGAATACACTTTTGTACCGTTTGGCTGGGTTGGCGGCAGACAAGCAAGGGGATTTAGCGGCTGCACAATCATATTATCAAAAAGCACTAGCATTAGATGAAAATGAGGTGATGACTATTATTGCGTATTCTGAGTTACTCTTGTCACAGCATTTGTATGAAGAAGATGTCCAATTAATTGAAAAATATATTGCTGAGGATGTGGTTGACCCACAGTTTTATTGGGATTTGGCACGATCTTATCAAGCCTTAGGTCAAGATGATAAGGCTAATAAATACTGGCAGCAAGCGTCACCGCTTTATAACGATGACGTAGCATTTTTGCACGATTTGGTTGACTGGTATCATGAGCAGGGGATGCGTGAACAAGAATTAGTCACAATGAAACAATATTTAAAGATTGCACCTGATGATGACGATATGCAAATGCGCCTTGAAAGTGTCGAATATTAAACCCACAGTCGTCTTTTATTTGATAAAATAAGATGATATGAAAATTGATAAATTACCACAAGAATTTGTACAAGCGCAACCTATTTTAGCCAACTTAGAGCAAGCTGGCTATGAGGCTTATTTTGTTGGTGGTTCTGTTAGAGATACACTTTTAGGTGCGCCAATACATGATGTTGATATTGCCAGTAGTGCTTTTCCCGAAGAAGTTAAGGTATTGTTCAACCGGACGGTTGATACAGGTATTCAGCATGGCACTGTGATGGTGCTTGACCATGGTGAAGGCTATGAAATTACGACATTTCGGACGGAGTCAACCTATACTGATTTCAGGCGGCCGGATAGTGTGACATTCGTGCGTAGTTTATCCGAAGATTTGAAGCGTCGTGATTTTACGATTAATGCTCTGGCAATGCGTCATGATGGTGAAGTTGTCGATTTATTTGATGGCTTATCTGATATGAAAAACGGTATTATTCGCGCTGTTGGTGATGCAGAAACACGTTTTACTGAAGACGCGTTAAGAATGATGAGAGCGCTAAGATTTAGTGCCCAACTAGGCTTTCGTATAGCAGATGATACACGTCAAGCGCTACGTGATTTGGCACCTAATCTAACTAAAATTGCCGTAGAGCGTATTCGAGTGGAATTTGAAAAAATGTTAATGGGCTTCAATGCCGCTGAAAGCTTAAAATTGGCTTTAGATGATGATGTTATCAACTACCTGCCAGGTGAGCCATTGAAAATTTGGGATAACATCATTCAACATTTAGCAACACATCAACCTGCTGATGCTTTCGCAGTTTGGTCGCTGGTATTGGTTGAAACAGATTTGACTTTATCTCAAATCAATCGTTTTTTAAGAAATTGGAAATTGAGCCGAGAAACAATAGTGACGGTAATGACTGTTGTGCCATTAGCTCGCCAAATTGATAAGGTTTCCACTTTTGATTTGTACCAATCATTGCCCTACAAAAAAACGTTGTTTGAACTTTTAACAATGCTGGGTGTTTCAAACGGGACAATTGAGCAGATAAAGCATATAATAGACATGTTACCGATTACAAATTCGTCCGAATTAGCTATTCAGGGCGGCGATTTAATTCGTGAAGGTGTTATGACACCCGGTCCTAAGTTAGGTCAATGTCTGAAAAAAATTGAGTACGCAGTGGTCAATGGTGACCTGAAAAATACCCGTGAATCGCTGATACAATACGCCAAGGAGCAGGTAAATGACGACAATTAAAATGGTTTGGGCACAGGATAAACAAAATGCGATTGGCAAAAATGGTAGTATTCCATGGCACATGCCTGATGATTTAAAACTTTTTCGTGACGAAACGATGAATACACTAATGATTATGGGACGACCAACTTGGTTGAGTATTGGGCGGCCGCTTCCTAACAGAACGAGTGTTGTGATGACTACGGACCCAAGTTGGCAGCCAAATTATTATGAAGTAAAGGTTGTGCGTTCACTTGATGAAGCGTTAGCACTCATTAAGAAAGAATCTCGTGATATATCCATTGCTGGTGGCTCGATTGTCTACAAAGCATTTATGCCATACGCTACTGATCTCGTCGTTACTAAAATTGACGGTATTATTGACGGTGACACATTTGTTGCGCCAATTGATTTGTCACAATTTAAGCTGACCTCTAGCGAGGCACATCCCAAAGATAACAATCATGATTACGCGTATGTAGTTGAACGATACAAACGCAAGTAAGGAAAGAACATGTCAAATATTAAAATAGTAACCGATTCAGCTGTTGCATTGACACCTGAAGAAATAGCCTTTTATGATATCAAAATTGTACCGCTCTCCGTCCAAATAGACGGCACCGTTTATGAGGATGGCGTGACGATACAACGTGATGAATTTTTAGAAAAAATGGCGGTTAGCAAGAATTTGCCACAGACATCACAACCATCAATTGGTGCGTTTCAACTCGCCTACGATGAAATTCACCAAAAGTATCCCGATTCAGAAATTTTGAGTATACACATGTCTTCAGGATTATCGGGGACAGTTCGTGCCGCTGAACAAGCAGCAGCTTTAACAAGTGCAAAAATTACAACATTTGATACATTAGCTGCCGACCGTGCACAAGCATTCGTTGTGTTGCAAGCTGCCGAGATGGCAAAACAGGGGGCATCAATGGCAGAAATCGTGCCAGCCATTGAGCAGGCTCGAGATGAGTCTAATATTTATTTGAGCTTCACTTCCTTGACAAATATGGTTGCCGGAGGTCGCTTGAGTAAAACACAAGGTATTATTGGTAACCTCTTGAATATTAAAGTCGGTGCAGGTGTGACACATACTGATGGCACTGTCGACGTTTTATTGAAGGGGCGTGGCATGAAAACTATTGCTAAATTCAATAATAACGTGATTGCAAAAATGCAAGAATACAAAGAGATGGTAGCCATTGGTATTTCTCATGCTGGTATTCCGGAGGAAGCGACACAATTAGCCGATAGATTAAAAGCAATTTGGCCGGATTTGGAAATTCCAGTTTTGAACACGACGCCAATTATATCAACACATACAGGTGTGGGAGCACTGGCAATTTTGTATCGCGCCCGTTGATGAATAATTATCTTAAAAGCGAGTCTAACTCGCTTTTTTTGTAACTAACGCTTTTTTAGTCTATAATAATTACCAGTAAAGTTTCAGGAGAATTACGAATGCGAAAGGTACTAATCAGCTTCATTGCCATCGTGATTGTTGGTGCTGGCGTACTTTTTGGTATTAAAAACTGGCAACATCATTCACTCAATCAATCATTGTCAAAAACTGAAAAAGTGTCACATATCAATTTGGTAGCATTAGGTGACTCGCTAACAGAAGGTGTTGGTGATACACAGAAATTGCAAGGCTATTCTGGTAGAATTGCTAAAGAGCTTCGTGAAAAATATGATATTTCTGTGACCATGAAAAATTTTGGCAAAGCAGGTGACCGCTCAGATCAAATTGAAAAAAGATTAGTGTCACAATCAGATTTTCAAAACAGTCTTAAAAATGCAGATGTATTAGTCATGACAGTGGGTGGTAATGATTTACAACAACTTTTACTGAAAAATATAACAGCTTCTTCGCCAAAAGCATTGTCTGAAGCAGTTATTAAAGGCAAAGTGAACTATCAAATCAGGTTAGCAAAATTGCTAAAAACGGTTCGTGGTTATAACAAACAAGCGCCAATCTTTATTTTTGGTAACTATAATCCGCTCTACGTTCACTTTGCTAATCGTGAAGATTTCAATGATGATGTTAAAAAATTCAATGCTATTAATGCTAAATTGGCAACACGAGATGGTAATGCTTATTATGTCAGTTCATTTGACTTGACATACGGTCAATTCAAGACAAAGTCACAACGCCAAAAACTTGTTAAGCAAATTGAAAGTGATAGTTTAGAAAAAAATGCAACGAAAACCATGACGGCTGTTTTGACGGGACAAACAGGCGTTGACAATAATTGGATTTCAAAGGACGATAATTATCATCCGAATAACAAAGGGTATCAATATATGACATCCCAATTATTTCATGTTATGAAACGAGAGGAAAAACATTGGTTAATCAAACACTAAAACGACCAGTTATGACACCAAAAAAACACCGTTCAATCTGGTTTTGGCTCTTTTGGGTATTAGTAGCTGGACTTGTTCTGACCAGTCTTTGGTTCTTTCATCAAGCGTCTGGTCCGGTTAAATATGTTGATAGTAAATCAAAAATTGCTAAATCGGATGCCACCTTTGATATCACATTAAACAAAAAACAAATTAACGCCCTAGTTGCCCACTACCTTAACGATTCTGACAATAGCGGTTTCACATTTGATGTTTCAGACCAAGTTATGATGTATGGCAGCACCAAGTTTTTAGGGCAAAAGTTTAACTTTGGTATGGCGCTGGATCCGCAAGTCACCACTAATGGGAATATTATTTTAAAAGCAAAATCACTAGCAATCGGTAATTTATCGCTGCCTGTATCAACTGTCATGAGCTTTGTTCGGTCAAGTTATGATGCACCAAAATATGTGACTATCATGCCTAAGAAAAAGGAAATATTTGTTGATATGAGTCAATTACCAACGACACAAGGGCTAACATTTCGGGCCAAAATCATTGATATGAAAGCAGATCAATTTGTATTTGAAGGAGGATTAGTAGATGAGAAAAAGTGATCGCTCATTTTATAATTGGTTAATGACCAATCGTAATCCAGTGGCCGCTGATGATGTGCAGCAATTTGCTAACAACGCCTTTTTGGATTCGACATTTCCTAAACAAAGTACAGATTTTGATGATATTTCTAAGTATTTAGAAGAAAATACGACTTATTTGATGAGTATGACGACGTTTGATGAAGCGTGGTCAATGTATATTGCAGATCGATAAAGAGGAGCACGCTCAAAAATGGCACAAATTATTCAATGGTTTCCTGGTCATATGGCCAAGGCCTTCCGTTTAATGCGAGAAAATTTAAAATTAGTAGATGTTGTCTTTGAACTGGTTGACGCAAGAATCCCAGAAAGCTCACGTAACCCTGAGATTGATAAACTCATTGGTCAAAAACCACGATTGTTGATCATGACGAAAGCAGACTTAGCTGACCCAGAACAAACACGGGCTTGGAAAAAGCGATTCGAAGAACAGGGGTATACAGTTTTGGTGCTGGATACGCGTGATCCACGCACACCGCAATTAGTTACTAAAGCGGCTAGACGGGCTGTTGAGGCAAAAAAAGAAGCTCAGTTGGCACGTGGTATCCAGGATCAACCAATACGTGCAATGATTACTGGTGTCCCCAATGTTGGTAAATCAACGTTGCTAAATCATTTAGTGATGAAAAATGTTGCACCGACTGCCGATCGACCAGGTGTCACCAAAAAAGTGGCTTGGCTGAAAACCCCAACTAAGCTAGAATTACTAGACTCGCCAGGTGTTTTGTGGCCAAAATTTGAAGATCAAACAATCGGTATGAAATTGTCCTTAACTGGTGCTGTCAAGGATACAATTTTTGCCAAAGATGACGCTGCGCTTTTTCTAATTGCTTTCTTCAGGCAGTATCGTCCTGAAGCCGTGATTGAACGTTATCATTTGTCGGACGATATTTTCGAGCAAGAAAATGTCGATGTATTACTAGCAATTACGACAAAACTTGGTTTCAAAGATGATTATGATAAGGCAAGTGAACGATTATTAAACGACTTGCGAAAAAATAAATTAGGTGCATTTACACTGGATTTGATTGATGTATGAGTGAGACAATAAAAGCAATTCAGACACAACTTAAAACAATTTTACCTGATGATGAACGGTTATTAGTTTGGCAGCAAGATTCACGTGTGGGCGTGCAAAAAGCCATCCAGAATTGGCGGAAAAGCCAAGACAGGACGGCTAAAAAACAGACTGCATTTGTGCATAGATTTGATATTGAACGACAATATTGGGAACAAGGCTACGACAATATTGCAGGGATTGATGAAGTAGGTCGTGGTCCATTAGCAGGACCAATAATTGCAGCAGCCGTGATTTTACCTCATAATTTCAACGTTTTAGATGTCATTGACTCAAAACAATTATCAGCTAAAAAGCGGGAAGATTTGTATGAAAAAATCATGACACAGGCTCTGGCTGTTGGCATTGGAGAGGTTGATGCCACCATCGTCGATGACATCAATATTTATGAAGCAGCTCGCATGGCGATGACGATTGCTGTTTCTAAATTACAGCTTAACGCCGAGGTGCTATTGATTGATGCTATGCGGTTGGACCTTGATATCCCGCAAGAATTTCTCATTAAAGGTGATGCACGGAGTAATAGTATTGGCGCTGCTAGTATCGTGGCAAAAGTCACTAGGGACCGTTTAATGACTGACTATGGTCTAAAATATCCTGGGTATGGTTTCGAAAGAAATGCCGGTTACGGGACAAAAGAACATCTCCAAGCCATTGAAAGGAAAGGAATCACGCCAATTCATCGCAAAACGTTTGCACCAATTAAAGATATGCAATCATCAATTGCAAAATCACCAAGAGACTGACGGCTATTAGCCAGTCTCTTTTTTGGATGACCACTGACTGAAAATGAGTGCGTGGTGCGTTTTCTGTAAAACCATGTGAAACCATTGCTGTTGATAGTCGAGTTGACCATTGCAGAGAAATCAAAATCGCTTTGAAAAATAATTGTGGTGAATAAAATGATAAGTGTTCACCTCTCATGAGAGCAGCAATGTGGATTGTTTTGATTTCTTGTTTGACGCGGGGGACGAATGTCAGTGCACCTCGTAACCCGTAGACAAAGGTTGTTGGTAAATGCCATTTTTGCTCTAGGGTATTTAATAAATCCACCATATTAGTTGTAAATGAAAAGGCGGCACCAAGATAAATGTAAGCTACAATACGGGTCGCCATAACAATTGCCATGTTGTGAGTGCCATATGTACTAAATGATGTCCACGCCCCCAAAACGGGCAAAATAGGCATTAGCACGAGCAATAAATAGCGTTGCCATGTTAATCTTGATAACATTAAATAAACTGCCGCAATGATGGCTACTATAAAATTAATACGCGCATTCAATATAAAGGTCAGTTCAATACTGACGATTAAAATAAAGCCGAATTTAACACCGGAATTCATTAAAATTGCTCCTGATAGTATAATGTTTGATGATCAAGGTGTAGATGATAATTAACAACTGGTAATAGGGCATCTAATTGGTGACTAATAATAATAAAACGCTGTTTACCTTGAGTTGAAAGTTCTTGTAATATTTCAGCGACCACACGTACGGAGGCGACATCTAGCCCAGCAATTGGTTCGTCAAGCAACAAAACGGGCGTGCTAACAATTAACATCAGTAACAGTTGCAGCTTTTTCTTTTGACCGCCAGACAGTTGATAGACAACGTGTTGCCGCAGATGGAGGAGGTTGAGACGCGTGAGATAATGATCAATTTTTTGGGGTGACCAAAATGCGCGTTGTTGACTATGTTGATAACTCAATGTTAATTCCTCATCGACAGTCATTCGAAGAAACTGGCGCTCTGGGCTTTGAAACAATAGTGCCACTTCTTGAACATATCGTGCAACTTTTAATTTTTGAATATTTTTTGATTGATAAGTTATCTGCCCATCAAAAGATTTCAATTTAGTTAACGCATTAAATAAAGTTGATTTGCCGCTACCATTTGCGCCAGTCAGGAGGGTAATTCCTGGTGCACCAATTAGAAGTTCTGGCACCGTTATCAAAGTCTTTTTTTCGTTCAATAACTTGAAATGATTTAGTTCAAAAACCCCTTCACTGATTATTTTAAAAGTATGATGTTGTGGCTTTGGAAGTCGTTGAATAAATTGAGTATGATCAAGTGCTGATATTTTATGATTATGAATTTCCCACACATTGTTGACAATCTCTGGATAGCCTGAAAAATCGTGATCCGCAACAAGAATTGTAACGCCATCGGCCTGCAATGTTTTTACTTTTTTTAAAATTTCCTGCCGTGCTGTCATATCAACATTAGCGAAAGGTTCATCTAGTAGTAACAATTTACTTTTCATCGCAACGATAATTGCCAAAGCAACTTTTTGTTTTTCACCACCTGATAGTGTGGTCATTTGTTGATTGGCTAGTTGTTCGATGCCGACAAATTTAAGCGCCGCTGTTGCACGTTCAGCTATTTCATCAGACGCAATTTGCAAGTTTTCTAGTGTAAACGTCAATTCCTCAAAAGGGGTAGGCATCGCAAACTGTGTGTCGGGATCTTGAAATAAGAAACCAACATACTGGGCTCTCTGATTAGCTGGTAGCTGGCTGATGGCGATATTGTCAACCAAAACAGTGCCTTTAAGTTGAGGAAACAGGCCAGCAATAATTTTTAACAAAGTAGATTTACCAATACCCGATGGTCCAATCAAAAGGTTGAAGCTATTTTCTTGAATGGTCAATGTCAAGTCGTCAAAAATTTTTGTTTTGCCATAGCTTAAATTAAGGTGTTCTAGAGTAACAATCATGGTTTGTGGTATCCTATGTACGCGGAAAAAACCGCTTTATCTGTATTTATCTGTTTTTTTTGCTATTGTAAGTACATCGCTAGTCGTCGCCATATTGATTTTGCTATAAACCATTACAGGTATGTCTGTGATTTCGGCCGCAACTTTTGGTAATTGTGCTAAGATTGCCATCAATTGATCGTAATCACCTTCTAATGTCGATTCAAACGCACCAACTTGGTAATTAACACCGCTAGCATCAATATAAGCAATGACATGATCAACAATTTTAATCACATCATTTTCGTTGGCAGTCATTGGCAAAACTTGTACTGCAATACTTGAAATCATGAGATCACCTCTGATTGATGCGTTGTCAAAATACCTGATTTAGCAATTAGCTTCTGTGTGAAGTAAACAATGACACCAGCAAAAATTGCCGATGAAATCAGGCGTGTGATAAATAGACCAACTAACAGACCTAATGAATATTGGGCATAGCCATTGCGAAGCAAGTCCCAACCAAAGGTGACAATTGTGACGGTAATGACAGAAGCTGTTAAGCTAGTTTTATCCCAACGTCGATATCCAAAAATAGCAAATCCAATTTCAGTTCCGAGGCCCTGAATGGCACCAGCAACGATATTCATGACACCCCATTGTGAGCCAAAAACCATTTCAATAGTACCTGCAAGTGTTTCGCCAATAATCGAAGCTCCGGCACGGCGAATAATGTATCCCGCCATTGGACCAGCCATTAGCCATGGACCAATTGTTGCATCGTTAGCGTATGGACTTAAACCCATAGGTGTTAATATTGCTGCAATAACATTATAAGCAAATGCCCAAGCCCAGAAAATAAAGCCGAAAAACACCGCGATGAGTGCGATAAAGATGACGTCACGAAGTGACCATTTTGTATGCATGTTGCACACCTCCGAATTTGTTGTGAAAACACCGCCATGAGGTTAGACATACAAAAAGCCAATCTTCGTGGGAAGATTGGCTTTGATATCATATCAATTAAAAATACTACAACAGACTGAATAGGTAGTTCGTCTGTATACAATCAATATTAAAGTAAATCTCCCTACGCTAGTATAATCTAGATCAGGTTATATGGGTATTATCTCAGCCGTTTGGCACCCCAGATTTTGGTGTTTTCAATTGTTTTCAATTGTTTGTGATTAACTCACAAACAGAGTGTACCACAATCCATTTTTGCCTGCAAGCGGTGAAAGTCGTTTGGCTTGCAAAAATGGTTCTTATGGGTATACTTATTATTCATGAGTTGCAATTAAGAAGATAAGTTTAGGAGTTGTATTGAGATGCTTTATTTTATTGGATTGGCTGCTGGATTCTTATTAGCTAATCAAAGTGCTATTAATGCAAAATTAGGTGCAGCGGTGCGTTCACCGTTTAGGTCTAGTTTGATTTCATTTACAGTCGGGACAATATTTCTCATCGCCGTCTTTTTTGGAACTAGTCAACATATTGTTCCTATTGGCACTGTTTTATCGCATAATCCGTGGTGGATTTGGTTGGGCGGGATTTTGGGTGTCTTCTTTTTAACGTCTAACATTTTAATGTTTCCTAAATTAGGGGCAATCCAAACGATTATTCTGCCCATTTTAGGCCAAGTTTTGATGGGAGAAGTGATTGATATATTTGGGCTTTTTGGGGCACAACAACATCCTTTAACCTGGTTGAAGTCGATGGGAATTTTGATTTTATTCTTAGGTATTTATATTGCTGTTGTGTTGGCGAGCCGAGGATTCGCTAAGGTTGAAGAAAAAAGTGACACAGATCATGAAAACGCCGTTACGTTGAATTTATGGCGTTTGTGGGGGATAGTGGCAGGTGCTATTTCAGCTATTCAACAAGCCATCAATGGTCACTTAGGACAATTAATGCATTCCTCAGTTGGTGCCTCGGTGTTTTCTTTTTTGACAGGCACCATCTTGATTTTTTTGGTTGTCATGGTTCGTGACAAGTCTCTTTTACCCAAAACATTCCACGCTAATGAACAGCCATTTTGGTTGTTCATTGGTGGCGTATTGGGCGCTGCGTTTGTTTTCGCAGCCGCCTATTTAGTGCCACAACTGGGAGCAGGAGTAACGGTGACTTTGGGATTATTTGGTTCAATCGTTGGATCAATGGCTGTCACACAATTTGGATGGTGGCGTTCACCACAAAGACAAGTGACGCGGGCTCAAATATTTGGTATCGTGGTGATGGCAATCGGTGTGCTACTGATAAAATTTGGATAAGGAAAGTCAGCGCATAGCTGGCTTTTTTGCTATACTTGTAGGAGTAAAAAAATTTTTTTAGGAAACATTATGGATAGTATTCATCTTTCGCCACGCCTTGAAGCTGTGGTTAAGCACGTGCCACAAGACGCAATAATTGCTGATATCGGTTCAGATCATGCCTATTTACCTGCACACTTACTCTTGACCAATCATGTCCGGCATGCCATAGCCGGTGAGGTTGCTCAGGGACCATTTGAAAATGTCCAACATGAAATTAACAGACGACATCTGAATGGCAAACTTGAGGCGCGATTAGCGAATGGTCTAGCCGCTATTGATACCGCTGATAAGGTTAACACGGTTGTAATTGCTGGCATGGGCGGCATTTTAATTCAAGACATTTTGTCAGCCGGGCACTCAAAAAATCATCAATTTAATACTTTGATTTTACAACCAAATACTGATGAGAATGTTGTCAGATCATGGTTAAACAACAACCACTATTTGATTATAGCGGAAGATATTGTTCAGGAAGGTTCGCATTTTTATGAAGTGATTGTTGCAACACCTGGTGAATCAAAATTATCTGATCATGAGATTGATTTTGGTCCGTATCTGTTGCAAGCAAAATCACCAATTTTTGTCGCCAAGTGGCAAAAAGAATGTGACCGCATCCAACTTATTTTGGAACATTTGAAAAATTCAGGAAACCAAAATACAGTAGCTTATAAGAAATGGCAAACGACTTATGATCGCATCAAGGAGCTGATATCGTGATTGCACAAGAATTAATTGATCAAATTGAACAGTTTGCGCCACTATCATTGGCAGAAGCAGGGGATCCCACCGGTTTACAAATTGGCAACCCTAATCAACAAATTAATCGCGTTATGACTACGTTAGACGTGCGTCCAGAAGTTGTCAAAGAAGCCATTGCTGCTAGGGTAGACTTTATTTGGGCACATCATGAGGCAATGTTTTTTCCAGCCAAAAACTTAGACCTATCTGTTCCACAAAATCAAATGTATGCAGATCTTATCGCGAATCAAATTGTCGTTTATGCATCACATACCAATTTGGACAGTGCTTTTGGTGGAATGAATGATTGGTTATCAGCTGCGCTAAATATTGAGGACACAGTGCCTTTAATCCCTAATGCAGATGGCAAAACAGGATTAGGACGAATTGGTAAGTTAAATAAACCATTGACAGTGGCTAATTTTGCGAAACAAATGCGTGATATTTTTCACGTTGAAGCTGTTCGTGTCATAGCCAATGATCTTAATCGTGTCATTTCAACGGTGGCAGTTCTAGGTGGAGATGGGGGTAAGTTTTGGTCAATAGCTAAAAAGTCAGGGGCTGATGCTTTTGTTACTGCTGATGTGTACTATCATGTAGGACATGATATCAAAGCAGATGATTTTGTAGTCATTGATCCAGATCACCACATGGAAGCCATTGCTAATCAAAAAATGGCTGATCAAGTAAAAGTATGGTGTGGTGATCAGCTCGATGTTTTTGCCACAAAGATGAATACAGATCCTTATACTTATATTTTGGGACCGTCCGGACAGCAGTAGTCGACCAAAAAGGAGTGAAAATATGACAAAATATCCAGAACTAACAGAGCGATTTTTGAAGTACGTCAAAATTGATACGCAGTCAGACGAAAATTCAACAACAGTGCCTTCTTCGCCAAAAGAAGTGGCATTTTTAGCTGAATTGGCTGAAGAACTAAAGCACATTGGTCTTGAAAATGTGCGTACTATGCCTGATGGTTATGTATTTGCCGAACTGTCAAGCAACATTGACAATGCTAATGTACCTACAATCGGTTTCATTGCCCATGTGGATACTGCTGATTTTAATGGTGCTAATGTGAAGCCACAAATTGTTGCTGATTATGATGGTCAATCAGCCATCAAGCTTGGGACAAGTGGTTACGAACTAAATCCGTCTGAATTTCCGAGTCTAAAAAAATATGTTGGACACACGTTAATTACAACAGATGGGACGACACTTTTGGGTGCTGATGACAAAGCTGGAGATGCTGAAATTATCACAGCAGCAGCATATTTAATTGCTCATCCAGAAATCAAGCATGGTGATTTACGTTTTGCGTTTGGTCCTGATGAAGAAATTGGTATTGGCGCAGATAACTTTGATGTTACTGCTTTTGGTGCAGATTTTGCATACACGATGGATGGCGGTCCATTAGGTGAATTAGAGTGGGAAACCTTCAACGCGGCGGCCGCTACAATCGATATTAAAGGTCGTAATGTGCACCCAGGAACAGCTAAAAATGCTATGATTAACGCTATTCAAGTAGCATTTGATTTCCACGCAGAATTGCCTGTTCATGATCGGCCAGAACACACTGAAGGCGTTGAAGGTTTTTGGCATGTCATCTCAATCGAGGGGAATCCAGAAGCGGCAACATTGCGTTATATTGTGAGAGATCATGATCGTACTATATTTGAAACACGTAAGCAGAAGTTAATGGATATCGCTGCAACTTTTAATCAAAAATTTGGTGAAGGTCGAATTTCAGTGACACTTAATGATCAATATTACAATATGGGAGAAGTGCTCAAAAATGATATGAAATCGGTTGAGTTAGCTGAAGAGGCAATGAAAAAGTTAAACATTAAGCCTATCATTGAACCGGTTCGTGGTGGCACAGATGGCTCAAAGATTACTTTCTTAGGGCTACCAACGCCAAATATTTTTGCAGGTGGCGAGAATATGCACGGTCGCTTTGAATATGTTTCCACGACTGTTATGGAGCAGGCAACAGATGTTATTTTGGAAATCGTGACATTGGCCGCTGCAGAATAGTAATAAAAAAGAAGCCGGTTAGGCTTCTTTTTTTGATGTGAATTGAAATTACTGTTCAGATGATGTTTCTTTAGGTGCTGCGGAACCAGAAATAGCCGGAATTGCCACGAGGGCAACTTCTCCAACAATGATAGCAATAACTGCCACACCGACAAAACTGTAAGTTCCAGCATTTAATTGAGAAACGATGTAACCTAAGATTTCGCCAAATATTGCCGACCAAATGGCAACCATGATATATTTCATAATTTTCACCTCTTTACTTAAAATTATAATACACTTAGATTTGCTTAAGTGCAACCCATTTACTAGAAAATCCTGTATAATTAAGTCAATAAAACAAATGTTCGTATTAGGGAGGAAAAATGTACGCACCGCTTCAGATTTTGAGCAGTTATAGCTTACTAAAAAATCCAAACACAATTGAACAAATTTTACAGACAGCTAAATCGCGTGGCTATGAGGCAATCGCGTTGACAGATGTTAACGTCATGTATGGGGCAGTCGCATGGTATCGTAACGCTCAAAAACATCAAATTAAACCTTTATTTGGACTGACATTGATGGTTAATGGTCTAGTCAACACTGCCACTACCTTTCCGTTGGTGCTGATTGCTGAAAATCAAACAGGATATCAAAATTTGATGTGGTTATCTTCGGCACGTATGACGAATGATTCTGAAATGTTATTTTCAACCTTAACCGACCATTTATCAGGAATCAACGTCATCTTGCCAAGTACAAGTGAACTTAGCCAGTTGATTGGTACTGAGTATGAAGCAACAGACGGTTACTGGCAACAACTCATTAAATTGATTGACTCAAGTCATCTATACCTTGGCATCAATACACAAATGGCGGCGAAGACACAAACGCAATTAATTGCTTTCAGCAAGCAAAACAATGCGCAAATTATTGCTGCCGATGATGTTGATTACTTGAATTCCGATGATGATTTTACCTCACAAGTCCTGAAGGCAATTGACTCGAATTCCAAATTAACGGACATTGTGCCATTGTCGCATCAACGTGGTACTCATATTTTACAAGATATTTCAGCAATACAGTCGGCCTATGCAGCAAACGCGGATTTGCAGAAAGCTTACCAAGCCAATGAACAATTAGTTCACAAGAGCGAAGTATCCATTTCATTTTCGGAGACAGCTTTGCCACCATTCCAGACGCCACAAGGATTAAGTAGTTCACAATTTTTGAGACAAACTGCATTTGACGGTCTCAAAAAACGTTTACAAAAGCGTGATGTATCTGTTGCACAATATGAAAAAAGATTGTCGCATGAATTAGATGTTATTGATCAGCTAGGTTTTAGTGATTACTTTTTGATTGTTTGGGACATTGTCAATTTTGCTTCAAATAATCATATTCAAACTGGACCTGGGCGAGGGTCTGCTGCCGGTTCTTTGGTTGCTTATAGTTTAAGAATTACGGATGTTGATCCAATCCAGTTCAATTTATTGTTTGAACGCTTTTTAAATGAAGAACGTGTTCAAATGCCTGATATTGACATTGATTGGCCGCCTAGCCAGCGTGAGGCAATTTTTGAGTACCTGCATCAGAAGTATGGCAAACGAAACTTTGGTCAAATTATCACATTTGGTACGTTGGCAGCTAAACAAGCGCTGCGAGACGTTGGTCGTGTTTTTGGCTTGCCAGTAGCAACTCTGAGCAAATTGAGTGGCGGAATACCAGAGGGTAAAAATGGTCGAAAAGTTTCAATTGAATCAGCTTTAAAAGAACCCAAGTTATTAGCAACCATTCAAACGATTGATCATGGTGACTTGCTGCTCAAGACGGCTCGTCAAATTGAGGGGCTGCCAAAAAATTATTCTACCCACGCCGCAGGTGTGGTGTTAAGTGCACGACCGCTGGTAAATACATTACCAGTTCAAGCAGGGACTGAGGGGCGATTATTGACGCAGTTTGAAAAAGACACTGTTGAGCAACTCGGCCTACTAAAAATTGATATTTTAGGATTACAGAATTTAACCATTCTGAGTCAAGCACTGTATCACGCTCGGCAACAGTTGCCACAAAATTTTGATATTAGTCAAATTTCATTAGATGATGAGCAAACAATTGCGTTGTTTGCCAAAGGTGATACAAACGGCGTCTTTCAATTTGAATCTTCTGGTATTAAGCATGTCTTGCGTGATTTGAAACCAGTGATGTTTGAACATATTGTTGCCGTTAATGCTTTATATCGTCCTGGTCCTTCACAAAATATTCACCAGTTTGTGGCGCGTCGTCATGGTCGTGAACCAGTCATTATTCCTGATCCTTCGCTCAAAACAATCTTGGCACCGACATTTGGTATTATTGTTTATCAAGAACAGGTCATGTTAGTTGCTGAGACTTATGCTGGTTTTACACTAGGGGAAGCCGACGTTTTGCGTAGTGCTATGTCCAAGAAGAAGCTAGACAAAATGCAGGCTTTGCACGAGAAATTTATCAATGGCGCAATAAACAAGGGTCATACGCAAGCTCAAGCTGAGAAAATTTTTTCGTATGTTGACGAGTTTGCAAACTATGGTTTTAATCGTTCTCATGCTGTGGCATATAGTAAATTAGCATTTCAATTGGCTTATATGAAAGCGCATTATCCTGTTGCATTTTATACGGCACTTTTAAATGCCAATATCGGCGATCAGCGTAAGATACAACAGTATGTGTCAGAAGCTAAATCACGCGGAATAGTTGTTTTGGCCCCGAATATTAATTTATCGCAACGGTTTTGGACGTCCAATGATGGTCAACTACAAATGGGATTGAACAATATTCGTGGTATTCGTAGCGATTTTGTCAATGCTGTATTAGATGAGCGACATCAAGGAAATTTTCAAACAATTCAGTCTTTTGTAAGAAGAATGCCTGAAAAGATGAGGAAAACGGAGACTTTAGCGCAACTCGCTTATTCTGGCGCGTTAGATGGTTTTGGATATAATCGTAATGAATTAATTGAAAATAGTAATAGTTTAATTGAGGGTGCCGCATTTGGTGATCTTATCTTACAAGAAACAAAAATTAAAAAATTCCCTGAATTGCCCTTACAAGAAAGATTAGAACGTGAAAAACAAGCCATCGGCGTCAATTTATCTGGTCATCCACTTGACGCCTATCGAGAGTTAATCCTTAATGAAAATTACAATCTGATTGGTGATATAACAGTGCCAGATAAAGCAGTTCGCTTTTTAGGAATTGTGGATAAAATACGACAAATTCGTACAAAAAAAGGAGATGATATGGCATTTGCTACCATATCAGACTTAACAGGCGCTATTAGTGTCACGATTTTTCCAAACTTGTTTAAAAACATTCAAAATATCTTAAGTGTCGGTACAGTTCTTCAAATCACTGGAAAATCAGAGCTAGATTCTCGCGGTGAATTAGCAATTGTTGCCAATCAAATTCAAACAATAACAAAGCCACAGTCAAAAGGTACATGGTTCTTACAGTTTGACGTCGAACATGACACACCTGATAATCGGGAAAAGTTGGTCAAGGTATTAGCGAAACATCATGGTAATAATCCAGTCGTTATTCATTGGCAACGGGAAGATAAAAATCAACAATTAGATGAATCTTTTTGGATGACTGATGAAACCGTTATCATACTTGAAGTAGCGCCAATCCTAGGTGAAGAAAACGTTATATTCAGGAAAACTCGTTGATATTATGACTTGTACAAATGCTTAAGAATGTATAAAATAGAGTTTGGGTAAAGTTGCACAAGCAACAGCCAAGATAATTAAGGAGCTATTTAACCATGAAAAAGACGAAAATCGTCTCAACACTTGGTCCGTCATCATCAGATGTCGAAACAATTGTCAAGTTGATCCAAGCAGGAGCCAATGTGTTCCGTTTCAACTTTTCACACGGTGACCACGAAGAACATTTGGGTCGCATGAATGCAGTTCACGAAGCCGAAAAGATTACTGGTAAAACAGTAGGTCTATTGTTGGACACTAAGGGTGCCGAAATCCGTACAACAAAGCAAGCCGATGGCAAGATTGAATTCCACACTGGTGATACTTTGCGCATTGCAATGGACGAAAACCTTGAAGGTACAAAAGACAAGATTGCTGTTACATATGCGGGCTTGTTTGATGATGTTAAAGAGGGTGGTCAAGTTTTGTTTGATGACGGTTTGCTTGGCACAACTGTCATTGAAAAAGACTCTGCCAACCGTGAGTTGGTTGTTCGTGTTGATAACGATGGTATTTTGGGATCACGTAAGGGTGTTAACGCACCGGGTGTTTCAATCAATTTGCCAGGTATCACTGAAAAAGATGCCGATGACATTCGTTTTGGTTTAGATCACGAAATTAATTATATCGCAGCCTCATTTGTTCGTAAGCCTGAAGACGTGCTCGAAATTCGTGCATTGTTAAAGGAAAAGAACATGGAACATGTTCAAATCATTCCTAAGATTGAATCACAAGAAGGTATTGACAACCTTGATGCTATCTTGGAAGTTTCAGACGCTTTGATGGTACCACGTGGTGACATGGGTGTTGAAATTCCTGCCGAAAACGTGCCTTTGGTTCAAAAAGACATGATTCGTAAGATGAACAAAGCTGGTTTGCCAGTTATTACTGCAACACAAATGCTTGACTCAATGGAAGAGAATCCACGTCCTACTCGTGCCGAAGCTTCCGATGTTGCCAACGCTGTGTTTGATGGTACTGATGCAACAATGCTATCAGGTGAGTCAGCAAATGGTGACTATCCAGTTGAAGCAGTTGCTACAATGGCTGCTATCGATGAAAAAGCTGAAACATCATTACGTGAAAACGGTCGTCATGAAGACATCGTCTTTGATGAAACAGACTCAACTGAGGCCGTGGCTGCATCTGTTGCCCGTATTGCACGTAACGTTGGTGCTAAGGCAGTTGTTGTTTCAACTAACTCTGGTTACACAGCACGTATGGTTTCTAAGCACCGTCCAGATGTTAACATCTTGGCAGTTACTTATTCAGAACGTGTACAACGTGGATTAACTTTGAATTATGGTGTTGTGCCTGTTGTTTACGATGCGCCACAAACAATCGATGAGATGGTTGATTTGGCTAAAAAGGCTGTTAAGGAACAAGGATTAGCTAACACTGGTGATACAATTGTTATTGCTGCTGGTGTACCAATGTCACAATCTGGTACAACTAATATGTTAACCGTTCAAACTGTTTAATGTTATTCTTTAATCAATTATGAGCTACTGTTAAGCGTATTTGCTTAATGGTAGTTTTTTTGTGAAAAATTTTCAGAAATTTCATGTAAGCAAACCTGCCATAATTAATTGCTGAAATTGGTATACCTGTTAATATTGATAGTAATTAGAAATTAGGAGTAGGCGTATGAATAGTGGAGATTTGGCGTGGGTATTGATTTCAGCAGCACTTGTCTGGGTTATGACACCTGGACTTGCTTTGTTTTATGGTGGATTAGGTGAAAGGCGTAATTTACTACATACGATGTTTGTGCCTATCATGATTATTGGTATTGCAACACTAGTGTGGTTTGTTATAGGATATTCACTCTCTTTTGGTGGCTCCGGAAGTGTCATTGGTAATTTTAAGCATTTATTTATGACAAACGTGTCCTTTACACATTCTACTAAGAGTTTGACAATTCCTGATGGTGCCTTTGCACTATTTCAAGGGATGTTTCCAATCATTACGGCTGCAATCATTACCGGTTCTGTTATTGGTCGTGTTCGTATCAAGGCAATGCTCGTGTTCATCACTTTGTGGTTGATTTTTATTTATTCACCACTGGCTCATATGGTTTGGGGCGGTGGACTACTTGCACAATTGGGTGCAATTGATTTCGCTGGTGGTACAGTTGTTCATATTTCCAGTGGTGTTACCGGTCTGGTATTGGCACTAATGATTGGACATCGTCATAATGATCAACACGTACCTGTTCGACCTTCATATGTCTTAATTGGTGGCGCTTTACTTTGGGTTGGGTGGTTTGGATTCAACTCAGGATCGGCATTGGCGGCCAATGGAACGGCTGTTTTAGCCCTAGTAAACACGTGGTTGGCTTCTGCGGTTGCGGTATTGACTTGGGGATTAGCTGAATATCAATGGCACAAACGTGCAACCTTGTCAGGTATTACAAGTGGTGGCGTTGCTGGCTTAGTGGCGATTACACCTGCTGCTGGTTTTGTGGATCCATGGGCAGCGGTTCTTATGGGATTATTGGCTGGATTCGTTGGATTCTTTGGTATTACTTTTGTAAAAAATAGTTTTGGTTATGATGACACATTGGATGCATTTGGTATTCATGGCATCGGTGGTACAGTTGGCGCAATTCTGACGGGTGTATTCGCTGACAAACAAGTCGGCGGTGTTGCGGGTTTGATCAATGGTGATGCTTCGTTAGTTTGGAAGCAGATTGTTGCAGTATTGTTTACAGTCGCTTTTGCAGCCATTGGCACCTTCTTATTAGCCAAAATAACTGAGGTTATTGCAGCACCATTACGTTTAACACCTGAAGAGGAATCAAAAGGTTATGATACATTGATGCATGATTTAACAGTAGAATCATAAGAGCCATTGGCTCTTTTTTTATTCACAAACTAGGTCATTAACTACCAACAGCCTTACCAATATGGTAAAATAAAGGAAATACATTTAAGGGGAATTGCTTTTTGACAACGCAAATTCAGCAATTTTTTACATTTGAAAATGCCGAGCAACAGACAAAATTGGTCGGTGTGAATGATAACTTTTTGAGATTAATTGAAGAAAGTTTGGATGTACAACTTCATGCTCGTGGTGATCAAGTTGCTATATCGGGTGACGAGGACAAGGTATCACTCGCAAAGGCGGTTTTACGAGAATTGACTGATTTGATTAAGCATCAAATTAGTATTTCAGCGACTGATGTTGTGAGTGCAACAACGATGGCACAACGTGGCACACTTGAATACTTTGGCGATCTATACTCAGAAGTATTGATTCGCGATAATAAAGGGCGCTCAGTTCGTGTGAAGAACTTTGGACAACGTCAATATATTCAGTCAATTCGGAAAAATGACGTCACTTTTGGTATTGGTCCAGCTGGAACAGGGAAAACCTTTTTAGCTGTGGTTATGGCAATTGCTTCGCTAAAACGTGGTGAAGTCGAGAAAATAATTATTACGCGACCAGCTGTTGAAGCTGGTGAGTCACTTGGCTTCTTACCGGGGGACTTAAAAGAAAAAGTTGATCCCTACATGAGACCAATATATGACGCAATGAATACCTTGGTTGGTGCTGAGCAAACGCAAAGATTGATGGATCGTGGTGTGATTGAAATTGCACCATTGGCCTACATGCGCGGGAGAACACTTGATGATGCGTTTATTATTTTAGATGAAGCACAAAATACAACAAATCAACAAATGAAAATGTTTTTGACGCGATTGGGTTTTGGGTCCAAAATGATTATCAATGGTGATGTTTCACAGATTGACTTACCACGTGGTGCAAAATCTGGATTGATCGCAGCACAACACATTTTAAAGGATGTGAACCGCATTTCGTTTATTCATTTTAGTAGTGCTGATGTCGTCAGGCATCCAGTAGTTGGGTTGATTGTCAACGCTTACGAAGCAGCTGATAAGAAGCTAGCAGCATTAAAAAAGGAGCAACAAAACTAATGGATTTAGCCATTATCGATCAAACAAAAGATGGGGTGAGTCAATATCATCAGGATTTAGTCCGCGCAGTGTTGGATTACGCAGGCAGCTATTTAAAACTGCCTGATAACACTGAAATGTCAGTAACATTCATGAATAATGATGAAATTCATCGTTACAACAAAACTTACCGTGGTATTGACAAGCCCACTGATGTCATTAGTTTTGCCATCGAAGAAGATGGTGATGATTTTCCTGTGTTGCCCGATGAAGAAATGGATGAGGAGCTTGCAAAAAATATTGGTGATATTTTAGTGTCAGTTGACATTATTGCTTCACAGGCTGAGTATCTGGGGCACAGTTATGAACGTGAACTTGGCTTCCTTGTTGTTCATGGTTTCTTACACTTGAATGGTTATGATCATATGCTAGGAGACGCCGAAGAGAAAGAAATGTTTGATTTACAGCGAAAGATTTTAGACGATTATGGGCTTAGACGATAAACAATTAGAGGGTGCACCGAAAGATTATAATAAGAAGGTACAAAGGAATAGTTCCTTTTTTCGTGCCTTAAAAAATTCATTGCATGGCATTTGGATGATTTTAGTTCGTGAGCGTAACCTTAGAATTCATATATTTTTGGGTTTTTTAATCTTAATTGCTGGTTTACATTATGGTTTGGTTCGTTCGGATTGGTTGTGGGTGACAGTAGCCGTCTTTACAGTTATTTCAAGTGAATTTTTGAATACAATTATTGAAGCATTAGTTGATTTAGTTGTTGAGAAACGTTACCATCCTTTGGCAGGTTTAGCAAAAGATGTTGCAGCTGGTGGTGTATTAGCGGCTGTTGCCTTTGAAATCATCATTTTATTGATTGTTTTTCAGCCCTATGTTTGGCGTCAGTTTGGTATTGTGACGAACTTTTCGCAGTTTATTCATAATTTTAGTAGATAGTAAATAGATTTTTAGGAGAAAATGGGCCTAGGCGCCGTAATATATTATGACAGAAAATGTATTTAAATCAGGATTTGTGGCCATTATTGGTCGACCTAATGTTGGAAAATCCACATTACTCAATCGTATTGTGGGCGAAAAAATTGCCATTATGTCGGATAAGGCACAAACTACGAGAAATAAAATTCAAGGTATTTACACAACTGATAACGCCCAAGTTGTGTTTATTGACACGCCAGGCGTGCATAAGCCGCAAAATTCTTTGGGAGACTTTATGGTTAAGTCTGCTTTTTCAGCCTTGCATGAAGCTGACGCAATTTGGTTTGTGGCTGATGCTTCCATGCCGAGAGGACGTGGCGACGACTTCATTATTGAACGCCTTAAAGAAGTGAAGAACACACCTATTTATCTGTTAATTAATAAAATTGATCTGTTATCACCAAAAGATTTGTTAAATGTGATTGCCAGTTACCAAGAAAATGCACCAGAGTGGACGGAAGTATTTCCAATTTCAGCAACTGAAGGTGACAATGTGCCTGAATTACTGGATAACATTGTGGCAAACTTGGATGAAGGACCACAATATTTTGATTCGGATCAATTGACTGATCACCCTGAGCGATTTGTTATCGGAGAATTGATTCGTGAAAAGGTGCTACAATTAACTCGCCAAGAAGTGCCGCATTCTGTTGCGGTTGTCATTGATAAAATTGCTCGTGAAGATGAAGAAAAAATCCATATTCAAGCATCAATCATTGTTGAGAGACCAACGCAAAAAAACATTATCATTGGTAAACAAGGTGCAATGATTAAGCAAATTGGAACTCGTGCCCGAAAAGATATTGAGCGTTTGATGGGTGACAAAGTCTACTTAGAAACATGGGTGAAAGTTGAGCCAAGATGGCGTGATCGACCACAAGCGTTACAAACATTGGGTTACAGTGAAGACGATTATTAATTTTAGCAAGGTATCTCGCAAAATCAATTTCATGAAGGAAAATTTGATGGCTTCGTGTTATGGCAATAATTAAGGGCATTGTGTTAAACACAAAACAGTACAAGGATAATGATTTATTAGTTCGCATACTAACTGAAACGGCTGGTTTGCGGACTTTTTTGGCGCGGGGTGCCAAACGACCTAAATCAAAATTGGCTGGCGGTGTGCAGCCTTACGCATTGATAACCTTTGAAGGGGCTTGGCCAAAAAAAGGCAGTGGTCTAGGTTATATTAATGATATTCAATCAGTGAAGATGTTTTCTCGATTAGTCGATGATATTGAAGTTAATGCCTATGCCGCTTTGATTGTGAGTTTGATTGATGCAACATTTGAAGAAAATCAAATTATCACACGCTGGTATAATCAATTAGCAATTGCATTACAGAAATTAGATGAGCAATTAGATCCACAAATAATCGCAAATATTTTTGAAATTCAACTGCTGGTGCCGCTCGGGATTGCTCCCAATTGGCGTGCTGATCCTATTAGTGGTCAAACTGACGGTCGATTTGATTACTCGGAAAAGTATAATGGCATCATTTCTGAAGAACATTTTGATTTGGATGATCATCGACTCATGTTGGATCAAAAAACGGTTTTTTATTTAAGACAATTTAGCATTATTGATATGCGGCAAGTCCATGAAATCAACATGTCTACTAAAACGAAGCGTGGCTTACAAAAGGTTATTGATTACATTTATGAAAATCAGGTTGGTCTGAAACCAAGAGCAAAAGTATTTATTGAGCAAATGCACTCATGGCAAAATCAACTCATAAACTTTAGAAAGAAGACAGATATATGACAAAAATACTAGTTTTGCACACTGGTGGTACAATTTCAATGCATGAAGATGAAGATGGTGATGTTGAGACTGGTGTTGTCAATCCATTGACTGAAGCTCAGGTAAAAATAACAGATGTTGTGTTGCAGGTTGAAAGCATTTTTAACCTGCCAAGTGAACATATTGGACCAAAACATATGTTACAGTTACAGCAGCGAATATTAGCAGCAGGCAACCAATTTGATGGTGTGGTTATTACACATGGTACGGATACATTAGAAGAAACTGCTTTTTTCTTGGATAGTACCCTCAAAGTTGACTTTCCGATTGTGATGACTGGTGCAATGCGGTCTTCTAATGAGTTGGGTTCTGATGGTTTATATAATTATCAATCAGCTTTGCGTGTTGCAACTTCAGACGCTTCACGAAAACGTGGTGTGATGGTTGTCATGAACGACGAAATTCATGCTGCTAGATTTGTGACTAAAACCCATACAACTAACGTGGCAACTTTTGCTTCACCAATTAGTGGCGCGATGGGCTTACTCACTAAAAGACAAGTGATTTATTTTTATGACTTGCCGCGACGTCACGTTTTACCAATTCAGCAGGTTAACCAGAATATACCAGTTTTAAAGGCTTATGCTGGAATGGATGGTCAATTATTCCAATTATTGGCTGATTCTAATGTTAACGGTCTGATTATTGAAGCATTGGGCGCCGGTAATTTGTCCCGAGAAGCCGCAAAGGGTGTAAGTGTTGTGCTAGAAAAGGGCATTCCTGTTGTGATAGTTTCACGTAGTTTTAATGGCGTAGCCGAGCCTGTATATGATTATTTAGGTGGTGGCGTACAATTAGAACGAGCAGGTGTCATTTTTGCCAGCAGTATCAATGGTCCTAAAGCGCGTTTGAAGCTGTTGATTGGCCTTGAAAATCAACTTACCCCTGATGATTTGCGTCATTATTTACGAAGCGTTTAATAGAAAATTAGTGATACATTATAAAAAGGGCTCAAATTTTGAGCCCTTTTAACTATTTAAATATGTTTTCATAGATTGCTTTGACGGCACGGTCTGACAGGTCCGGCTGAATACCAAGCATAATTGATATTTCACTGGCACCTTGGTTGACCATTTGTAAGCTAATATGGTGTTCTTTTAATGGTGATACAATTTCAGTCAATGCACCAATACGATTGCGCATCCCTTCACCGACTACCATTATAATACCGTAGCTGGGAAGCCATTTGAGCGTATCAGGTTTAATTTCCGATGCAATATCGGCCAGCATACCATCTATTTTTTCTTGAGTTAAAAGTGTTTTGTCAAAAATGATTGTCAAGTCGTCAATACCTGATGGCATGTGTTCATAGGATATTTGATGACGCTTTAAGATTTCAAGAATTCTGAGTGTGAAGCCGACCTCTTTGTTTAATAAATAACGATGGAGATATAGTGCCGCAAAGCGATTCGAGTTAGCAATGCCAGTCACCGGACGGGATTGCTGAACTTCAGTTGGAGGGACAATAAATGTCCCTGGGACCTCAGGATCATTGGTATTTTTGATATTAATACGTATGCCACCTTGAATAGCTGGAATAATTGCTTCATCATGAAATACAGCAAATCCAGCATAAGACAATTCACGCATTTCATCATAAGTCATTTGCTCAATCGCAGCTGGTTTGTCAATAATATTCGGGTTAACAGCGTAGATTGCACTGACATCAGTGAAGTTTTCGTATAAGTCAGCTCGCAGACCACGTGCCATAATCGCGCCGGTAATATCTGATCCGCCTCGAGAAAAGGTTGCCATATCACCACTTTTAGTATAGCCAAAGAATCCTGGTACAATGAGGCGTTCTGATGTTGATAAATCAAGTTCAGCGATGGTATCGTATGATTTCGTGTCAAAAGTTGCTTGGCGCGCGTTATCATCGACCAATAAACCTATTTCTTTTGGATCAATAAATCTTGCTGAAACACCCAAGTGAGTAAAAACCTTGGCTACTAATTGCGCATTTAGATACTCACCATGAGCAGCGAATGCGGCGTATAAGTAATCAAAAGAGCGGTAATGTTTGGTTGACAAGTGATCAATTTGTTCATCTAAATCAGCTAAGTCGTAGTCTGGTAAATCAAAATAGTTGCCGATTGCGTGATAACGATGTTTGATAGCTTCAATGATATCTGTTGCGTCTGTATCTTCAATTGTTGCTCTGGCGTAACTGAGAAGCAAGTCAGTTACTTTAGTGTCGTCTTTAAAACGTTTTCCAGGTGCTGACACAACCACAACTTTACGTTCTGGATCATCTCGGATAATATCAAAAACTCTTTTTAGTTGTTGACCGTCAGCCAAAGATGAACCGCCGAATTTTGTAACTTTCATAATGGTATCGCGCGCTAATTGACACGCGTCCTCCTAATCGTTTGTTTGAACTATAGCACCGGTTAAATCGGTATGTAAATGATATGTTTTTCCAGGTAATTGGGCCAAATTAATCGCTGTCATTAAGCGTTGGGCTTCCGTTTCATCAACAACAGAAATGATAGTTGGACCAGCACCCGACAAATAAGTACCAACAATGTTTTGCTGGTGTGCAATACGACGAATGATTGTCAGTTCTGGGGCAAGATGTGCTCGTGCCTCTTCATGAAATAGATCCTGTTCAATTAGGTGCCGTGCAGTATCGATATTATTGCCAGCTAAAGCCGCTACAAGCGTATTGCTAATTGCGCTGGCAGCAACAGCTTGTTTGAAAGGTAAGTCTTTTGGTAAGGCGGCGCGCGCTTTTTCCGTCAAGAGCTGATAATCTGGTATAAAAGTAACAAAGCTTAATGACTTTGGAAAATGTAATGGCGTGTGAAAGACAGTTGTCCCATCATAATAAGCAGCGACGGCACCACCAAATATAGCCGGTGCAACGTTGTCAGGGTGTCCTTCTAGCTTAGTGGCAATTTGAAGTAAATCTTCTTTAGTGTATTGCTTATTGTCTAAGAGATTAACCATTGATAAAGCAGCAATCAAAGCTGATGAGGAAGAACCAAGACCACGAGCTAGTGGAATATCTGATTTTACAACTAAGCGATGTGGTTTCAGCGAAGGTGCAATACGCAATGCTGTCGAGACAATAAAATTATTTTGATCAGAGGGCATGCTATCGCCGTAATCATGAAAAACTTTCCAACTGTCTGCTGGTTCGTGAATTTCAAGTGTTAAATATAGACTTAGAGCCAAGCCCAAAGAATCAAACCCCGGACCAATGTTGGCACTAGTGGCTGGCACTTTTATTGTAATCATGAGAAAATTTTGTACTCCGAGACTAGATTGATACCATCTGCGTTGCGGATAGTCGTTTTAATGACATTTAGTTGTGCGTCTGAGGCAGGATATGTGAGTGCAACAAGACGTGCATAGCCATTTTTAGCAGGTGTTTGCTTTAAATCGGTGAAACTAATTTTGGCTGAGGTAAACATACCTGTCACAGAATACATTGCACCAGGTGTATCAGCCACATCAACGACTACAAAACGACGTGCCACACGTTGGGATGGTTTGGCTAAATCAAGATTTTGATTAAATGTGTTAAATGGCTTACCTGGTGTGTAATTTGTGGCAACATTAGTCAAATCACTTAAAACTGAGTTAGCAGTTGGCATTTCACCCGCACCAGGACCATAAAGCATGACTTCACCTACAGACTCACCATTAACCAAAACAGCATTGTTTTCATTATGAACTGTCGCTAACGGATGATCAAAAGGTACTAAGTGAGGCGCGACTTCAATACTAATAGCGTTATTTGAATCTCCAACGCGTTGCGCAACCCCGAGCAATTTGATGCCATAACCAAAACTTTGGGCATCTTCAATATCTAAATCCGTTAAGTTCGTGATCCCACTGATGCTAACATCTCCCAAGACGGGTTGCACGCCGAAAGCAAAATTTGAAAGAATAATGAGCTTATAGGCGGCGTCGAAACCAGCGACGTCATTAGTAGGATCAGCTTCAGCAAAGCCTTTTTCTTGTGCCAAAGCCAAAGCATTCTCGTATGTCAAACCATTTGATGCCATTTGTGTCAAAATAAAATTACTTGTACCATTAATAATACCAGCTACACGAGTAATTTCATCGGCAGTAAAACTAGTTGCAAGTGTTCGCAAAATTGGAATACCGCCGGCTACGGCAGCTTCATAATAGAGGTCTACGCCATTTTCATTAGCTAAATTAGCGAGCTCTTGACCATGACTAGCAATAAGGTCTTTGTTAGCAGTCACGACGTGCTTTTTAGCAGCGATTGCTTGCTTGATAATGTCGTAGGCTTCACTAATACCGCCCATGACTTCCACAACAATCTGAATATCTGGATTATTTAAAATGTCGGATGGTTGGTCAGTAATTGGAAAATTTTGGACAAAACCCGCTCGCTGTTTATTTAAATTATGCACAACGGCATGACGAACCACCAAATTAGCGCCAGTACGTTCGGTAATTTGGTGTGCATTTTGTTGTAAAATTTTAACGACACCTGTGCCGACTGTGCCAAGTCCAAAAAGACCAATTCCAAGTTCCATATTTTTTTCCCTTTTATATTTAATGTCTTATAATTTTATCATTTTTAAAGCAACAAATAAATAGATTTGTTATAATAAATTAAAATAACAATAAAGGAACTTAATTAAATGCAGTATATATCGACGCGTGGGGGAGCACCGGCAGTTTCTGCTAGTCAGGCTATATTGAATGGTATTGCGCCAGATGGCGGCCTTTATGTACCAGAATCGTGGCCTGAAATATCAGTAGATTGGGACACACTTAGCCATCAAACGTATACGGAAATTGCGACGCAAATTTTCGACGCATTTTTTGATGATTTTAGCGTATCAGAAATAGATCATATCATCTGTAAAGCCTATGGTCGTCAATGGGATAATGAGAAAATTATCACTTTACATCAGGAAAATAATCTGCATTATATTGAATTGTTCCATGGTCCAACATTAGCTTTTAAAGATGTTGCACTTCAAGCGTTACCACATTTGCTAACAACTGCCGCCAAAAAGCAGGCCATTAGTGATAAAGTGGTCATTTTGACCGCAACTTCTGGGGATACTGGGACAGCGGCTATGAGTGGCTTTGCGGATGTACCAAATACAGAAATTGTGGTGTTTTATCCAGAAGTTGGTGTCAGTGATATCCAACGTCAACAAATGGTAAGTGAAACGGGTAAAAATGCCCACGTTACAGCAATCACTGGCAATTTTGACGATGCTCAAAAAGCAGTTAAGACCCTTTTGAGCAATCAAAAACTCGTTCAAGAATTAGCTGACCATCACATGCGTTTTTCGTCGGCAAATTCAATTAACATTGGTCGATTAGTGCCACAAATTGTTTATTATTTTTATAGTTACGCTCAACTAATTCGACAAAATGATATCAATGCTGGGGATAAAATTAACATTGTTGTACCAACCGGTAATTTTGGTAATGTTTTGGCGGCTTACTATGCTAGTCAAATAGGGTTACCTGTCAATGATTTTGTGGTTGCTTCAAATGAAAACAACGTTTTAACAGATTTTTTTAATACTGGTGTTTATGATAGTAAGCGGCCATTTAAAGTCACAAATGCGCCAGCAATGGACATTCTGGTATCGAGCAATTTAGAGCGAGTGTTATACTTTGCAAGTGATCGTGATGCTTCAGAAGTTCAATCATATATGACGGCATTAGCTGATGAAGGGCAATACAAATTGTCTGAACGAACGCGCCGCAATTTGAAACAGTTTAAATCGTGTTTTGCAACACAAAAGCAAGTGAGCGACACTATCTTGTCGGTATTTGATCAAACCAATTATTTAATTGATCCTCATACTGCTGTCGGACGCTATGCCTATCAGTTAGTCAGTGATCAAAACATCCCCACCTTATTAGCCGCCACTGCGAGCCCATATAAATTTCCACAAACTATTTTATCAGCGCTTGGTGATGAGCCAATTGAAGGTGCTGAAGCATTGACACGTTTGTCAAGTAAGACCAATACAGACATTCCAAGTCAGGTGCTAACTTTATTTGATAAACCAATCTTGCATCAAAAAGTAATTACGCCAAATGATATTTTAAAATCATTAAAAACCGAACTCTTTGATAAATAAAGCACAATATTTCGGTAAAATGTACGATATTAGGTCAAAATAATAAACATTTACGTGTATAATATAGTTATATTAAATGCAAGGAGAACGAAATGTCATATCGTGAATTAGATTCTGAAGTGTGGAGCGCTATTCAACAAGAAGGTGCCCGTCAAAACCGCACAATTGAGTTAATTGCTTCCGAAAATTTTGCTTCAAAAGCTGTTCGTGCCGCACAAGGCTCTGTGTTAACGAACAAATATGCTGAAGGTTATCCTTACAAACGTTATTATGGCGGCACAGAGTATGTTGACGTCGTTGAACAACTTGCTATTGATCGTCTTAAGGCATTGTTTGGTGCCGAATATGCAAACGTACAACCTCATTCGGGATCTCAAGCTAACGCTGCTGCCTATATGGCATTCTTGAAGCCAGGCGATAAAATCCTTGGCATGGATTTGGATGCCGGTGGTCATTTAACACACGGCGCCAAAGTTAGTTTTTCTGGTAAAATGTATCAGTCTTATACTTACGGTCTTGATTCTGAAACTGAGCGACTAGACTATGAGGCAATTGCACAGCAAGCACGTGAAGTAAAGCCACAAATGATTGTTGCTGGTGCTTCTGCGTATTCACGTATTATTGATTTTCAGAAGTTCCGTGATATTGCCGATGAAGTCGGAGCATATTTGATGGTTGATATGGCACATATCGCAGGACTCGTGGCAGCAGGATTGCATCCTAATCCAGTCGGCGTTGCTGATGTAGTTACTTCAACCACACACAAGACGCTACGTGGACCACGCGGTGGTGTTATTTTGTCACAGGAAAAGTATGCAAAGCAAATTAATTCGGCTATTTTTCCCGGATCACAGGGCGGCCCGTTGGAACATGTTATTGCAGGTAAGGCGATTGCATTTGGTGAAGCCTTGCGACCAGAATTTAAAGCGTATGCAAAACAAGTGATCCTTAACGCGCAGGCAATGACTGAAGTATTCAATGATACAACCGATATCCGTGTTGTTACAGGTGGCACAGATAATCACTTGTTTAACTTGGATTTGACGCAAACTGGTTTAAACGGTAAGCAAACGCAAGAACTACTTGATTCAGTATCGATTACAACAAATAAAGAAGCCTTACCGAATGAACAGCTCAGTCCTTTTGTGACCTCAGGCATTCGTATTGGCACTCCGGCAATTACAACGCGTGGGTTCAGTGAAGATGACGCACGTCAAGTCGCTCAATTGATTGTAACAGCTATTCATCACCATGATGATGAGAAAGTGTTAAAGCAAGTGAAACGTGACGCAGAAGTCTTGGCAATGTCTCATTTGTTTGAATAAAATGAAAGCTGGCTCAGCCAGCTTTTTTGGTGAAATCATGATCAATAAAAACGAACAACGGCAACTGCAAAAAGAAGCATTAAAAACATTATCAATACATCAAAAAAAGATGGAATCAAACCAACTCTACCAGCTTCTTTTCGAGACAGCTGCTTGGCAGGAGGCAGGAACGATTGCTGTGACATTGAGTATGCCATTAGAACTGGATACAGCGCCAATTATTGAAGCCGCTTGGTCAGCAAACAAAAAAACTGTTGTTCCTAAAATTGTTCACCATCAAATGATATTTGTACCATTTGATGATGCTTCTAATTTACAAACAGGTCAATTGTCAATTAGAGAACCTGTTACTGATAGTGCTGTGCCAGAAAATAAGATTGATTTAGTAATTGTTCCGGGGTTGGCATTTACAAAAAATGGCGCACGTCTTGGATTCGGGGCGGGATACTATGATCGTTTTTTGGAAAATTATACCGGCAAAACGGTTGCGTTAGCGTTAAGTCGTCAGGTTAAAAATGCTTTACCTATTGAATCTCACGATCAGCGAATTCAAGAAGTGCTAACAATTCAAGAGACAAAAGATTAAAGATATATTTTTTTATTGACAAATCAAGTTTCAATGCGTATAGTTAACATAAGTAGTTAACAAAAGTAACTACTTATGTTAACTACTTGGGGGTGATGTAATGGAACAAATTAGTCAATTGTTTTCAAAACTTTATGACAAAGTGGCTATTAATTATCAAAATAGTCCGACAAGAAGTCAACTTTTTCCGGAATTGTCGGCTAATGATGAATATTATTTAGATATTCTGTATAGTCAATCGGAAACAACAGCAACTCAGTTTGCGGATCAAGCGGGTATTTCCAAGCCTGCTGCAACACGTATTGTCAAACGCTTTGTGCAAGCCGGTTACTTAGTTAAAAAACCGTCTCAACATGATAAACGGGTAATGTACCTGACGCTAAGTCCGGAAATGTTGCGACATTGCCAGCAGAATTATCGACTTTTTGATCAGGTATTTTTAGACGCAATATCAATTTTGAATGAGTCAGAACAACATCAGTTACAGCAGCTGATGCAGAAAGTTGATCAAAATTTGTAAAGGAAAATCAAATGAATCAAAAACGAATTGAACAGCGTGGATTGTGGCTGGGCATTCTAATTAATACTATAATGGCGGTGTCGGGGATTACGGTTTTTTTAATTACTGATATTGAGGCATTGTTTGTAGACGCTTACTTTACTGTCATCACACTGGTTTCAGGTATGGTATCAATTATTATTTCAAAAGTGAGTAGCAAGAAGAGTCAACGATTTCCAGATGGTTTATTTGTTTTAGAACCGATATTTTCTTTATGTCAGTCATTATTGACAATTGTTTTGTTATCTTTGTCAGTTGTAACTGTTAGTGTCAAGGCCTATCTTTATTTTGCCTTTGGGGAAGGACAAATGATGAATGTGGGCCCAGTGTTACCATACGAAATGGTAATGGTGTGTTTATCGTTTATGTTATCATGGTTTTATTCGCGACAAAATAAGAAGATCAACAATAGCAGTACCCTGCTATTGACTGAAACAAAAGGCACTTTAATTGATGGTATTATGTCTTCAGGTATTGGCGTGGCAGCGTTGTTAATTTTCTTAATTCCAGTTCATTCACCATTACATTTTTTGTTGTATACTGGCGATTTTTTTGTCACAATAACGTTAATTGCCTTTACTATCAAAATGACTTTTCAAAGATTTTTGATATGTTTTAACCAATTTTATATAAACGCTGATTTAATGGCTTAAATGTTGATATAACAATGTTTTAATGGGTTTTCTATTTACTAACAATAACTATTAAATACTACTATTTTCTATATCATTTGTACACTTTTTGTACACTTTACAGTGCGTTTAAAAGGAATATTGTTTTATC
The DNA here is from genome assembly GCF_030400235.1 of Leuconostoc sp. UCMA20149. Taxonomy (NCBI): domain Bacteria; kingdom Bacillati; phylum Bacillota; class Bacilli; order Lactobacillales; family Lactobacillaceae; genus Leuconostoc; species Leuconostoc sp. UCMA20149. Next base: position 256,661 of record NZ_VJYC01000003.1, read on the forward strand.
TTCCTCTTGGTCGCGTAGTGACTTTAGCAAGTGAGAATATACTTGTTGAGTGATAGAAACATCAGCATGTCCTAAACGTTCTGATACATATTGAATCGCAATACCTCGTGAAGTTAAGTATGAAGCATGTGAGTGTCGTAATGCGTGAAAGGTTACATTTTTGATTCCTAATTCCTTGGTTGCAGAATGTATATACCAAGTAACTCTTTGAGCGTTGGATTTCACCATATAATCGTCATCTACTGTTTCGATTAATTTTAAAGTATCTAAGAGGGTGTCGTCGATTTTTATTTTTCGAATACTATTTTTAGTTTGCGGCTTTCTTTCGTTTCCGTACATATCAATGGTTTTCGTTACTGATAATTCTTTATGTTGGTAGTCTATATCAGATTGTCGCAGTGCCGCTACTTCTCCAAATCGTAAACCGGTGTGAATAGAGATTATCATGGCCAAGAAAGCATCGTTTTCTAAATACCGATCATAAGCATAGCTTTCAAACTTTTTCATTTCGTCTAATTCTAAAAACTTCATATTGCTATCTTTACCATCTAAGCCAACAGTTTTTACTCTGATAGTAGGGTCTCGTTTTATCATACCTTCTGCATATGCTCTTATACTAAAAAAATGGACTATTTTTATTCAGTCCGTAAAATGAAAGTATAGGAGTATTTTTATGTCAATTCGTTATTCACAAGATTTCAAAGATTCATTGGTTAAACTTCACCAAGAAGGCCGTTCACTTAAATCATTAGCAGAAGAATTTGGACCTTCAAAAGATTCTATTGCTATTTGGGTCAAGCAAGCTACCCCAGTCATGATTCAGGGTCAGTCAAAGACGATAAAAGATGTCAAGCAACCAGCGAAACGACTCGCTAGTTTGGAGGAAGAAAACGAAATTTTATCACGCATATCCTGACAGGCATTGAGCGGCCATCTTACTAGCCGAAAAATAGTTCGTAATGTGGGATTGCCGCTAGTTAACCAATTTTTAGCACAAGGCTACGCGC